>JANOVS010000016.1:0-1842 GCA_031417515.1 Hyphomicrobiales bacterium
CGCTCTCGTCGCGCATGTAGCAGGGCCCGTGCGTCTCGCTGCCGTGGGAATTGTAGATGAAGCCCTCGGCTTTCAGCAGCGACTGCGTGTGCCAGCTGCGCGAGCCCACCGGGCGGCGGCCGGTCAGATGCGCGATGGCGGCCGCGGCCTTGAGCAGATGATCGCGCTCGAGCTCCGGCTCCTTGGTCACGCGGTGCTCCCACATGGTAATTGCTCACCCCGGGGCGGGAGAGGCCGTGACCGGGATTGGGCGGCCGGCGAGGGCCGAGCGGATGGCGTCGAGTGCGGTGTTGCCATTGAGGCGACCGGTGGCGACAATCGAGCAGATGTCCGCATAGACCTCGGCTCCCCATACCGATCGGAAGCCGTTGGTGACCTTGCGGAATATGACGGATGGGCGCAGGTGACGCTCCGACACATTGTTTGTCGCCGGCACGTCACGGCGCGTGACGAACACGAACAGCTTGTCCTGGACCTTGGCGACGCCGCGCTGAAGCTTGCGCCCGGCGACGCTGTCGGGCTCCAGCGCGAGCAACCGGTCGCGGCGCCGCTCGAGATCGCGTTGGTAGGTTTTGAGCGTGGCGTCGGTCAGATCGGCACGGCGGCGGCCGATGGCGCAGGCGCGTTTCAACAGGAACTTGAAGCCCGGCGCGAACACTTTATCCCCAGCGTCGATGGCGAACTGGGCGTCTCGCAGCAGGTGCGACAGGCAGACCTGATGAGCTTTGGCGTGCCCCATCTGGGAGCCGAGGCGGTCGGAGACCCAGACCTCTGGTTGGGCGCCTTCGAGGAAGGCCGTGACCACGGCGGCCCCGCGACTGGCAGCGATCCGATGGAAGACGGCCGTTGCGGTGCCAAACACCCACTGCCAGCAGGTGACGCCTTGCACGCGGGCCGAGGTCTCGTCGCAGGCGACGACCGGGGCGGCGCGGACTTCGGCCTCGATGCGTTTTCCAACGACGGCGAACGGCGCGGCGGATCGGGCCAGCATGTTGGCGATGGCGCCTTCGGAGATGGTCAGGCCGAACAGGCCTTTGAGCATTTCGACCAGGCGGTTGAAGCTGACCATCTGGCAGACGTGCAGGTAGATGACGAGCGCCACGATACCGGGGCCGAACGGGCTGCCCACGGGCCTATCGGCGGGCGGGGCTGCGGCGACACGTTCGCCACAGCAGGGGCAGTCACCGCTGTGCAGATTGATGCGGGTCGTCACCGGCTTGATGACGGGAAGATCGATGTGGTCGTAGGAATGCACATCGGGCTGGTCGGCGGGGGTGACCTGCGTCTCGCACCTCGTGCAGGCCTCGGCGAAGATATCGCTGATATGGTCGGGGTTGGGGTCGAGCGCGCGGGCTGTGCCCGGCCGGCCCTTGCGCCGCTTCTTGACCTTCTCGGGGCGATCGGACTTCTGGCCTTTCGACGGCGGCAGCGAGGAGTTGCCGGGCGTCTTGGGCGGAATTTTGAGGCGCGTCTCGAGGGCGGCGACACGGGCCGACAGCGCAGCGTTCTGCTCGGTCAACAGGCGGATCTGCTCGACCTGCGCCAGCACCAGCGCGATCAGAGCGTCCTTGTCGAGCGAATCGAGGGCCTCGGATGTCATCCCGAGCTTGAATCAGAGAATTAAGAAAGTCTCAACGCCGGCCACCCCGAGTCAAACCGCCGCACCCGCGCAAGGCAGGGGGTGAGCAATTACTATGAATTAGCACGCCATTTCGGCGCCGTCCATACGATTAACTTCGGCGTCCTTGTGCCGATCTGCGGGTACATGATATTTGCTTTAGAGTGGTGGCGTGCCCGCAACGAGCCCGATGTGGCGCGCACCCGCAGGGATAGCGCGTGGGC
>JANOVS010000017.1:0-1908 GCA_031417515.1 Hyphomicrobiales bacterium
CGAACAACCTGACGACCGGCAACTACTGGGACGCCCTCAGTTTCGTCAACACCAGCACCGGCAACGGCAACACCAGCCGCAGCGTCAGTCTCACCGTCAACAGCGCCGGCCAGTTGGCGGTAGCGCCGGCGGGCGGCTTGAATTCCTCCGGCACGGTCGGCGGGCCTTTCAGCCCGAACAGCCAGATTTACACATTGACCAACTCCGGCGGCTCGACCTTCAACTGGGTGGCCAGCAAGGCGCAGAACTGGGTGAGCCTCTCGGCTACCGGCGGCAGCCTGGCGGCGGGCGCCGCCACCAACGTCATCGTCTCACTCAACGCGAACGCTGGCAATCTCCCCGCCGGCAGCTACAACGACGCGGTCGGCTTCACCAACCTTACGACCGGTGCGGGCGACGCGAGCCGGAGCGTCAGTCTCACGATCAGTCCCGCGGCGACCAACGTCGGACTCACGGTCACGGTCAACAACCCGGCGTGGGGCGCCGTCACTCCGTCAAATGGCACGTACACCGCTGGTACGTCAGTGGAAGTAATGGCCACGCCCGCGAGCTATTACCAATTCGCCGCCTGGGCCGGCGCTCTGTCCGCCGCCACCAACCCGATCACAGTGGTGCTAAACACCAACCTCAGCTTGCAGGCGAATTTCGGAGAAATCTTCACCACGAATTACCCCACCCCGCATTGGTGGCTCGCGACGTACGGCTTTACGAACCACTTCGAGAGCGTCGTCACGCAGGTGGGAAACAATGGCATTGCGCTCTGGCAGTCCTACATCGCCGGGCTGAACCCCAACGATCCCGCGAGCCAGCTTCGTTTGACCCTGGATGCCGCGGCGGGCGCCTCGGCGTGGGTGCTGCGGTGGAACCCGGTTTCCGGTCGCGTTTACAGTGTGTGGTGCAGCACAAATCTGCTCGAAGGCTTTGCGCCTATGGCTGGCGCCACGGATTTACCCTGGACCGTTCAAGGCGTCACCAACGCGGCCGATACGATTTCCCCCCGTATTTTCTATCGTCTGGAAGTTCGGAAACCATGACTGGCCGGCCCGGACGCGCCGGATGAGTTCGGGTCGAGAATCCGGCAGCCTCCGGGCCAGAAAGGAAAGGAGAAAGGGCCTGTCAGGTTTAATGTCCAAAGCAGCAAGGTTGAAAGGCCGGTTTTTCTTCCACCACAAATCGCACACTCATCCCGGCCCTTTTCGACCAACAGTTACTTTGAGACACAACGAGAGCGGGAACTGTGCCCCTCGAAGGTTACTTCGCCCAACCCACTATCCGGGCCGGGTTGCCGGCGACGACTCCATGCGCAGGCACTTCGAAATCCACGCATGCGGCGGCGGCAACAATGGCGCCATTGCCCAATCGAGCCCCTGACAGCAACACGGCACGCGCCCCAACCCAAACGTTTTCACCGACGACAATCGTCGTGAGTGAGTCCACTGATTCCGGCTGGCAACCCTTTTCAAACGGCCTCGCCGCCATTGAATCCGCCAGTACCACTTCATGCGAAACAAAGGTGTAATCGCCAATGACAATGCGCGCGTTGGTTGAGATGATCGCACCGACGAGCGTGGCGTAGTTGCCGATTTCCACTTCGCCATCCGGACCAAGCTCAAAAAAAGTCCCGTGATAAATCCCGCTGTCGTGACCGACGCGCACACCGCACGGGCGCTGGCTCCGATAATGCAAAAAGGCGAATGAACTGTAACACCAACTGCGCTCGCCGATCTCGACGTTGGCCGGCAAAGGCTGGGGAAACCAATCGTGAGAGAGCATCTGCGCGCCGTTCACGGGGTTGTTCTCCCTTCTTCGACCAGCCGGGCCGGATTCCCGGTCATCACAGCACCATCCGGAACGTCTTGGCCACCGCCGCCAGTCCGCTCACGGTAAACGTGGCGCGGCGCTGCGCCC
>JANOVS010000018.1:0-19632 GCA_031417515.1 Hyphomicrobiales bacterium
GCTCGCCCCATCCCGCGCCAGCGACCGAAGTTCGCTGCGTTCATCTGCGCTGAGAAAACCTGGACGAATCATGCCCCGATCAGAATCGCTTCCAGCGTTTCTGGCAACCCCTATTTCGGGTAATCATTGAGTCGGGGTATAGTCAACTTTATTTTGGATGGCAGGAACAAATATTTTTGGTTTCTGGAATTCTTCCCAATAAGCGATATTATCCTGAATCTCATACCATTTGTAGGGACCAGCTTTACGGCCTTTCCACTCACCATCTTTGTCATCACTCCAAGACTCTGGTTTAGTCTCCAATCCTTCGCGATGTAGTTCCAAATGACGTTTGATTGCAGGGTACTTTTTGATATCGACTCCGTGGCGCGTGAAAATCAACCACCAGTCCTCCGACTGAACAGCCCAACGCTTGATGTCTCGTCCCCTTAGAAAAGGTTTGATGATTTCTGCTGAACTTTTGTGTTCGGCGATCAACCTGTCCTTGGTCGGCCCATCAATGACGAACGCTTCGTTGAAGCCCGTCTTGATGCCATAATAAAACCGCCCTTCGACATACTCGCCCAAGGGCTTGCCAGCGGCGCGGATGCGTTCCAACAAGTGCCGCTTCACTTGTGGTTCCAACTGCCAGCCATCTGCACCCAAAGCTTTTTGTGGCATGGTGAAGTGCAGAGATTTCATATGATCGGGGAAGTGTGACACATCTTCTTTGGTCAAAGCTTGCGGCCAGTTCATCACCCTGACGTCATTCTTATTCCAAGCCACCGCGTTTTCACTTGCTTGCCGCGTGGCTACAATAATGGTGGGGTAGGCAATGGCGTCAAACACATCAGCATCGCCAAAATCAATGATGGTTTTTATCTCGGCCTGCCGGTTCAACCAGCCGCGCAAGTTGGTGCCATATTTTGCGCGATACCACTTGTTTGAGGTGATGAAGGCAAAGGCCCCGCCGGGGTTCAACAGCTCAATGGAACGTTGGATGAAATACACATAAAGGTCTGCCGTGCCACTGTAGGAGCCGGGCAATGCCTTGCTGCCCTTGTAATGTTTTTCCAGCTCAGGTTTCTGGTCCTTGATTTCTTCCTGCCGCACGTAAGGAGGGTTGCCAATGGTGATGTCAAACTTCGAGGTGAGGCCGAACATCCATTCAGGATCAAAAAACGGTGCCGCACTGTTCTGGTCAAACTGGTCCCATGCCGCCATTTTCTTGGCGTCGGCTTCGGGCAGGCTGATGTCCCTCTTCAACAATTCCGCCAATTCATCCCGCAGATTGTTGATGGCATCGCGGCGCTTGCGTTTGGTCTTCACTGTGCGCGCGCCAAAATATCTGGCCTGCATGGCCGAGAGTTCGCGCTCTTTCGCCTCCACTGCTTTGTTGCGAAACAGGTCTGACTGCTCTGTCCGCTCAATCGGAATCAAGCTGTTTGCTGCAACCAATTTGGTTTCAAGGTTTGGCAACGCGGTGATGTTGCTGTTGGCAACATTCGTGTCAATCTTCTGGCTGACAATGAGTGAGATGAAAAAACGCAGCTTGGCGATTTGCACGGCGATGGGCTGAATATCGACACCGTAAATGCACTTCTCAATCAGGTAGAGCTTGCGGGAATAGCTGTGGAAATTGATGCCAGAAAAATCAGCATTGAGCTTGGCAATGCTTTGTTCCAGTTCGTCCAGCTTGGCATCACGGTCGGTCGCCATGGGCCTGCTTTCCGCCGCCTTTTGCTCATCCAGCAGTGGCTTCAAGTTCTGCCACTTCCACTTTTCATTGTCAGGGTCCAAACGTTCCAGAACATGAATAAGTTTCTGCAACAGGCCCATGGGAAAAGCACCGGAGCCGCAAGCAGGGTCCAATGCACGCAAATTTTCAATGCTGGAAATCAGCGTGTCAGTTTCACGTGATGTGAAAGGATTACCTTGCTTGACGGCAGGGTTGAGCAAGGCCTCAAGCTGTGACCGCCAATCCCGCTGCTCGATATTTGTTGGTTCACTCCTAGAGGTGCGTATCAAATCCAGCTCACCTGACGCTGGGCCAAGGTCAAAGCTTTCATTGATAGGCTTACGCGGCGCTGGCCTTTCTGCATTGGCATTGAGCGCACGGCTGAAATGCGCGATCAGGGCCTCATCCACCATGAAGTCCACCACTTCACGCGGGGTGTAGAATGAGCCGGACTTTTTGCGAGCCGTGGTTTTGGTATCGGTGTTGTAACTGGCGAGCAGGTTTTCAAACACCTTGCCCAGCAGTTCAGGGTCCAGCGCCACTTCTTCTTCAACGGGTGTGTTTTCTTCCACCGTAAACTTGTAGCGCGAGAACAGTTCGATCAGGCCTTGGGCGGTGTATTTCCTGCCTTTGGTGGCGTAATCATCATTGAGGTCCACCGCTTCATTCACGGCAAAGAAAATCTTGTTCGGCACATGCAATGCATTGTCAGGCCGCTCGGAAAAACCGTCGATGCGGATCACCTGATGCTTGCCTTCTTGCAGCACATGGCGCTTCAAATCTCCGTTGCGCTCAAGGTCACGATCTGAAACCTCTCGGTCCAGACATTCAAACAAGCCACCGTTCAGGAACGGCACTTTGCGGAAAAGCTTCAAAGCTTCATCCGGGGCTTTAAACTCTGACTTGTAGCGATAGCGGGTGTGAACCAGATAGTGACCATCTAATCCTTTGCCGTCTGCTGATGTGCGCCAATCTCTCTCACTTGGATTTTCAGTGTTCAGCGTTGCGAAGAACAAGTTTTGCAGTATTGCTTTGTAGAAGGTGCTGGAATCACGCTTTGTTTCTGGCCGCTCGTTCAACAGTTCAGCGAGCTTGTCCAATTCGAAAAATTCATCTGGAACCAGCTTCCGCTCTTTGATGAACCACACAAAGATAAGTCGCGTGAGCATGCGGATGGTGGCGATCTGGTTTTGCTTAGCGCGTTCATCTTTGTCTTTTTCTCGCGCCGCTGTAGGGAAGGTCACTTCCTTAGCGGACCAAAGGAACCAATAGGCCAACTCATCGTAGAATTTCTTATTGAGAGTTTGGGCAGATAGTCGCTCAATCCAAGCATCATAGAGATCGCGGAAATTGGTTGGTGTGCCTTTGCCTTTGAGCTTGATGTTTTCCAGCGCGATATCGGCCAGAATATCCACATGGCCACGGTGCGGCTTTGTGAGGTCAATGTCCTTGATGACAGACACGCGTTTATCAATCACGTCCCGCGCGTTATCACGTTTGTGCTGCCGCCGATCAATCACGCATACCGAAAGCTGGTTTCCCGCCCTGAACAGCAGAATTGTCGGCATGGGAAAGGCACGATTGATTTCGCGCGTGATGGTGACAAGATCGCCACGTGTCCAATGCGTGTCTTCAAGATCAAGTGCGACGAAGACAAAAGACTCAACAATCGATTGTCGATAATCTTGTGGCGATAGGAACATATCTTGGGTGAAAGACCCCAAGGCGGGGATTTCATCGTTGGTGAGCTGGAACAGGAAATGCGCCTGTTTCCATAAATTGGTTTTCAGCTTTTCAGTGGTTTTGAAATTCCCAGTCGCTTCCAAGAGGTTCAGAAATCCTGCGGGTGAACTGTCGTGGTCCAGAGTCTTCGGGCTGCGATAACCCAAAATGTTCAACAGTTTGGATGCATGCTCTTGAAGGGGCTTCTTGTCGAGCGCCATCAATGATAGCTTGATGCGCTCTTCAAGTTTGAGGGTGTTATCAGCCATGCGCTAAACCCTCATCCTTGATGACAAACCATGTGATGAGTTCAAAGTTTGCGTCAGACGTGGCGATATGATTACTACTCACAAGTTTGCCACCCCGTCCTGCAAACAGTCCTGCGGCATTGCGCTGTTGTACCTGTTTGGAAATGGCTGACACGGCTTTAGAAAGCAGCCCAGAGTAACGGCTCATGTCAGCACCATCTTTGGTTTCCATGTCGAATGAATCGCAAAGCGCCTTGTGCGGCGCATTCTGCCCTTGGCAAATAGCGCGAAGCAATTCCAGAATTTGTTTGGGGCTTGTGAAGTTGTAGCGGATAGTGCCGTCATCCAAGGCATAAACCAGAAAGTAGGGTTGCAGCGGATTGAGGGCATCAGTGGTGTGGTGGTGTTCCACTTGCTTCAGGCAATAGACCACACCCGGCTTGATGATGGCGAATTCCTTGCGTGTTGGCACAACCGCATATAGCCCCATAGGAGCGTCTTCGAGGCTTTTGCGGTTTGACTCAATGTAGCTTGAAAGTTCGCGGCGGAAGTCATCCAGCGTGAATTCATTGAGCGCTACCGTTTCATTGAAGTCTTCCAAATCCAAGACTTCATCGCGCAAACGCAAAAGCTGCTTGTCGCGATATCGCAAATCGTTCTGGATAAGCTCTTCAAGCTCTTTGGTTTCTAGAACGTTGTCTTCATTGGTTGCAGCAAGATCAACCAGCGCCATACGTGCTTCGACGCGGTTCTTCAGATTGATGTATTTGTTGAGGTCAGGTGTCGGCCAAAAGTTCACAAGTTGGATTGTGTTGTTGAGGCTTCCAATGCGGTCAATACGGCCAAAGCGCTGGATGATCCGGACAGGGTTCCAATGGATGTCGTAGTTGACCAGCAAATCGCAGTCTTGAAGGTTTTGCCCTTCTGAAATGCAGTCAGTGCCAATCAGAATGTCAATTTCCTGATCCTGCGGCATAGACTTCATCTTGGCGCGGTTTTTCGCACGTGGTGCAAAGTTCGTAAGGATGTGGCTGAAATCTACCTTGCCAAAGGTCGTCCTGTTGGGGCGCGTTCCGCCTGATACAAGGGCAATGTGAACGCCAAGTTGTTCCCTCGCCCAAGTCTCCAGCGCGTCGTAAAGATAACTCGCGGTGTCTGCAAAGGCGCAAAAAACAATGACTTTTTTGTTGGCTTCACCCTTAGTATTGTTGTTGGGGTTGCGAATTTTTTGTTCAATAATTTTCTTAAGTTCAATCAACTTGGCGTCACGGGCAATAGTGACGGATTTCGCAGTTTCAGCGAGAGAAGCCAGCTCTTGTTTGTCTTCAGCCAATGATTTCAGCCAATCGTCAATCTTGAGATGTTCCATTTCAAACTTGAGCTTTGTACCAATCTGAAATGCGTCAACGAGGTCTTCGTCTTCAAGATCAATCATCGTCGAAAAATCAGACTCAATGGTCTGGCCAGCCTTGTCCTTGTGCGCCTTGAAGGCCTTCAAACGTGCTTCAAGTTCCTCAATCTTTACAACCGTCCTGTCCATAGTAATTGCAAAAGCATGAACCGAGCTTTCGAGCCGCTTGAGGAAGTTCACCTTCATCATGCCAATAAGGAAATGTTCGCGCACACTTTGCGAAAAGTTGCGGACCTTTCTTTCCTCATAATGCCCTAGGAATTCCTCTCGAACGTAGGCAGATGGATTGAAAAGCGATAGCTTGTAGTTTGAGATTCTATCGTTGAGTAAATCGTAGGATAGAAAGCGACCTTGCGTGTCAATTTCCGAATAGATGGAAATCGGTTTTAACCGCTTCGGAAACTTGCCAATTGCCGCCAATGACTCCCGATAGTAGCGCTGGATGTGGCTTCTTGATCGCGCGATTGTGAGCTGGTCAAGAAGCGTAAAAAACGCTGGTGAAAGCCTGTCCATCAAATCGCGTGCATCTCTGTTTGAGGTTCGCCGCGCCCATTCCATGAATGTCTTTTGCGCCGTCCCCAGTGTTTCCTTGATGCTCGCAATTCCAAGGTCGCCAGCAAATTCGCTGTCACGGCCTTCAGTCACAAAATAAATCTGGTTGCGTAGGTCTTTCAAGTCGTTGTTGACCGGAGTGGCTGACAAAAGTAGCACCTTGGTCTTAACACCCGACTGGATGATGTCTTCCATCAATCGTTCGTAACGGCTTTTGCTGACGATATTGCCTTCCTCGTCACGCTTGCCCTTTGTATTGTTGCGGAAGTTGTGGGATTCATCAATGACGACAAGGTCGTAGTTGCCCCAGTTGATCATGGAAAGGTCAACACTATCCACTCTTCCGCTTGAGCGCGATAAATCAGTATGCGAAAGGACCGTGTATGCGAAGCGGTCTTTCAGGAAGGGATTTAACTCGCTGTTGTTCTGCGCTAAGAATGTCGTCCAGTTGTCGCGCAATTTCTTTGGGCAAAGGACAAGTGCTTTTTGATTTCTAAGTTCAAAGTACTTGATCACCGCTAATGCCGAATAGGTTTTTCCAAGCCCTACACTGTCCGCCAAAATGCAACCGTTGTGGGCATTGATCTTATGGATCGCGCCTTTCACACCGTCCTTTTGAAAATCGAACAGTGAACGCCAGATTTCTGTGTCGACGATGTCGATCCCGCCGAATGGTGCGTCCTCGTCATCTTGACCAGAAATGAATTTGTCAAAGACGTGAAAAAGGGTCTTGAAGTAGACAAATTCGGGAGAGTGACTGACGTAGAGCTGTTCAAGATATCGAAGGACATCCGCCTTTACATCTGTAACCAAATGGTCGTCTGACCAAATTTCGTCGAACCACTGCTTAAGTTCAATTCTGTCTCTATCACTATCAACAATGAGGTTAAGTTCAATGTTCGATGTTTGTGACAAACCTAGCCCGCGCCGTGTGAAGTTGGAACTTCCCAGCAGTGCGTGTTCCCGCCGACCATCTTCGATGTGATAGAGCTTACCATGTAGGAGATTGGCCTGCCTTATTGACTTGATCTCGACCTTCTCCTTCAGCCAGTTATAACATTCAGTGGCAATCTTCCGTTGTTGAAGCCTATTCGATAGCTCCAAACCATCGTCTTCAATGCGAAATGCCTTACGTTCGGTTTTTTCGGGATCAAGCGAAGAAATAAAACGCGGCTCGCCGAAAAGGAAACGGAGATGCTTGATAGAATCCAATTTGCCCTTGAGGGCATGATATGCGTAAATCGTGAAGTAAGCAGAAACGACCGAAAGACTACTTTCGGGAAGTGTTCGCGCCTCTAGGAATGCGGCTACATTTCCACGCTTGTGGTTGTCTCTCAGACCGTGAAGCGCATTATTCTCTAGCTTTTGCATTTATTTGATATTCTTGTGGTCTTGAGTATGTTGCAACTGATTTGCAATTTCACCTTGCATCCTAGTTCGCTTTTGCCTGTTTGAGCAACAGGAGGTTCCAAGTGAAAAGCTGTAAAGACAAGTTAAATCGGGCTTTTGAAGACAATGCGTGGTTTTCTCATTCAATATTTCAGCAAAGTCCTGATGGCTGTGGGGCCATCGAAACGTAGGACTGTTGCGAGCTCAAGGAATGAATAGCCCCTAGATTTGTAGACACTTTGCCCCTTTAGAATGAGGCAAGGAGGAATCCGTCCCAAATTCCAGCGTTTCAAGGATGGGCGAGATAACTTGATGCAAGTGGTTGCGTTCGGAAGGGGGTATTGCACTTACAAGTGAAGTCACACTCGCAGCGTCATTTCCAGGAGTTGATTATGGAAAGCTTCAAAGTGAGATACTGCCCTTCCTTGGAGTCAGGTTTCTACGCATTGACAATCCTGCATTTTGCAGATTTTTGCGTCTCGCCCTTCGAGTCTTGATGTTGCCTATTTCCGCTACTTCGGCAATTTAGGCAATACTGATGCTGAGTGTTTCAATGGTCGTTCCCGGCGCAACTTCGCAAACCCGCGATCTGATGCCATGAAGCGTTCAATCATCGGCGCAATCAATTTTGCAGGTTCGCCAATATTCTGCCCTGTTTCTTTTCCAAGAGTCTCGGCATATGCGAGCAAGTCACGATGTGTTGCAGCCGACAGTTCAACCGACATCTTGACCGGCTTGTCATTTTCCAGTGGTCCGAGTTTCAGTTTTGACATGGGTCAGCCTCCATAAGGTTCGAGGACGAGGTCGCGGGCTACTATAATGCGAACTGGAAATCCTGGCCGGACAGTCAGTGTCGGCGCGACATTAAGCTGGCGCCGCACGATCTGCTGACCTGCGTCGTTGATCGTGTCCTGGGCACCGTTGCGGATGGCACTGATCAGCCGGTCATCATCACTCGCGCTAAGCTCCGCGCCGATACTGAGCAGAGTGGACAATCCAGCAGCCTTGGCGAGATCCCACCAGTGATAGTCGACGCCATCTTGCAATCCGGCATAGCCTTCCGCATCAGCACCGGGCTGACGCTCAAGCACGATGGATCGGCCATTGGGAAAAATCAGGCGGTTCCAGACGAGGAGCACACGGTTTTGGCCAAACTGCACATTGTTGTCGTATTGACCAATGATGCGCGTCCCCTGTGGTACAATCAGAATGCTACCGGTCGGGCTGTCATAGACATGTTCAGTCACCTGTGCCGTGATCTGGCCCGGAAGATCGGAGCGGATGCCAGTAATGAGTGCTGCAGCAATCACCGCCCCCGACTGCAGTACATAAGGCGAAGCGGGCGCTGCCACGCGGTCGGTTGCGACGGTCTTGCGATCAACATTGGCATTCAGAAAGGCAACCTGCTTGTCCTGTGCGGTTGGTGCAGCAGGTGGTGGTGCCAGGCCAAGTGACGCCAGATCGGGCATTGGCGCTGCCATAGGTGCTGTACCTTGTAAAACGGGCGACAGATTCCGAGCCTCTGTTGCTGCGAAGAGTTTGCTCATCCGCGCTGCTTCGACTTCTTGCAACCGCCGCTGCTCTTCGGCGCTAATCGCGGGATCAGGTGGCACGATGTTGGGATTTGGAATTGGCATCCCCCGCTTTTGCGCTTCGAGAATGGGTCGGCCAAGATCGCCGGGAAGCGGAGGCCCGAGCTTCGGTATACTGCTATAATCTTTTGGGAGGCCAACCAGACCATCAGCAGTCGCACGGTTCTCTGTCGAAAACAGTTCGTCCCCAGTTTTGTTTGTATCACGCGTTTGTAAGGCATAGATCAACGCGCCACCCAACACGAGGCTTGTGACACCTCCCAGTCCCGCCAGCACCTTGCGCGACAGACGCGTGACGCGAGGCGCATCACCGCGCAGGCGCATCGGCTTTTCTGTATCTTCAGCAGGCTCGGTTCTTATTTGTCCTGTAGCGGTGTAGGGATCGCTCATGACGCTGGCTTTCCATCTGTGCGCACGATCCGCACGCGCTTCTGGGCCTTGCTGGAACCAAGCCGCAGCTCAGCTGCCGCAAAAAGTCGATCAACAATCATATGATGGCCGCGAATGCGGTAGTTGACGAGTTCGGAAGGTTCACCTTCCGGCCCAACGATGAACAGCGGCGGCATCTCGCCCTGTCCAATGCCGCGCGGAAACTCGATGAAGACCTGACGGCCGTCATCATAGGCGCGCAAGGGCCGCCACGCTGCACGGTCACCTTCAATTGCGTATCGAAAATTGACACGCGCGAGGTCAACATCAGTGGCGATGGGTTGGGCCGCTTCGGCCTGCGCATTCTGGCGGCGCAGAGCGATAAGCTGATCCTCAGGATATTGCCAAGAGACCGAGGCCATATATGTCGCCCCCGTTGAGCGCAGCTCGAGATAGTAGGTGCGGACATTTGTATTGATGACGAGGTTGGTTGTGAGGTCAACGCGTGTGGGTTTGACGAGGATATGAACCTGTCGCGTCTGGCCCGAACCGCTTTCGGTGTCGCCAATAATCCAGCGCACGGTATCACCGGCGGCGACGGGGCCGGACCCTACAAGTTGTTCACCCGGCTGCAATGCGATGTCAGTGATCTGACCGACAGCGGTATAGACTTGATAGAGCGCACCTTGTGTGAAGGGATAGACCTGCATCGCATTGATGAAACCGTCACGCACCGGCTGGATGCGCGCCAATGCATTTGCATCCGCCACACGAACCGTCGGCTCAACCGCATCCGATTTTTTGCGGGATTTGGCGACCGGCTTTAATTGGCCGGGGAGCGGCAGGGGTTTTGACAGCTCGACCACTTCGACGGGTGATGGTGGATCGAAGCTCTCAACAGCGGGTGCCGCATTGTCGTAAGAAATCTCCGGTGGCTTCCGGTGCGACGTACAGCCAGCAAGTGCAGTTGCGGAGAGAAGTAGGGTGGTGAGGATGAGTTTGTAAGGGTGTGTCATTGTCCAAGCTCCCGGGACCAGTTGATGGCGTTGACGTAAATGCCGAGTGGGTTGGCGCGGAGCCTTTCGGCATTGCGCGGTGCCTCGACGACGATGGTGAGAATGGCGGTCCAGCGCGCGGTGATAGAAAGCTTGCCATTCTCATAGGAGCGCTCGACCCAGGCAACGCGGAAACTATCCGGAGAGGCACGGATCACGCTCGACACCTCAACCGCGATCTGCTGCTTGCCAACTTTGGCGAAGGGATCGTTGACGCGGGCAAAGTCATTGAGTGCCGTCGCTCCGCGATCTGTGGTGAACTCATAAGCGCGGAGCCAGTTTTGACGGACAATGATGGCATCAGCTGGAATGGCACGGACCTGCTCGATAAAGCGCGCGAGATGAAAAGCAATCTGCGGATCGGTGGGGCGAAAGTCGGCAACTGCAGGGGCCACAGCCTGCGCTTGGCCGAGCCGGTCCACTTGTACCACCCAAGGCACGACCGTTCCTCGCAATGATTGCCAAATGAGGGCCGTCGCAAAGCCGCCTGCGAGCACAAGCGAAGCAAAGGCCATGAGACGCCAGTTCCTGGCTTGGACGCGGGCCGAACCGATGCGGTCATCCCAGACCTGGGCTGCGCGCTGATAAGGTGTTACGGGTTCTGGCATTTTGCCATAATGGGTTGATGGGCGTTTGAACATCAGCGATCCCTTTCTGAAAGATTGACGGAAGAGCCTCCACCGTGGGCATCGCCGCTGCGGATGGCGTGAGCCGCCGTGCTGACACCATGGCTCATGGCTTGGCCGCGCTTCATGCGCTTGGCCCAGGCGGGGGCTGGATCAGAAGACGTGGTTCCGCCACCAATTGAACCGGAGGAAGACATGCCACCTGTCTCCTCAACCGCGCGACCGCCAGCGCTGAAACTCGATTGCACACTTGCGGATGCGCGCTTCAATGGCGAAATCATTGCACTACCAGCGGCACGCACCATGCCACCTAAACCTCCGCCCACACCTTTGAGACCAGACTGGCCAGCGGCTCCAAGGCTGTAGGAGGTGGCGGCACTTCCAGCGAGGGTGGCTCCGCCGCGTGCAGCAGCTGCCGTTCCCGAAGCAAGTGCAGAACCTGCGGCAGACACACCTCCCATACCTGCGGCTGCGACCGCAACGACGCCACCCGCAGCAAGGCCAGTGCCAACAGCACTGCCAGCTCCCAACTGCGGACCACCTGATACAAGTCCATTGGCGATGCCGGGACCGAAGATACCGAGACCTAGCAACGAAAGTGCCGCAAGCACAATCGCCATCGCTTGATCAATGGTGGGCGTATTGCCGCCAAAGCCCGCCGTAAATTCTGAGAAAAGCGTTGAACCGATGCCGATGATGACGGCCAGCACCAGCACCTTGATGCCCGACGAAATGACATTGCCGAGCACGCGTTCGGCCATGAAGGCGGATTTGCCGAAGAGGCCAAAGGGAATGAGTATAAAGCCAGCGAGCGTTGTCAGCTTGAACTCGATCAGCGTGACAAAAAGTTGGACGGCAAGGATGAAGAAGGCGAGCAACACCAGCACCCAGGCAAACAGCATGCAGGCGATCTGGATGAAGTTCTCGAAGAAGCTCCAGTAGCCCATGAGATCAGAAATGGATTCAAGCAGTGGTCGTCCGGCATCAAGCCCGGTTTGTGCCACCTTGCCGGGGCGCAAAAGATCGGCGGTTGAAAATCCGGTGCCTGAAGCTTTGAGACCAATACCAGCAAAGCTCTCAAAGACAATTTGTGCGAGGTAATTCCAGTTGCTGATCAAATAAGCGAAGACGCCCACAAAGAGCGTCTTCTTGATCAGCCGGGCCATGATGTCGTCGTCAACCCCCCAGCTCCAGAACAGGGCGGCGAGTGTGACATCAATGATGATGAGTGTTGTCGCAATAAATGCGACTTCGCTGCCAAGCAGGCCAAAGCCGCTGTCGATATAGCGGGTGAAGACCTCGAGGAACCGATCAATGACGCCAGTATCGCCCATCGTGCTACTCGCTCTGGCCAAGGGTGGGGGATGCATCCACGGGGACTTGCACCAGCTCGGGCCAGTCGGAGTTTTTGTGGATGACGGTTTTATTGCGTGGCTGGTCGGAATGTGCCGTATCGCCAAGGAAGCGGCGGCGCGCCGTCGCCCAGGCCGCAAGACACGTTGCATCGCGCGGACCCGCCTCTCCAAGTTCCTGGCAGCGTGAGAGTTCTGCGCGAAGCGGATCAATGGCTGGTGGGGTTGGTTGGGCGATGCGTGGATCCTGTGCCTCGTCCTTGCGCACCAGTCCCATCGCGGTCGCTGTGATGGCAAAAGCAACAAAGACGATTGCTCCGATCTGTGCTGCGGTTTGTCCGGTCATCGGCTTTGCCCTCAATTGCCATTCTGAAACATTTGGGCGTTGCCGGGCTGGTAACCGGTGCCGGGTGCGAGAAAGCGGCGGCGCTGTTCCCGGCCTTGTTCGGCAGCGGTTGCGCGTTCGGCTTCAATGAGGGCTTGCGAGCGCCCATTGGCGGCGAGCACAGCCGCGACATCGGAGAGCTGGCTTGTTTGCAGGGCCAGAATCTGATTGCCAGCTTGTGCAGCTTGCAGGGCACCGGTTGCCGCTTGGCTCCGCTCCACAAGCGCTGACATCTGCAAACGGTTGGCATCAATGTTGCCGACGACACCGGCTTGGACACGCATCGCATCCTGCAGTCCGCCCACGGTGTTCTGCCAGCGTGTGCGGGCGTCGGTGACGAGCTGCTGATCTGAGGCCGAAAGTGCCACGTTGCCATAGGTCGACGTGAAGGCATGATCAATCTCCTGAACGTCGAAGGCAATGCTTTGTGCTTCCGCCAGCAGGCTTTGCGTGCGTTGCACTGACTGCTGAAGTTGCTGGAGAGCTGAGAAGGGCAGGCTTGTGAGATTGCGCGCCTGATTGATCAACATCTGGGCTTCGTTCTGCAGCGAGGTGATCTGGTTGTTGATTTGCTCCAGTGCACGGGCTGCCTGCAACACGTTCTGTGCATAATTGGTGGGGTCATAGACAATGCGCCCCCAGAAAGCCTGGGCCGGTAACGCCGCGAAGGGTGCTGTCATGAGTGGAACAGTCATCAATGCGGCGGCAACCCGGGCGATGCGAAGGGAATGAACAATCATTGGATAAACTCCTTTTCTGGGGTGGACCTGAGGTTGGTCAGGGAGGGAATGAGATCAGCGGCCCATGCGGCACCGCGCAGGCGAAGCCAGGCCGCGAGGAAACCATCGCGGCCATGCGCAGCAAGTGTCTCCTCCATCTTTGCCTGATCAGTCTTGGCTGATGTCGCGCAGAGTGCGAGTGCCACTTCGGACAGGCCGAGATCGAAGAGCCGGTTGCCCTGTCTGGACTGGCAGTAGTAGTCACGCTTCGGCATGGCGCGGGCAACAATCTCGATCTGCCGCTCGTTCAAGCCAAAGCGCTGATAGATGGCACCAATTTGTGGCTCAATGGCGCGTTCATTCGGCAAGAAGATTCGTGTTTGACAGCTCTCGATGATGGCGGGTGCGATCTTCGACTGATCGATATCAGAAAGCGACTGCGTGGCAAAAATGACGGAAGCATTCTTCTTGCGCAGCGTCTTCAACCATTCCCGGAGTTGCCCGGTGAACCCGTCGTCATCAAGTGCCAACCATCCTTCATCGATGATGAGAAGCGTTGGTCTGCCATCAAGACGGTCTTCAATGCGGTGAAAAAGATAGGAGAGAACAGCGGGGGCAGCACTTGTGCCGATCAGCCCTTCCGTCTCGAAGGCCATCACAGACTCTTCGCCCAAGCGCTCCTGCTCAGCATCAAGCAGGCGTCCATAGGGGCCGCCGACGCAATAGGGTTGTAGCGCCTGTTTCAGCGCGTTCGATTGCAAGAGAACCGCAAAGCCCGTCAGCGTGCGTTCGGACACCGGGGCACTCGCGAGCGACGTCAACGCCGTCCAAAGATATTCCCTAACCTGCGGATCGATGGCGACACCTTCACGGGTCAAAATCGACACGATCCAATCGGCAGCCCAGGCGCGCTCCGGAACATTGTGGATATGGGCGAAAGGTTGCAGGGAGACGCTGTCGGCAGCACCGTCCGTCAAGCCACCACCGAGATCATGCCAGTCACCACCCATGGCAAGCGTTGCAGCGCGGATCGAGCCCCCGAAATCGAAGGCAATGACTTGGGCGTCCGCATAACGCAGGAATTGCAAAGCCATGAGGGCGAGCAGCACGGATTTGCCGGCACCCGTAGGGCCGATGACCAAGCTATGGCCAACATCACCGACATGAAGTGAAAACCGGAACGGGGTCGAGCCTTCGGTCTTGCCGAAGAGCAAGGGGGAGGCCCCGAAGTGCTCGTCCCTCGCCGCGCCCGCCCAAACGGCTGACAGGGGTATCATATGGGCGAGATTGAGTGTCGAGATGGGCGGCTGCCGGACATTGGCGTAAGCATGCCCGGGCAGTGAGCCGAGCCAGGCATCAACCGCATTGATGGTCTCAGGTGCCGCCGTGAAGTCACGGCCCTGGACGATCTTTTCGACAAGACGCAACTTTTCGGCGGCGATTCTGGGGTCGGCATCCCAGACAGTGATGGTCGCTGTCACATAGGCCTGACCTGCATAGTCGGCACCAAGCTCTTGCAGGGCCATATCGGCATCGGCGGCTTTGTTGGCTGCATCGGTATCAACCAGAACCGAGGTCTCGTTGGTCATCACCTCCTTCAGGATCGCTGCGATGGACTTCCGCTTGGCAAACCACTGCCGCCTGATTTTGGTGAGCAGCCTTGTTGCATCGGTCTTGTCGAGAAGGATGGCACGGGTCGACCAGCGGTAAGGAAACGCCAACCGATTGAGATCGTCGAGCAGGCCCGGTGTGGTGACACTCGGGAATCCAACGAGTGTCAGGATGCGCAAGTGCTGATCGCCGAGGCGCGGTTCGAGCCCTCCGACAAGCGGTTGATCGGCGAGCAGTGCATCAAGATAAATCGGCGTCTCGGGCACGCGCACGCGCTGCTGTTTGGTCGAAACCGTCGAATGCAAGTAAGTCAGCGTCTCTTCATCATTGAGCCACTCACATTCCGGCATGAAGTTCTCAATAAGCTGAAGCACACGCGTGGTGCGGTCTGCAAAACTGCGTAAGACCTCATGCGGATCAACGCCACCTTCGGCCTTGCCCTCATAGAGCCAGCTCTCGGTGCGGGCGGCCTCCTCAGCTGGCGGCAGATACAGAAACGTCAGGAAATACTTCGATTCAAAATGCGCCTCGACCTCTTCGAAAACTGCCTTCCGCTCGGCATCAACAAGGGCGGACGCCGCATCAGGAAACTGATCCGATGGATAAGCGCCAACGGGCTGGCGCTGTGCTTCGACAAAAATAGCCCAGCCGGAGCCCAAACGCCGGAAAGCATTGTTCAATCGACCTGCGACCGCAACCAGCTCAGCTTGGACAGCCGAATCGAGATCGGGACCCCGGAACCGTGCCGTCCTTTGGAAGCTGCCGTCCTTGTTGAGAACGATACCTTCTCCGACCAGCGCAGCCCAAGGCAGGAAGTCTGCGAGCCGTGTCGCTTTGTTTCGATATTCGGCGAGGTTCATCATCATGGGACCTCACACGCTCAAATGGCCGGGGATGCGGAGATGACGGCGCACCACATCGACAAATTGCGGATCGCGACGCGCCGCCCAGACCGCCAAGAAATGTCCCAACGCCCAAATGAGAAGACCGACAAGCCACAGACGAAGGCCCAACCCAATTGCAGCCGCTAGTGTGCCGTTGAGAATGGCAATTGAACGTGGTGCACCGCCGAGCAGGATATGTTCAGTCAAGGCGCGATGCACGGGAACCGTGAAGCCCGGCACCTCAACTGTTGTTTGAATGGGCGCCGCCATCAGATGAGTGCCCCGCCACCGAAGGAGAAGAAAGACAGGAAGAAACTGGACGCCGCAAAAGCAATGGAGAGACCGAAGACGATCTGGATCAATCGCCGGAAGCCACCTGCGGTATCACCGAATGCAAGAGTCAAACCTGTCACGATGATGATGATCACTGCGACAATCTTCGCAACCGGACCTTCGATTGATTGAAGGATCTGCTGCAATGGCTGTTCCCAAGGCATCGACGATCCCGAGGCATGCGCTGCGGGCGCCGCCATCAGGCTACCAAGTGTGACGACAGTGGCGGTAGAAACCTGCGTCCAGAGCTGTTTGGTGCGATTGATCATGCGGTGTCTCCTGCGGTGCGTTCGAATGCGGGTGTGATCTGGTAATCGCCTTCAGCGTTGAGGCCGTCGACGAAGCTGAGCTCTGAAAGTTGGCGCTGGCTGCCGCGACCGCTGAGGACAGCGATCAAATCGATGGTCTCGGCAACAAGTGCGCGGGGCACGGTGACAACTGCTTCTTGAATCAGCTGTTCGAGACGCCTGAGTGCGCCAATGGCAGAGCCAGCGTGAATGGTGCCGATGCCGCCGGGATGGCCGGTGCCCCAGGCTTTCAAAAGATCAAGTGCTTCGCTGCCTCTCACCTCGCCAATCGGAATGCGGTCAGGCCGCAGGCGAAGCGATGAGCGCACAAGATCAGACAGCGTGGCAACACCATCCTTGGTGCGCATCGCGACAAGATTGGGAGCCGTGCATTGCAGCTCACGCGTATCCTCGATCAGGACAATACGGTCAGAAGACTTCGCGACTTCGGCGAGGAGCGCGTTGGTGAGCGTCGTCTTGCCAGTTGAGGTGCCGCCGGCGACGAGGATGTTGCGCCGCTCCGCCACAGCTCGCGCCAAAATCGCCGCCTGATCAGCCGAGATGATCTTCGCCGCGACGTAGTTGATGAGCGTGAAGACGGCGACAGCGGGTTTGCGGATTGCAAACGTTGGTGCAGTGACAACTGGCGGCAACAAGCCTTCAAAGCGTTCACCTGTCTCCGGAAGTTCTGCCGAAACCCGTGGACTTTTCGCGTGGACTTCCACGCCAACATGATGGGCGACGACTCGCACAATCCGCTCGCCATCAGCAGCGGAGAGTTCTATCCCTGAATCGGAAAGGCCTTCGGACAATCGGTCGATCCAGAGCCGTCCGTCAGGATTGAGCATCACCTCGACGACCTGCGGGTCCTCCAGGAAGCCAGCGATTGCAGGCCCGAGTGCCGTGCGCAACATCCGCGCGCCACGAAGAACTGCTTCTGATTGCTGGTTGGAAATCACGACTTTGTCCCTTTGTCATCAGCCACCGCTCACGGAGGCATTGCATTGGGGTTCAGCAAGAAAGGCAGAATTTGGTTTGCCGCAACAGGTATGTGGGGGTAGTAGGGATGTGGCGTACAAAGACAGGGAAACGGCGAAAGTGCAGAATGCGGCATCGCCGCTTGCAATCACTCACTGCGATTATTCGGCGTGTAGTGTCTTTGCCAGTTGTATGTTGTTTCTCGGTTTAGAATGTCGTCCGAATCAATTCTGTGAGCGGACATTAGAGTTGTCCCCGTTTGTCTGAACAGTATTCCCGGTTTCATAAGTGAAGTTTCTGCCATTTGTTAAGCCGCAGCCGGGAGCTGCAGCGGTGTGATGTAAGCCTGATCGGGGGTTCTGCCGTCAAAGCCTTGATGCGGTCTCTTTGTATTGTAGAATGTGAAGTAGCGGCCGAGGCTGTTGCGGGCCTTGGTCACTGAGGCATAGGCCCTGAGATAAACCTCTTCGTATTTGACGGATCGCCACAGCCGCTCGACAAAGACATTGTCACGCCATGCTCCCTTGCCATCCATCGAGATGGCGATGCCACGGCTGCAAAGCAAGCTGGTGAAGGCGGTACTCATGAACCGGCTGTGAATAGGCATGGAACCTCTATGAGACAGCACAATCACCGTCCCAAACCAGTCCCTTCAATCCCATCCACACAGCGAATGACAAGGCGCGTCAGACCGGCTTTCAATTACCCACAAGTCTGGCACCGATGATTGCCCCCAATTCGATATCTGTGAGTCGCGACAGTCCTTTCCAGATGACTTTGTTGCCGGGCGGCGGATCACTGGCGCGCGCGAGATAGCCACCGAGCCTGGCGATTTTGGTGAGGTAGTGGGGCAGTGCTTTTGGTCCCACTTGGCTTCTTCCCGGGTCTCTCACAAGATTGTCGAGGAGGGTAATTTCCTATTCAGTCTACGCCAGTTTGGGGATGCGTTCTGCGTGGCACGGTTCAACATTGTCATCCAAAACACCCGCCAACTCAGGATGCAGAAGACTGCGATCAGATTGGCTAGGCGATGGGCGGTTCTGAGTTTTGAGTCTTCGGCTTTGCAACCCGATTTCAAAATCTTGTGAAACACCTCGATCTTCCAGCGCATGGCATACCAGTTGAGTTTCTCAATGGCGTCTTTGTTCGAGCCGACGGCCAAGTCAGTGATGAGTTTCCAGACGATTGGCTTGCGGCCTTTCGGTGCGCCGCGTTCTTTTGCATGAATCACCGTCAAGTCCAGCGTCGGATATCGCTTCTGCTTGCCGATTGGTGGCAGGACGTGAATGCGGCGGTATCTGATTTCGAGAACAGCTTGGCTCGTGCCGCCCTTGCCATCGCCAACCTCGACACGGTGCAACCCCTTGACGGCGACCTCATCCATCTCATTGGAGACTTTATGCGTGCCGTCTCCAGCCAGACGGTCAGCGCAGGTTCGCACCAGAAAATGCGTGCCCGATTCATGTGCTTTGCAGAACAGCTCGTAGATGTCACTCTCCCGGTCGCCGATATGGACACAGTTTGACGGTTTGCCGAGAAGCTCCGTCGATTGCGTCAGATTCTCCAGCCACCGGATACTTTCTTTCTTTTCGATGGGAACGCGTGTGGGATTGATCTTCTTCTTGAGCGCATTGGTGCCTTTGAACTTCTTGCGCGTCCAGAACTTCACTGCTGTCAATCCGAGGGGCAGTCCTTCTGTCGTCACCGCAAGGCTCGAATGCATCAGGATACCGCAAATCGTGTGCGACCTCACCCGGCCAGCCTTGTCCTTGCCGCTGTTGACGCTCTTGGTCGAATTGATGAGGGCTGGTTGTTCTCGCTGATAGGTGAACTCTGTCGTGTCATGAAGGATCAAAATTGGTCCGCTGCTTGCCGCAAAACGATCACGCGTCGATTGAAAATGGCCGCCCAGGATATCTGCTTCGCTGACCCGCTCACTGGCGAAGAAGCGGTAGGCCGCCTTTGTATTCGCCCAGTCTTGGCAAACCAGAGGAATACTCTCGCCCATGGCGCTCCCCATCCGTTTCAACAGCTTTGCGTATCGACGGCCAAGCCGTGCGTCTTTGAAAACGCATCCGGCAATCTCGCGATCCGCCCAGTTAACATCCCCACCAAAAGCCATACAATCAGAAAATCGTTGTTGCAGCGTAAGCGTCCGGTGAGCTACGCGGGCTGATTGGTTTTCCAGTTCCACGGCAAGAGGTCGGTGATGCGATTGATCTTGTGGTCGGCGATGCGGGTGAGAATGTCGCGGAAGTATACCTCTGGGTCGATGGCGTTCAGTTTGCAGGTCTCGATCAGGGAATAGATGGCGGCGGCTCTGGTGCCACCTGTGTCTGATCCGGCAAAGAGATAGTTCTTGCGGCCAAGGGCGATGCCACGAATGGAACGTTCAGCGGCAT
>JANOVS010000019.1:0-2028 GCA_031417515.1 Hyphomicrobiales bacterium
AGAGGTCGCGCTGGCCCTGCGGTTCTCCAAGAGACGGTTGTGTGTGAAGACTCACCATCTCACGGTCCCGCGATGTCGCTTTCAAGTGTATGAGTCGCTCTTTGAGAACTGCTCAAAGAAGTCGCATCGACGACATGTTACGGTCGTCGATCTCAGAGCACCTCGGCTCGGCCAAGGCGTATTAGTACTCTTAGAGTCGATGCGTCCTCTGGCTGCTCCAATCGATATTGTTTCAAGCGGATTTCGACTGCCGCGATTGCGCTTCAGACTTGAATCCGCCCTTCGCGGTCCGCGAGCAGTGGAAAGGTCTTCGCACGTTGGGAATGGTGATTCGAACGCGCGGGATCAACTGCGTAAAAATGGGCCCAAGAAGACGGCCGCAGTGCAGTACTAAATCAGCAGTTTAAAGCGAAATGTGAAGACGTTCGCCAAAGCGGTTCGCGGCCACTGGGGCGTAGCCGTTCACAGGTCGGGGATGAGTGATGGCAGGGGCTGGCAACGGCGGGCTTTGGTGATTGCGTCGAAGATGAACTCGAACGCGGTGCGGCCTTGTTGGCGGCATGTTTCCAAGATGGTTTGCACCGTCTCGACGTACCGGCTTCCGGCGGCACTCTGAGTTCCGTAGGTCAGCTTTCTCAGGATTACCAGCGGGCGAATCGCTCGTTCCGCTGCGTTATTGGTGGGCTCGACGCCCTCGGTCGATGCGAAGACCCACAGCGCCTCGGGCCGAGTCAGGATGCTGCGGCAGCGACCGGCGATGAAAGAGTGCTCGCTGCGCGTACCGCGATCCAGGGCGTCTTCCATGCGCACTCGTAACTCGGCGATCGACTCTTGCAACCCCGCCCGAGTCAGCGTGCCGCCACGAAATAAGTGCCAATAATGAAACATTTCGTCGGTCAGATCGACGAGTTCTTGTCCGATGCTATTGATACTCGGATGAGTATCACTCAGCGCTACAAAGTCGCGTCGCAGATGAGCCCAACACCACTGGATCGTTTGAAATCCCAAGTACATCTTGGCCCGATCGCACATCACGGTGCCGGTGAAGTCGGCTCCCAAGAGCGATTGGATGTGATCGTCTTTGCGATTGGGGCAGAGCGCGAACACCGTGAAGTGTTCGCTGCGAACCGCCCATAACCACGACTTCAATTGGCCCTCTTTGTAGGGCGTTTCGTCCGCGTTGACCCACAGCATTCGCGGCAAAGTGGCCACGAGTTCGTCATAGATCGGACGCAGTAACGAGGTGATCTCGGTCTGCAATTTGACGACCCAACTGGCCGATGCGGGGATGCCGAAAAACGACTCCAACGCTTCGGCAGTCAGTTGCCTGGAGCCACGATAACGGCTCAGAAGCATCGCCGTTACAGCGAGCAACTTCGGCCCTGCGGTCGAGGTCGGAACATCAGCCGGCAGCGCCCCAGCCGTTGTTTCCTGGCACTTTTCGCAGAGCAACCGTTTGCGGGAATACTCGATGACCACGGGCTTGAACTCGGGGATCTCCCACACCTGATGCCGCAGCGGATCGAACTGGCATTGATGCTGATCCAACGGCGCACCGCATCGCCGACAGACTTCGGGGACGAGTTCGACAACCTCATCGCATTGGTCGATCGGCAACAACTCGCGAGCGTGCTTGGGGTGCCCCGGCTGTCCGCCCCGAGCCTTGCCAGTCGGCAGCCGACTGGACTTGGGCTTGGCATGAGGATGCTCGGTGCTGGGCGGCACCGACGAATTGCGCGGCGTCTTGCGAGCCTGCTTGAGTTTTTGGATCTCTGCTTGCTGAACCACAATGGTCTGATCTCGCGTCGCGAGAGTCTGCAGCAATTCGTCAATGCGGGCGAGCAGTTGTTGCACGAAAGCCATGACGACCAACAAGAGGTGGCGAGTCTCCGGCGGCTGCCGCTCGATTAGCTCTTTGTCGAGAGTTATCAATTCGACGGGTGTTTGAATCTTCGAGGCATCCATGCCGGAGATATCGCAACTCTCTCAATTCCTGCCCAGGCCAGTTCCCGACCCGTGAACGGCTAC
>JANOVS010000020.1:0-5011 GCA_031417515.1 Hyphomicrobiales bacterium
CGGCGGTGTAATGGCGGGGCGAGTTACGGTCAAGTTGAAACACCCCCTCCCCCCTTCGGGGTACTCACCCAGCTTCGCTGAGGGAGAAAATCCAACTTCTCCCTCACGCACTTCGCGTGGGGGAGTACCCCGAAGGGGGGAGGGGGTGTCTGACCACTACGCCACCTTCCGATACACATGCGCCCGCGTCGTGACATGGGACTCGGCTGGTGAGTAGGGCATGGGTTGATAGAGTGGTGTGGTCTCCAGCATTTTCAAAACGCCTGCCGACACAAAGCCTTCGATTTTTGCCTTGAAGCCCATGTCTTCCCACACCAGCGCACTGATGGTGAAAATCAACATGCCTCCTGGTTCCAGCAGGCGTAACAGTTCGTCAAAAGCCGAAGCAGGTGCATGGCCTTCGGTGAAGGTTCCCGTGGATATGATGGCGTCAAAACTCTGGTCGACAAAGTCAAGTTTTTCGCCAAGTACGGCCTTTTGCAATTCCGCATAACAGCGGCGTGCCGAAGCCTTCGCCAGCATGCCCTCCGACATGTCGATGCCTGTGAGATTGTTGTAGCCCAAAAGATTGAGCAGGGAACCCAACGCCCCGGTGCCCACGCCCGCATCAAGGATGGTCATATCCCGGCGTGGCACGTGGCGGCAGACGAGGCCTGTCAACACGGCATAGTGCAGATAACCCGTCAGCAGCATGTCGGCATCATAACTTGCCGCCCAAGAATCATAGGTCGCCTCCAGCGTCGCCCGGTCCTTGGTGCGAAAAGCGCTGTCAATCCATTCGTCTGTTTGCTTGTGCGATGTCATCGCAACTGTCCTCAATCCTCAGCGTAATAAACCCCGGTGGCGGGGTCCTGCTTCAGGCGTTTGAATTCCTTGGGATCGCCGGCATTGCGGGCCCGCAATTGTTCATCGGCCTGGTTGCGGGCTGTTTCAGCCCGGCTTTCCAAGGAGCCGATGACTTTTTTCATGGCATAACCCGCCAGCATGGTGGCCCCGGCCATCATCAAACGTTTGAAAAACAGTCCCATCTCTCTACTCCGTCAATACAGCCATTATAGCCCAAAACGCTGCCACAACGCACGATTTTCGATTGTCTCCAGCGCCTGCTCTGCAAAATGAGACGTATTCGCCAACCCAAACCGTCGGCCCCAGCCCGTAGCTGCTTCAATTTTCTTGAATTCAGCTTTCTCGCCGAATTTACGCTTCATTGTGTCTTGCGTATGGCCAAGCCCGTCGATCAGGCCCAGCTCAAGGCTTTTCGCCCCCGTCCAATAGGCCCCGGAAAACAATTCTTTTTCCACGCCCTTCAATTTGCCCGCGCGACGCGTTCGCACCATGGCCCGAAAACTTTCGTGCATGTCATTCAGGATGGCCTTGAGCTTGGCCACATCCTCCGGCTTTTCCGGTTTGAACGGATCATTGGTGCTTTTGCTTTCGCCTGAGGTGTGCACCCGTCGTTCGACACCCAATTTTTGCAAAGTCTTGGGAAAGCCAAAGCCCATGGCGATCACCCCGATGGAACCGACAATCGAATTTTCATCGGCAAAGATTTCATCAGCCGCACAAGCCAGCCAATAACCACCCGACGCCGCCACATCCTCGCAGAACGCATAAACCGGAATTTTATGTTCTGCCGAAAGCGCCCGGATGCGATTGGCAATCAGCGCCGATTGCACAGGTGAACCACCTGGCGAATTGATCTCCAGCGCCACGGCCGCCACGCCTTTGCGAAATGCTTTGGTTAAGACCGGCTCCAGCGTAAGCAGATTGAGATTACCACCCCGCAATGACCGCCCAGCCACCAGCGCACCCTCAAGGCGAACGATGTGGATAAGAGCAGGGGATTTGCGAAGACGAAGCTTGCGGAAGAGACGTTTGAACATCGCGGTAATATGGTGGGTCAGGGGTTGGGTTGCAAGCATGCGTGCAAATTGCGGTTTGGCGGGTTCATAATCCATCGGCGAAGTTAAGTCGGTTGCCGTCTTCACGGCGAAAGCAGCGCTTGTTTTGCCTTGGCCCCAATGTGCCGGATCACCCATTCTGCAATTCCCAGATTGATGGCCCAGGACGCCACAAATATCAGGTCGGCGGCGTAACCTTGCAAAGGCTCGCCTGTGATGAGAAAAACTGGCAGTTGGATGAATGCGACGAGGGTGGCTGAGCCCATGCCGATGGCATAGGCGCGGATCATCCACGCGCGATGCAATTCTACACGGCGCTTGGCAATGGCGTGCAGCGCCAAAATCAACGCGAGGATCAAGCCAAGTCCGCCGACGGCACGGGCAGAAACGACAACCCACGTCGTGGCATCAGGGAAAGTTGAGACCAAACGCAGCGATGACAGGCCGAGCAGGATTCCCGCCGCAACAAACACCCGCCCGGAAATGCGGTGCAACCGCCCGAAGCGCAGCTTCAATGCGCCGACAAATTGTAATGGCCCCAACAAGCCAAACAGCAAGCCGCCCAAAGCATGGAAAAACAGCGACCATGGCACAGCTTCGAATTTGATGGCGTCCTGTGGCAATAGCCCCATCGGAATTTGATACAGGCGCAGCCCGGCAAAAAAAATCGGGATGAAGGTGAACAATAGCAGGATGGAGACAAGCCCCGTCAGTCGCGCAAAGATGCGTTGCATGATCAATTCCTTATGTTGTTTGGTGTCAGTCCTGTTGGGGCTCGAATTGAAACACCTGGTCGAGGGGTTTTCCAAAATACCTGGCGATTTGAAATGCCAGTTCGAGGCTCGGGAAATACTTGGCATTCTCGATCGCCATGATGGTTTGACGCGTCACGCCAACAGCATCGGCCAAATCTTTTTGTGTCAACTCATTGGCATCAAATCGCAACCTGCGAATCTGGTTGGTAATGCGGGCCTTGGCCAAGATCACAAACCCCGCCGATAAAGCACAAGCTTTGTCACTTCGCTGGCGAAACTGCTCAGCGCACAGGCTGCAAGGATCAGGTTCAGCACCACCAGGATCGATGCTCCAAAGGCCAAGGCAATGAAGGCCCCGATAATGCCTGTGGTGAGGACGATGACTGTCGCCTGCATGCCGCGCAGGCCAATCAGCGTGTCGCGTTCATCCCGCCGAAAATCCGGCTTCTTCTCGCCCGTGATCATGGCATAGGCAATGTTGAGCAATACTGTCATTGCAATCATGATGCCGATGCCAATCAATATCAGCCACAAAACCGTGCGCGCCCACTGCTCAAGCCCGGCACTGCCCTCAAACACACCAGCGGCTGACTTTTGCAACAACACCGTCAGCATGATGGCCCAGGTGACAAAACCTACAAGAATACCAGAAACCGCATTACGCTCTTCAAAAGACATGATTGATTGACCTTAAGTATGAATTACTAATGATAAAGTATTAAATATAATACATAGTGTCAAGTATACTATACTCGTCGCAGCTCCTCTGACATTAATGCTGGGGTAGATTGGAACTTCAGGCGTCGCACTTGGGGCGAATTGTAAAGAGTCAATTTCCCCCACTCCCCGGGATAGCCGCCCCGGTCGCGTCAGCGGCACACGGAAACTTGCCATCAGCAACACGCCCTGCATTGCCCCCTATCGCTAGGATAACAAAGTGGAGTGGCACCGTTATACCCAATGGTGCTGTGTCCTATTGCGCGGCGAGAGGATTCCGGGCGCGGCTATTGATGTGCGGGGGAGGGCGCGGGCCGCTGACATGCAGTTCGGGGTCCGACGTTACTGTTGGAGTGCGAACCCTTGAGCCAATCTTGGCAGGCTTTTCCAATCTCGCCAAATCTGCTAACCTATCTGGATGACAGCTCCTCAACTCGATAGAATTGTGCAAAATCCAAAAATTCTTGGCGGCAAAGCCACGATCAAAGGTACACGTATCGGCGTGGCGTTGATTCTTGACAAATTGGCGTGGGGCGAAACCATCGAGAGCATTTTGGAAAGCTATCCTCACCTGCAACGCGAAGATATACAAGCGGCCCTCGCCTATGCCCACGGAGCAGTGGACGCAGAAATTCCTCTCGTGGCTGCGGAATGAGCATTGGCAATTCAATTTTGCGTCTCTTGGCCGACGAAAATATTGAGTTTCAAGTCGTGAATTTGCTCAAATCATTCGGCCATGACGTCAAGTGGCTCGCCGTCGAAGCGCCAGGAATGGACGACGCGGATATCCCTGCCTTCGCAGATCGCGAAGGGCGCATCCTGATCACCTATGATGTAGATTTCATTTCTGCCATGCGTCTTTCCGGCAGGATCCACGGGGGTGCTGTATTGCTGCGCACGGGACACCATGACTTTCTCTGGATTGCAAATGCCATTCGTGAAACGCTGAATGGTAAAAATCAATGGCGAGGCCGGATTGCTGTCATCAAGCCAAGCGGCATCCGTTATGTGCCGCAGGAGTAAACAAGCAACGAAAATAGCGCAACCTGTTCACAAGTTCAGCACTTTATCCCCGCCCACAAAGAGGGAAAATGTAAAGTAAATAAAGTGCACTGTCACCGATACCTAGGGTGGAGCGGCTGCAACGGGTCATTTATTTAGCTCAGAGTCTGACTCATAATGATTTGGCGTGAATTCAAGCACTTGCGATTCTGCGGGTGATTTGCTGGACTGAAGCGAGATAGAGCCAAGCGGTTGCGCTTTCGATGGTTCGCTCGCAGTCTTTGGCGAGGCGGCGGTTGCGTCCCAGCCATGCGAAGGTCCGCTCGACGACCCATCTTCGCGGCAGCAGAACGAAGCCCTTGGCGGTGTCGGATCGCTTGATGATTTCGATGGTCCACTTGCCAGTTTTGGCGCGTGCGGTCCGGAGTTTGTCGCCAGCATAGCCGCCGTCAGCGAACACATGCTGCAGCTGCGGAAAGTGTTTGCGGATGCTGGCCAGCACATCGGGCGCACCGTCACGATCTTGAATATCGGCGGCATGGACAATGGCTCCGATGAGAAAGCCTTGTGTATCGGTGAAGATGTGGCGCTTCCTGCCTTTGATCTTCTTGCCCGCGTCATAGCCCCGTGGTCCGC
>JANOVS010000021.1:0-6993 GCA_031417515.1 Hyphomicrobiales bacterium
AAGTTAAACATTTGTAAAGCATGTGGAAATCGAGTGTGACGCAAAATGCTGCGGGGAGTTGCTGTTCATCTGGCGTTCAGCATGGAATCCGGATAGGTGGCTCTAACAAAATGGAGTTATTTAAGTGAAGACATTTCTGGGGGCAGTAAGTGTTCTTGCATCGGTTCTACTGGTGGCGGTGCCCACCATGGCTGAAGCAGGAGACAACTACGGAGACCAACAAGGCTACGGCCAAGGCTACGGCAAGCAGCGCAAACTGGTTCGCAAGATTCGCAGATACCGGGTCATCACGCAATATGCTGATTCCTACGACAACCAATATCCTGTGAGCGAATCTCAGGCAGCCTATATTGCCCAGCAAAATTATCCGGGCGCAAAGGTCTTGAAAGTCAAGCTCTTGCAGTCTGGCGTATATGCTGTCACTTTGAAGGACGGCGGCAATGTGTCCCGCGTCTTGGTGGATGCCACGTCTGGTGAGCTCCTCGGTTAGACAGCGTAAGGTCACAAGCCCGCCGGGTTTGAGGAGCAAGTGACCCATGCGCATTTTAGTCGTTGAAGATGATGTTGATTTGAACCGCCAACTGGTGACGGCATTGTCCGATGCCGGTTATGTGGTGGACAAGGCCCTGGATGGTGAAGAGGCTCATTTTCTGGGTGATACGGAACCCTATGACGGGGTGATCCTTGATTTGGGCCTGCCCATCATGGACGGCGTCAGCGTGCTGGAAAAATGGCGGAGAGCCGGCAAGAAAATGCCCGTGATCATTTTGACAGCCCGTGACCGCTGGAGCGACAAGGTGGCAGGTTTTGATGCTGGTGCCGATGACTACGTGACCAAACCTTTCCACATGGAGGAAGTGTTGGCACGGATTCGCGCCTTGCTGCGGCGAAGTGCTGGTCATGCTTCCAGCGAGATTGCGTGCGGTCCTGTGGTCCTCGACACCAAGGGTGCAAAAGTGACGGTGAATGGCAATGCGATCAAGCTGACGTCGCTGGAGTATCGCTTGCTGGAATATCTCATGCATCACCTCGGCAAAGTCGTTTCGCGCACCGAATTGGTTGAACATCTCTACGATCAGGATTTTGACCGCGATTCAAACACGGTGGAAGTGTTTGTGGGTCGCTTGCGCAAGAAGCTTGGAGTTGATGTGCTGCATACGATCCGTGGCATGGGTTATTGTATTTCTGAGCCCGGGAATGAGAAGTAACTCACTCGCATTCCGCCTGACAGTATCAGCTGCACTGGTAGCGCTGGTATTGCTGGCTTTTGCTGCCTTGTTGCTTGAGCAATTGTTCCAGCAGGCGCTCGAACGCAATTTTGATGCGCGGTTGCGGGCTGTGCTGGATGGTTTGTCGGCCAATGTGGAACCGGCACCGGATGGTGCTCCGGTGATGACTGAGCGGCTGGCTGATACGCGTTTCAGCTTGCCGGAGTCCGGCTGGTATTGGCAGGTCATTCCGCCAAAAACCGAACAAAATCAGCTGATTTCGGAATCGCTGCTGAACACGCCGCTGAAGCCGGCAACCGACCTTTTGCAGAACCGCGACGCCTCAAAAATCGCGGCCTTTACATTGATTGATGGCAAGGGCCAGCAATTGCGCGCCATTGAACAGCGCATTACTTTTGATGGCGGGACCGACGAATATTCATTTCTGGTGGCCGGAAATTTTGATGAACTTCGATCTGAAGTAAAAGCCTTTCGACGAGCACTTTATGGCTTCCTTGGCATGCTGGGGGCGGGCCTTCTGGCGGCAATTTTCTTTCAGGTCCGTTTCGGTTTGAAACCGATGAAGTTGATGGAAAAGAAACTCAACGATATCCGCAGTGGCAAGATCGAAATGCTGGAAGGTGACTTTCCTACTGAAATGCAGCCGGTGGCAGATGAACTCAATTTGCTGGTGCAATCAAATTTTGAAATCATTGACCGGGCCCGCATGCAGGTCGGCAATCTGGCCCACGCGTTAAAAACGCCGATCAGTGTGTTGACCAATGAAGCCCGCGACACGCCAAGTCCCTTGGCCGACAAGGTGAAGGAACAAATTGAAGTGATGCGTGACCAGGTCAATCTTTATCTTGACCGGGCACGCCGCGCTGCCCGCGCACAAACCATTGGTGCGTCAACCGATGTTGAAGTGGTGTTGCAGTCGCTGGGACGCACGTTGCAGCGCATCAACAGGGACAAGGGAACCACCATTACAATCAACTGCCCCGCCAATCTGAAGTTCCGGGGCGAGCGCCAGGATCTGGAAGAGGTAGTGGGAAACCTGATGGACAATGCCTGCAAATGGTCAAAATCCAAGGTCGAAGCCCGCGGTACATTTTTGACAGCTTCCGGCGAAGATGGCAGGCCCTGGTTGCTGATTGAGGTTGACGATGACGGACCCGGATTACGCCCGGAACAACGCGCCACCGCCCTCAAAAGGGGTCAGCGTCTCGATGAAACCAAACCAGGTTCAGGGCTGGGATTAAACATCGTATCCGAAACGGTAGCCATGTATGGCGGACATATTGAACTGGCTGATGCCGCCTTGGGGGGCTTGCGCGTAAAACTGCGGCTTCCGGCCATCGGATAATCGTTGCCAGAGTTTCAACGAGAGGAGATAAACCCATGGTTGAAAATATTGGGTGATGGTTTAATCAAATTTTAACATCAACAACCAATTCCCCTGTAATTTCTTCACAATAGTTGAAAACAATTGAAATTTGGCCTATCTGAATTTAATTGAATTTTTCGCAGATGGATCACAAAAACAATCCTTGATTGCAGCGTCCATTCTGCTTTGAGATGGCAGGCCATTCCTGTCTACTGCCCCCGGTCGCGGGAAGTCTGCCAAGGGGAGCGAGCCAAACGGCTTGCTCCCCGCAAGGCTGGTTTCAGGCTGCAACTGTTCCCGCGGGTACACCTCTTTCCCGATAGGGGGTGCGTCCGTAAAAGGCTCGGTAACATTTTGAAAAATGTGAGGGCGATGAAAAGCCGCAAGCCAAGGCGACATTGATGACCGACATATCGGTTTGCAAGAGTAATGAGCGGGCCTTTTTCAGGCGCAATTCCAGATAATAGCGTTTCGGTGACCGGTCAAGATAACGCCGGAACAACCGTTCAAGTTGACGGGTTGAAAGGCCTGCTTGTTTGGCGAGGTAACTGGGCGACAGCGGATCTTCCAGGCATTCTTCCATCTTCTCGATGATCGATACCAGCTTGGGATGCCGCGCACCGATGCGGGCCGGCAATGATAAGCGCTGGTTTTCACTGTGATGCCGAATAGGCGCATGAAGAACCGCTTCTGCCACTTGGGCCGCAATTTCCTGGCCGTGCTGATTTGAGATCAGCGACAACATCATGTCGAGGGCCGTTGTGCCGCCAGCACTGGTGAAACGGTCGCCATCGATCTCAAACAGGCCACCTGTGACGTCAATATCCGGAAAGGCTTCGGTAAATCCCGGCAGGTTTTCCCAGTGTATGGTGCAGCGATAGCCTTCCAGAAGCCCAGCTTCGGCCAATACATGGGCGCCCGTGCACAGGGCACCGATATCGATGCCGCGTCGCGAAATTTTGCGCAACCAGCTCAGCAAGCGCTTGTCGGTATGTTTCTGGACATTGAGGCCGCCGCAGACAATCACCGCGGCTTCGGCGGGAATGGCTTCCAGGTCACCGTTGACCATCGTTACGATGCCATTGGAGGCTGTGACGGGTAGTCCATCCAGCGAATGCAACGTCCATTTATAAAGGTTTTTGCCACTGCTGCGATTGGCATGGCGCAACGGCTCGATGGCCGATGTAACGGGCATCATCGTAAACTCAGGCACCAATATGAGCGCCACGCATTGTGGCAGGCTTTTGGACTTTTCACCGAACATCATTTTGCTCCCTAGCGACATCATGAGCCATTTCCGACACTTTGTCCAGCAGCGCCAATATGAAGGTTAAAAACGACGTATTCCCAGCGCATTGGTCGCATTCAGTGCGGGTTTGTCGCAATTGTTCAAGCTTGGATTTGACACTGGGGCACATTCGGTGGAGTTTTGCGCCGAGGATCTAATGAACGCACCAACCCCATTTATTCAAAACGTTTCAGCGACCATGGACAATCCCTTGGGCGCATTTCTGGGGCGGGCTTCGATTGAAATAACTGCAAAGCAAATTGAAAAAATTCCATTGTTGCAAAGCGGATTTGAGCCTGGCACCGCTGTTTTTGTGGCTTTGATTGATGCCAGTGATTTGCACGGCCAGATCGAAGCGGTTTCTGCCTTGCGGCAGGCAGGATTCAATCCAATTCCGCATATTCCCGCTCGATTTATCATTGATCAGCCCGATCTTGCCAACCGCTTGGCGCAATTTGTGGATCGTGGCCGTGTGACCGATGTTCTGGTGTTGGGCGGCGGTGCGCCGCAACCAATTGGCCAATATCATTGTGCCATGCAGCTGTTCGAAACCGGCGAATTCCAGAAAATCGGCATCAAGCGCATTGGCATTGCCGGACATCCAGAAGGCAATCCCGACATCACAAAAATTCACGGCGAAGCCATGTTGTTTAGTGCGCTTAAGCAGAAAGCCGACTGGCTGAGACAGGCTGGGCTGGAAGGTTTCATTGCCACGCAATTCCTGTTTGATGCTGCACCCTTGGCCCATTGGGCATCGGAGCTTCGGGTGGCGGGCATTGATCTTCCCATTCACGTTGGTGTTCCGGGGCCAGCCACCATCAAAACTTTGGTCAAATATGCAACCATGTGCGGCGTTGGCAATTCAGCCCGATTTATCCGCAAACAGGCCATGAATATCACCAAGCTGCTGAGCGTTTCAGAACCCACCGAGTTCGTGGATCAGCTGGCGACGCTGCATTTCGACAAACCTGAGTTGAAGATTGCAGCCCCGCATCTTTACCCGTTTGGCGGGTTTGACAAGTTGCTCGGGTGGATGGCGGCGAAGCGAGGTTGAATATTGGTGGACGCGTGCTATATGGGTAGGTAGCACTTTAGGTAGCAGGTACCTCGCATGGCGTTGAGCATCAAAAACAAAGAAGTTGAGTTGAAAGCCCGGAGACTGGCATTTCTGACGGGTAAGCCGATTACTGAGGCCCTCAACGACTCCCTCGACCTTTCTTTGCTGCGGCAGAGCGCCATCCAAAAACCCACGGCCAAAGAGGAACTTTGGGCAAAAATCCAGGAGATACAACGGGAGTTTGCAGCTTTGCCCGACAGAGACACCCGAACCCCTGACGAAATCATCGGTTACAATGAACACGGGCATTTTGATTGATGGTGATAGATTCATCTGCAATCATTGCAATTCTGCAGGCTGAGCCGGAAACGAATAAGTTTTTTGAAGCAATCATCAGATCCAAAGTGAGGATGATGCCATCAGCAATTTTTTTGGAGTCGAGCATTGTTGTCGAGACGAAAAAGATTTCAGGCGGATTGGCCAAATTGGATAAATTGTTGTCACGCTTGGATATCCACATCATAGCGTTCGGTTCTGAACATGCATACGTGGCACGAGTGGCATTTCAAAAATTCGGCAAAGGCCAAGGTCATCCCGCGCAATTGAATTTTGCAGACTGCATGTCGTATGCTGCTTCCAAAGTCGAAGCCATGCCACTTTTGTTCAAAGGTGACGACTTCCGCCACACGGATGTGGTCTGCGCGATTTAAGGCCGTCCGCCAAACAGCCTGACTTCACTTCCCTTCCGCGCCGCCTTCAGCAGGAACTCCCACGCATAATCGGCGTAGGAACGGAACACATAAATCTCGATCACGTTGTCCTCCACGATATGTAGCAAGGCGGCGATTTCGGCAAAGCGCATGCGGCGCACGGTGCCGGGTGGATAGTCGCCATCGGTGAGATCAATGGATGTACCCTTCATGACGGTTTCGCGAACCCCTTCACCCTCAAGCCGGATGACGGCGCGCATGTCGGAAACATTGACCGCGAGCGAATGGAGATTCCCAAGTGCTGCTACAAGTGTTGCACAAATTTCGTCGGATTTGGCGCGGGAACAAGTGATCAGCCATTGGTCTGGTGAAAGCCACAAAGCCCGCATATCGCCCCACGTGGCTGAAGTGCGGGGAGCCTTTGGCAGGTCAAATCCAAGCACAGATTTCACCGCCGCTATAAATTTGCGATCAGTCGCAAAACCCCGCAAATCAATCATGCCGCGTTCTGCCATTTCCCGAATTGCAACGGACGTATTTTGGGGTTCGCTGCGTTTGGCGATGGCCGATTCAAATTTGGCTTCAAGCATGAATGCGCGCGCCTTCCTTGTCATAAAAAACTGTGTCAGTGATTTTCGCTCTCACCACTTTGCCGCCCTCCAGCGGGAATGAAAGAGTTTCGCCCATGCGTGACCTGCCATTCTCAATCAGCGCCATGGCAATTGATCGTCCCAGTGTCGGAGACATATAGGTGGACGTAACCTGCCCAATCATTTCCATGGGCGGTTTGTCTTTCACGACACGTACCGCGTAGGCCCCATCCGGCAATACTTCATTGGGGTCTTCCGTCAGCAAGCCGACGAGTTGTTTGCGATTTGGCCCTTTCAGATAGGATTGTTCGAGCGACCGCTTGCCGATAAAATCTGCTTTCTTTTTTGAAACCAATCCATCAAGGCCCACATCAATTGGTGTCGTTGTACCATCGGTTTCATCGCCAACAACAATGTAACCTTTTTCGGCCCGCAACACATGCAGCGCTTCCGTACCGTAGGGTTCGATGCCAAATTCTTCGCCAGCCGACAGAATGCCTTCCCACAATCCACGCCCCAGATTGGCGGGCGTTGCCACTTCATAGGATTGTTCACCGGAGAAGCTGATGCGGAACACCCGCACCGGATAGCCACCCAGCTTGCCGATCTTGAAACTCATGTGCGGGAAGGCTTCATTCGACAGGTCGAAATCAGGATCAAGCTTGGCCAACACGTCACGGGCTTTCGGCCCCGCGATGGCAAACTGTGCCCATTGTTCGGTGACAGGCGTGACGAATACCTTGTATTGTGTCC
>JANOVS010000022.1:0-11948 GCA_031417515.1 Hyphomicrobiales bacterium
GGTTGGAGGGTAAATCTATGCACCGGCCTCAAACTTCACTGCCCTCCAACCCGCCTCTTCGGCGGGGAGGAGGTGCCCGAAGGGCGGAGGTGGGGACCTTGTTTCGAATTGGCAGAGAGATTCATGTTGAAGGTCATAAGCTCTCAACTTCCCACTTCCCTAAAAAATCTTCAACACTGAGATTTTGCATATCGCTGATGGCGCTTGCCAATTTATCGTGGTCCCAATCCCACCATTGCAACTTTATAATCCGTTCACGGATGGATTTTTTGAAGCGCCATTTGATGGGTTTGGCGGGAACGCCCGCGACAATGGCGTAGGGTTTCACATCTTTGGTAACAACGGCGCCCGCTGCAATGATGGCACCATGGCCGATGGTGAGGCCCGGCAGCACAATCGCACCATGACCAATCCATACATCATGGCCAATGACAACGCGGGCGTTTTGCCGAAGCTCGCGAAAGTTCTTGTCGACTTTCGCACCAACAAAATATTCGTTGGGACGATAGGTGATCTTGTGTTGGGAAATTCGCTCCAAGGGATGGTTGAGGGCGTTTAACCGCACGTCAGCCGCAATGGCGCAGAATTTTCCGATTGTTGTGTAAATGGCTTCGACGTGGCGCTCGATATAGGAATAGTCGCCGATGGTGCATTCCGCCAAGACTACGCGCTCAGCAATGTCAGTGAAGTTTCCCAGCACACAGTTCCGCAGCTGGGCTGTGCTGTGGGTGCGCGGTGTGCCATCACGGCTGGCTTTTGCTGAATGTCGTTTGGGTTCGTCCATGGAATTTCCCATAACAAAAAAGCCGCCCAAAATTGAGCGGCTTTTTCAAATTCTACTAGAAAACGATCAGGCAGCGACCTTCTGGCCTTCAAGCTTCTTTTCAATTGTCTTCTTCAGCTTGCGGGCCTTGAGGGAAAGCTCATCCTTGGAGGCCTTGATAAGATAGGCATCAAGACCGCCGCGGTGTTCCACCGACTTCAAGGCATGAGCGCTGATGCGGAACTTGTAGGAATTGCCAAGCGCATCAGAGATCAGCGTTACATCACAAAGATTGGGCATGAAACGGGTCTTGGTCTTGTTGTTGGCGTGGCTGACCTGGTGGCCAGAAAGCCAACCCTTGCCTGTAAATTCACAGCGGCGCGACATGGTGATCTCCATCAAAATAAAGAGGGTACAATATAGAAGGGCCGGAAACGCGGGTTTCCGGCTGGGTTGGCGGTTCTATAGGGGGAGTGATGCGAATAAGTCAAGCACGCGTCAACAATCTGTAAAATGTCTTTTGCAGCCGGCGTTCTGGTGTCTCCCAGCCCAGGCATGGGCTTTAGACACCCGATGTTGAATTGGCACAATTGGTTAATAGCCTCGGCGTGAAATCACTGGTGAGACTGGTAAATCAATCGTTGATAGTGGTGACGCCAGAGTTAAACCACCACCTGTGGCGTGAACAAAAAGTGAAAATATGAACTTTAGCGATTCGGGCATGTTCTGTTCCGAGAAGGGAACAGTTGGTTAATTTGTCTGCGGTTGCCGTTGGCTGGCTGTTAAGTGTTTGTTTATTTCTGGCGGTGAGGTGTGAAGAAAATGGAAGCAAAGTCAGCCAAACTCGCTTTGTTCTGATTTTACAACCAGTCGCAACCCCACCGCTATGCGGGGGAACGTTTCGTGAAAACCACAACTTTAGCGATTCGGGCGGGGTTTGTTCGCCTTTGAATCCAAAGTTTAAAGCAGTGTTTCAAAATGGGAGGACGTACGATAAATCAAGGGACAGGCTTTTACTTGCCGTCGCAATGGCCTAAAGCAACCGGACATGCCGAATTCCTTTCATCCCGGCCTGCATGTCGGTCATTCCGCTGCGAAGCCTCCTCCCGTTACTGCTGTTCTCGGTCCCACCAACACGGGCAAAACTCATCTCGCGGTTGAGCGCATGCTGGCCCATGCTGGCGGCCTGATTGGCTTGCCGCTGCGGCTTTTGGCGCGGGAGGTCTATGAGCGGGTGCGCTTGAAGGCGGGCGACCATGCGGTGGCCTTGATCACCGGGGACGAAAAGATCATTCCGGCCAACCCGCGTTATTGGGTGTCCACGGTGGAAGCCATGCCACCGGATTTGCGGGTGCCGTTTTTGGCGATTGATGAAGTGCAACTGGCAACTGATCTTGAGCGTGGCCACATCTTCACGGATCGGATTTTGCATCGCCGGGGCCTGGAAGAAACCATGTTGCTGGGCTCAGCCACCATGCGGCCCTTGCTGGAAAAACTGCTGCCAGGCACCCAATTTGTGGCCCGTCCGCGATTTTCAAAGTTGACCTATGCGGGTCCGCGCAAACTGTCGAGGCTGCCACGGCGTTCAGCCATCGTCGCCTTCACGGCCGAGATGGTTTACACGGTGGCGGAGATGATCCGTCGCCAAAGTGGCGGTGCTGCCGTGGTCATGGGGGCCCTCAGTCCACGAACGCGCAATGCGCAAGTTGCCCTCTACCAGAATGGCGATGTGGATTATCTGGTGGCGACCGATGCCATTGGCATGGGCCTCAACATGGATGTGGACCATGTTGCCTTTGCCTCAACCCGCAAATTTGATGGCTTTCAGTACAGGCATTTGACACCTGCTGAACTTGCGCAAATTGCCGGGCGAGCCGGACGTTACATGAATGATGGCACATTTGGTGTGACAGGCGATGCAGATGGTTTTGAGGCTGATATCATCGACCGCCTGGAAAACCACCAGTTTGAATCGGCAAAAGTGCTGCAATGGCGCAACCGTGAGCTGGATTTTCGCTCGCTCGACACATTGCGCAAAAGCCTTGGGTATCTGCCGCAGGAAGCGGGATTGACACGGGCCCAGAACGCCGCCGATATTGAGGCCTTGGAAGCGGTGTGCCGCGATCCTTCGCTGGTTGAACTGGTACATCATGCCGAAGACGTGGTGCGAGCCTGGGATGTTTGCCAGATTCCGGACTACAGAAACATTTCTCCGGCAGAGCATGCCCACCTGGTGGCGCAAGTGCTGCGTTACTTGCAAAGTCGGCATGGGCATATCTCGGAGGACTGGTTTGCCAAGCAGCTGGCGTTTTGTGAAAACCTCGAAGGTGGCATTGATGCCCTTTCACAGCGGATTTCCCATGTACGTACCTGGACTTTTATTGCTAACAGAGCTGACTGGCTGGAAGCTCCGCTGTATTGGCAGGGCAGGGCCAGGGAAATTGAAGACCGGCTTTCAGATGCGTTGCATGAAAAACTCACACAGCGTTTCATCGATCGGCGAACCAGTGTATTGATGCGGCGTCTGGCCAAAAAGGAAGGTTTAATGTCAAGTATTGAAGACGATGGTGCCATCAGTGTCGAAGGTGAAATTGTTGGCCGGGTGGCGGGCTTGCGCTTTTTGCCTGCGGAAGCCCTGGAGGGGGCTGAGTCCAGGCTTTTGAAAGCTGCGGCTGTGCAAGTGCTATCAACGGAGATTGCAGCGCGGGCAACCGTGCTGGCGAATTCTTCCGATGCTGAATTGAAGTTGGCGCGAACCGGAGAAATTCTCTGGCAGGGTCAGGTCGTCGGTAAACTGCAAGCAGGTGACCAGCGCTTCAAGCCGCGGGCTGAGGTTGATTGTGACGACATCTTGTCGCCTATCCTGCGCGACGAAGTGCGGCTGCGGCTGCAAAAATTTGCTGATCGGGCCATCACAGCGGCCATTGGCCCGCTGATCACATTGGAAGAACCGGAGGGGCTGGAAGGTTCTGTGCGTGGCCTGGCGTTTCGGTTGGCTGAAAATTTTGGCGTGCTGCCCCGTGAACTGGTGGCGGAAGAAGTCAAGGCATTGGGCCAGGAAGAGCGGGCCAAACTGCGTGGCTTTGGTGTCAGGTTTGGTGCTTACAGCCTGTTCCTGCCTGCCCTTCTAAAGCCAGCTCCAACTGAAGTACGGCTCTTGCTGTGGTGGCTGGAAAAGCAAAAATCTGCGGGTGTCAATAGAGACGTGCCAAAGGCCCCGCCCAATGGTTTGACATCGACGCTGGTTGATGCCGGGTTGCCCGATGGCTTCTATGGATTGTGTGGTTACCGGGTCTGCATGAACCGGGCGGTACGCGTTGACATGCTGGAACGGCTGGCAGATTTAATTCGTGACCGCCTGTTCTGGAAACCGCGAATTCCCGAGGAGAAGCGACCTGTCGGCTCCTTTGAAGGTGGCGGCTTTACCATCGTGCCTGACATGATGTCGGTTGTCGGTTGTTCGGGAGCAGATTTTGAGAACATCCTCACAAGTCTCGGATATCGTTCGCAAATCCGCTCGATTGAGAAGCCGGTTCCAGTTGTTGATGTGAAGTCCGAAGCCGTTGCGATTGAGGTTGAGCAAGTTGTAACCGTGGTTGAGGCAGCGACTGAAAGTGTTGTTGCTGTGTCTTTGCCTGAAGATGCGGTTTCGGCGGAAGTTTCATCTGATACTTTAACTGCAGAGACGGCGCTTTCCGAAGTATCAACACCCGAAAAAATCGACGTTGTGGTGTGGTGGCCGCAGGATCAGGGACCATTCAAGAAGCGTCCACCGCGTCCTGAAAACCACCGTCGTAACCCGGTTGTTGCAGAACCCGCAAGCGCAGTGCCTGCCGACAAGCCCGCGTTTCAAAAGAGGCCAAGGCAACCCGGCAAATGGGATGCAAAGCCAAGTGGAACGATTGAGCCTGCTGCTGATGGTGCAGCGCCGGAAAGGCCAAGTTTCAGAGGCAAAGGAAGGCCTTCCGGTCCGCGGCCCGAGCGCCCTCGCAATGACCGTCCCCGCAATGACCGTCCACGGTCTGATGCGACACATGACAAGCCTCGGGAAAAACCCCGTGACAAGCCGATGGACCCCAATTCACCATTTGCCGTTCTCAGCGCACTGCGGGCCAATATGGGCAGTCAGAGCGACGTCAGAAAGGATGAAGATAAATCCTGATGGCCCAGCGGCTGGACAAATGGCTGGTCTATGCCCGATTTGTGAAACACCGCAGTGATGCTGCCCTGATGATCGAAGGCGGAAATGTTCGTGTTAATCGCATGAGGGCGCAGAAGGTCAGTCAAACTGTCAAGCAACAGGATGTTCTGACGATAGCTGTCGCCGGGCGCGTGCGGGTCGTAAAAATTTTGGCAGAAGCAGACCGCCGGGGATCTGCTACGGTTGCACGTGTGCTGTATGAAGAGCTGACGCCGGATATCGCGCATATGGGTCACGTTGAAAAAGCTGATGCAAGCTCCGGTTCCGTCTGCTAGACCACGGCTCAATTTTGCCACTTCTTGAGACTTGGACCCGTCATGACCTACATCGTCACTGAAAACTGCATCAAGTGCAAATATATGGATTGCGTGGAGGTTTGCCCGGTTGATTGCTTCTATGAAGGCGAGAACATGCTGGTCATTCACCCGGATGAATGCATTGATTGTGGTGTGTGCGAACCTGAATGCCCGGCTGAAGCCATCAAGCCTGATACGGACCCCGGCCTTGAAAGCTGGTTGAAGCTGAATACAGAATACGCGCCCAAATGGCCAAACATCACGATCAAGCGTGATGCTCCGGAGGGGGCCAAGGAAAATGACGGCAAAGCTGGAAAGCTGGCGGAATTTTCGCCAAATCCCGGCGAAGGCGACTGAAAACTGGTTTTGTACACATGGTTAAGCCGAAATTAACCGTGTTTTTAAACACATAACGGGGTTGCGCCGTGTACGGACGGCTTTTCCTTTAAATTTCCTTAAATTTGTGCTAGGGTGCCTTCATGTAGCAATATATGGGGGCAATAAGGCGTATCCGGGCTTCGGGCTCGGTTTTTTTGCGCCTTGAGTGTCCCTCCAAAACAGCTGACCGGAAAAATCGGTCAAGCGAACAAAGAGGGCAAGGCAATAATGGTTACCGCGAAAACGACAAAGAAACCGACAAGCAAGACAATAACCAAGCCAGTTGGTAAAAAGCCAGTAGCCAAATCTGAGCCAAAATCCAAGATTGAGGTCAAAAAGGCCGTGGCGAAGAAGCCTGTGGTCAAATCTGCGCCCGCAAAAGCCAATGTCAAATCTGCGGCCAAGCCAGTTGTAAAGCAAGCCATTTCCAAAGCGGCACACGCTGCGACACTGACACCACAGGGCCATAAAGCACCTGTGAAAACAGTTGCACCCGTGGTGAAGCCTGTTGCTGTGGCACCTGCAGCTCCTGTCATTGCCAAACCTGCTGCTGCAGCTGCGAAAGTGGCAACCCCTGTTGCCAAGAAGCCATCCTTCAAGATTGGCGAACTGGTGGTTTATCCGGCCCATGGTGTTGGCAGGATTTCCAACATCGAAGAACAGGAAATTGCCGGTATTAAGCTTGAGCTTTACATTGTTGATTTCGAAAAAGAAAAGCTGCGCCTCAAGGTTCCAACCAACCGGGCCGAGCAAAAAGGCATGCGTCACCTGGCTGACCGTTCAATGATTGAGCAGGCCATGAAAGTGATCCGCGGTCGCGCCCGGATCAAGCGTACGATGTGGTCGCGCCGTGCCCAGGAATATGATGCGAAAATCAATTCCGGCGATATGATTGCAGTTTCGGAAGTGATCCGTGATCTCTACCGTTCGGATCGTCAGCCCGAGCAATCCTATTCCGAGCGCCAACTGTTTGAGCAGGCTTTGGCACGTTTTGCCCGTGAGTTGGCGGCAGTGCGGAAAGTTGATGAAGACCAGTGCATCAAGGAACTGGAAGATTTTCTGGCCCGTAATGCCAAGCGCGGCGCTGTTGTCGGTGAAAAGGTTGAAGACGATACGGCTGAAGAAGCCGCATAAGATTTGCGAAACAATTCCGAAAGGCCCCGGTCAGACCCGGGGCTTTTTTTATGGCTCGCGCTTTTGTCGCCTTTCAATAATGTAATGGGTCACGCCATAGTCGGCGCTGCGCAATGCACCTTCGAGATAGCCTTGCAGAGGTCCACCGCTGGCCTCGCCAATGGTGGTCCAACGACGGGCGCCATCGTGGATGGCAAGATGGGCCATTTCGCCGGGGGCGAGGGATCCTGAATAGCTGGTCGGCGCATCGGAACGCTCGACACCGACATAGTGTTCGCTGATGTAGGGTAATATACGCTCCAGCGCCAACAACACCTGGCCTGCGTGAAACACCGCAGCGGCCCGACTGGGCGGCATGGGTCCGGTCAGAACCGTGAGGAGTCCAGCACCGCTTTGGCCGGTGCCAGAGGGCCAAATCTGTTCGCCGGTATCGGTGAGCAAGATGCCGGAGTAGCGATAAAGTTCATCAAATCCAGCTTCGAACATCAGATGCAACTTCGCTCCATTGGCGTAGGTGGTGATGCTGGCTTGATCGAGGGAATGTTGCGACAGGCCTTCCATCTCAACCTTGATTTTCTTCAGGCTGTGCAGGGGGGCTGCAAAAAACAGATGCCGTGCCGTGCGCTTGAGAACACCCTTTTGGGTGTTGGCTTCTACCAAAACGATCCCTGAGTGATCAGAGATATGATGTACCCGCGCTTCAAAATGGATGCAGTCCCGAACATCTTCTTCCATGGCCTCGGTGATCTGTTCGGTGCCGTCCGGCACTGTATAGGCTTCATCGACATTGGGGATCAGCTGGAAGCATGGCGATGACAGGTCGATTTCAAGATAGTCGAACAGGACATGAAGATTGAGATTTTGAATCTCATGGCCATACTCACTCCAGAAAAATGATTTCAACATGGTGCGCAATACGGGGCCTGCCTCAATGCGCTTGAGATAGGAGGCAATGCTTTCATCGAAGAATTTCGGGTTCACGTCGCGCTCTTCATCAGCACGCCAGATTTCCTGGTCCGCCAATATGGCATTGATGGCTTTGCGGCTTTCCGAGAACAGCAGGCGGTCAAATTCAACCTGTGAATAGAGATGGCCATTGACCAGATAATTCATGCTGTCCATGCCGGGCTTCAGGCGGCGGACGTAGCGAATGTCAAACTGGTTCATCAAGCGAATGGCCAGGGTATCCGTTGAGTTGATGAGATTGGCGCCATCATCAATGGTCAGGCCCAACCGGGAAAAATGTTCGGCACGGGATTTGACGCGGCCTCCCGCCCGCTCGTCGGCTTCAAACATGATGACGGAAAAACCCGCAGCCTTCAGGCGGCGGGCGGCATAAAGTCCGGCAATGCCGGCACCCACGATGATGACATCGGCATCAACCGTTTGAGCGCTCGGCTTGTTGTTGGCGCGCTTGGACATCCAGGCATGATGGCGCGAAATATGGATTTGGGCAACAGGCGGACTTGCGACTACCGCCGTTCAAGATAATCCATGCTGCGTGCCAGGTCCCGGGCGATCTGTTTGGACTTGTGGACATCAGATGCGAAGGGCTCAAACGACACATAACCTTTATAGCCACCTGCCATCAGGCTTTGCACCTGGCCGCGATTGTCGATCATGTCCTGGTTATCCACCAGCACACGTTGGGCATCACGCATGGTGGCGGCGGTGTGCTTTTTGTCCACCACGCCTGAAACATGAATGAGACCAGTCTGGGCGGCGAATGTTTCAGTCTCGCCCGCCACAAAATGGTGGAAGGTGTCATGGGTGACTTTAAAGCGCTTGGCACCACCGACGGCGTTGATGGCGGCAATGGCTTCAGCTTTCAAACGTAAAGAGCACTCTTCAAAACCCAGTGGCTCAACACAGCCGATAAGACCGTGGTCCTTGAGGATGACTTTCAATTGCGAGAGGGCATTGCGGATACCATCCAGCCGTTCCTCGGTGGACGGACGGAATTTCTTGTCGTTGGTGGGGACGAGAATGAGATTTTTGGCACCCGTGAGAGCCGTATATTCCGCCAGCTTTTTCGCCTCATCAGCCTTTGCTTTCGACCACTGGTTCCAGCGCTGCAGGGCATTGACGTTGATGATGGTGATGCCCTTGTCCTTGGCGAGAGCGGCAATCGACTTGGCATGCTTGTTGCCCATGAGCGCTGTTGGGATGTCATTGCGAATTTCAACAGCATTGATGCCAAGGCGAAGGGCCAGATCAAAAAATGCGTTGTAGCCAAGTTTCGGTGCCGCCATGTGGTTCAGTGCAAATTGCATGTGAAGTTTCCGCCCAAAATGAATATTGCGGCGCTGATACCAGCCGCCGCTACAAACTTCATCCGTTCACTGTTCGATTCTGTCAGAAACTTTCATAGACCCAGCAGTTAAAGCTTTAACCGAAACAGCACCATTTCCCCGCCGCGGCGAGAATCAGTCACAATCAGGTAGAGCCCATCGCCAATTCGTGTCATGCCTTCAAAGTCATTGGCAATTAACTTTGGATCAGACACGGAAACTTTGGTTACCGGGCAAACGACGCTGTCACCACAATGCGAGAGATCAACAATCAGCAAATGCGCCTGCGGCTGATCAGTGCTCGGATCACGCGTGCGAACCAGCACCAGTATCCGGCCATCCGGCAAAGCTTCAAGTGCCTTGACAGAATCCTGCTTGCTTTGCAGGGCCTGAAATATCCATCTGCGCCCATCCATGGCAAAGATAGAGTGGACGTCTTTCGCATCATTGGAGAGATGAGCCTCAGGAGCAGTCAAAATTCCATATGGCTCTAACTCACTCACCGATTCCAGGCGTTTATTGGGATTGCGATAAGCGTCTGGATCAGCCAACACGTTAGGTAATTTGATTTCAGCAATGTTTTTACCCTGCGATGTGAAGCGGCCAATGGAAGGCCCGTCTTCAAAGGCGATGACCAACTCTGCGTCACCCGCTTTTCCATTGGAACCATTGCGCACATGCAGGCCCTCTGCATTTGTCAAACCCCAACCCAGCAGACCACTAGCCGCATCCACTATCTTTACTGAAAACACGGGTTCAATTGCAACAAACTTGTCCCCGGCGATAGCTATCTTGAAGTGATGCAGAAAGCCGTTATCAGATACGGCATAAAGCAGCTTGTCATCATCATCCCAGCCCAGTCCCGACAATTCTTTGATTTTCGAGCCGTCTATGGATTGCTCAGGCAGAGCAATTCGATCAAGCACGTCAGCGGCTGGAAGATTCGCCGCCAGCGCTGTTGAACTCAAGAACACCGAAACTGCCAGGCCACAAACAAACTTTTTCATTGCATCACCATATCATTTGCCATTGGAGGCGGCATGAGCTTCCGCATCACAATCCTGAAATTATTGGTTTTGACCTCCGCGTTCAAAGCAGCCGTTGCCGTACAATATTTGGAACAATGTTTGCTCGGGTGGCGGTGCAATGATCGCAAAACCTTGTCCGCAATGCCATTGCCATTGGAAGACTTGGTTTCGACAATAAACTTTTCATCATCGACCAGTAGAGTGGAATTCCCGCGCATAAAGCGCAAACTGTTGTCAATTGTCATGCGTTCGCCGCCTTCCTTGGCAACCAAAGTCACGCGCTTATACGTCATATCGACCGCGCGAACGAGCGCGTAAGGAAAATCTTTATTGTAAAGATCGCGGTAGCATGATTGCACGAATTCCATCGCGCGCGAATCCAGTTCCTGACAACGGGCCGGATCGTGCTTAAGACGCTTCTTTATGGTCTCGCCGCGTTTGTCTTTCAGCTTTACTTCAACAAAACAGATGTTTGATTCAAGATAATTCCGAATACGAACTTTCACCCTTTGTCGACGCCCGCGGTGATGATCCTTGTAACACTCATATTCGGGGCTATCAAAATAGCAGGTATCGTAAGTGAACGATCTGCGGCCATCAATTTCGAGAACATCAAAACTGTCCGAAAATTCATGCAGCGCCGCCTGCATCACCGGGCGTTCGATGACATATTTATTGTCGCGGCGACGTAACATCTCAGCTTTGGTGTTAAGGGTTGCGAGGTTGATCGGCGAGAAGTGCCGGGACAGCAAGGTGTCAGCGTGTACGGAAGAAGACATTGAGGCGCACCATTTCGTTGATGTAATCGAGTTGCAAAACCTGGTAGGAAATCACGTCAACGCCCAACTGTTTTGAAAGCTCGGTGCGCACAATTTTTGGATCTGAAAAAAGTGATTGATCAATGCGGTCCAGTGTAATTTTGGTACCGCCCACGGATTGCAGCATCTTCGGATGATCAATTATATAGGTGCCAAAAACAACGATTGCCACGACGGTTGCTGAGAACAATTGTGTGCCGCCCTGGATCGAGCAGATCACCGCAATGGCAACACTGCCAAAGAAATAGGTCATTTCAATTTTACTGAGGGGTTCAGAGCGCAAAGTGAACAGGGCCAGGATCGCAAACAAACCGAATCCGGCAGCCACGCTGAAATCCACCGAGGATAAAACCGCCAGGACTGAAAATATAAACAGATTGAACAGTGCTGCCGCAGTGACAAGTTCCTTGTCATGATATCGTCGGTAATAGAGAACGAAAATCAGCAGTGTCATACCGATGATATCGAGCCCCACACTATACGCAAACTTGTAATTTATGAGTTGCAGCAGATTATCGTAGCCCATTATTTCTCTCTTTCATCCGCGCACCAGCAAGCGAAAAACACAGCCGTGCATCACTGAATCCCAAACAAATCAAAATCTCTGTTTATTTTGAAGGATTTGAGCCTTCACAAAACTGTCGTCCAATTGTCTAGAAGGCATCACTAGCAACTCGAGGCTGACAGAAGCTTGACAAAACTTGGTGTTTGAAATCTTAATTTCGATTGATTTTTGACGTACTTGTCCGTGCGGAGGCGTGTCACAACTACGCTCACAAGACGTCATGTCACATTATTCCGATATTCAGCCTGAAAGGAATTATCGCATGTCCCTGTTACGGGGCTGGGGCTATTTATCATCAGCGATCAGAATATAGACAATGAGCAAATTCCTATGAGTAACACGCTGAGAGTTTGGCTTGATGTTTCATCCAGGTTATGTCGATCACGCACCTGCTTGTGGCTGCATATCCTTCGGATCAATCCCTGCCACCACAACCGGTTTTTTCATCGCGTCGCGCCGGAAGGGTTCGCCGAG
>JANOVS010000023.1:0-5530 GCA_031417515.1 Hyphomicrobiales bacterium
CCTCAGGGTGAAGGATACAAAACACACTCTTCAAGGTGCAATCAAAAATTCCTCACCCTGAGGTGCGAGCCCTTGCGAGCCTCGAAGGGCCGCCGACTACAAAAAACAACAGGGCCGAACAAAATGTCCGGCCCTGCTCCACTAGATGTTACTTCGTGCCGAGGGCAAGGCCCTGCGACTTGATTTGGGCATCACGACCGAAATCTTCGGTGATTTCTTCCCAGCCAGCTTCAATATTGACCAAGGCTTCATCAACCGTGATTTCGTTAGCCAGGTAACGGGCAAGTTCGCGGTCCAGCACAACGCTTGAGTAAGACGCAGCACCTGGCAGTTTGAAGTCCGAAGCCATGTTCGGATTGTTCAATGCACTGTTGATGGCACCGAGATAGTTTTCGGCATTTTCTTTCGAGAAGCCGGCTTTCACCCATAGATCCGGGCTGCTGAGCTGTGACAGACGATAGGGGTTATAGCCGGTCTTGCCGATGGTGACGTCGACGTTGGATTGAGCAGCCTGGTTCATGTAGGACAGGAAATCATAGGCAGCCTGCTTCTTCTTGGCATCAATCTTGGCATTGATGGCACCAGCCCAGCCGCCGAAAGCAGCGAAGGGCGCATAGTTGATGCCGTCAACCGAATGAGGTGCTGACTCCTTGGTCACCGGAACCAGCTTGCCCGTTGCCCGGTCCAACACTTCTGTGGTGCCGAGTGCAGCGATGGCATAAAGCTTGTCCTTGATGGCTTCTGAGCCCTTTTCAATCGACATCGGGCCTGGATCGCCCCATTCGATCAAAAGTCCGCAACGGCCGGCGGTGAACAGGCCGCGCGTATCACCAATGTCCATGTTCAATTCTTCGGCAGGACCATACTTGCCGGTTTCCTTGTACACTTCAAAAGCCTTTTTCCAGGCTGCGTTGTTGATGACAGGCTTCATGGTTGCGCCATCAAAATGGAAGCCCTGGGATGTACCCTGGGTCTGCACATAAGCGGCGGCAACTGTTTGAATGGCGAAGTAAGACTGGGCATTGCGCTTTTTGAAGATGCATGAACCGTAGTCCGCAACGCCGTCGCCGTTCATGTCTTTGCCGTGGATGGCAGCAGCGACTTTCAGGTAGTCGTCCCAGGTCTTGGGAACAGCCTGACCATTGGCTTCAAGCACGTCCTTGCGATAGTAGATCATCTGGAAGTCACCATCGACCATCAGCATCTTGGTTTTGCCACCAACCTTCTGGCCGAATTCGCGGAAATAAGGTGCGATGTCAGCCGTGTCAATCTTGGTGTCCTTGGCCAGATAGGGGTCGAGGTCTTCGAGCAAACCAGCAGCGTCAAGTTCAACGCCCCAGCCGGCGGCGAATACACCGACGTCAATCGAGTTGGTTCCCGTGGTCCAGTCCGTCTGGATTTTCGGGAAAATTTCAGCGAATGGAACTTCGGTGACAACGATCTTGGCACCCGTGGCAGCTCCAAATTCCAAGCCACGCTCAGCAAGGCGTCCGGCGATCACATAGCCGGGGCGTGTCAATATGTTGATGGTAATGCCATCATATTCACCGGCGGATGCCGTGGCGGCGATGCCGCAAAGCGCTGTACCGGCCGCCAAAGCGCCGATCAGATATTTCTTCATAGGTAGTCCTCCCGTTGTTGAAACTATCCACGGGAGCGTCAATTCCACCCCAGCGAATTTCTTGCGTCCCGTCACCCCTTGTTTTGCTGAGAATTTCAGCGTCGGAGCGTACAGAACTGTTATTTCAATTCATTGCGTATTTTTGCAATGGCGGCAAGAACTTTCAGAATAGGTTCAGAAAATTGGCTGGGGCGGGAGGGATCGAACCTCCGAATGCCGGAATCAAAGTCCGGTGCCTTACCGCTTGGCGACGCCCCAAAAGCTGGCGGGTCTATAGCTGCTTCGGTTGCGACCTGCAACGGTTAGCTTTGCTTTAATTTGGGGCGTTTGGAGGACATGTGAATGTCGCCACCAAAGTAACCTCATCCGGCGCTTTGCGCCACCTTCCCCAAAGGGGAAGGGACATTGATCAATCACCTGAGATTGTCGCTTCGCCTCTGGAGAAGCTGTCGCAACGCGACTGATGAGGTCCCTTCGTCGGCGACGGTAACAATATCGCTCACGTTTTTCTTCGCTTGTTTTGGCGGTATTGATCGATCACAACAGCGGCAACAATGATCAGGCCCTTGACGATTTCCTGATAGTAGGCACCGACTTTCAGGAATGTGAAGCCGGAGGTTACCACGCCCAAGATGATGGTGCCGATGACGGTTCCCGTGATGCGGCCAACGCCACCCGCCAACGAAGTGCCGCCGATGACAGTGGCCGCAATTGCATCGAGTTCGAATGCCACACCCATGCCGGGCTGGGCGGATTGGGCGCGTGCTGCAAGCATGACGCCGGCAAGGCCCGACAACAGGCCTGCGACGGCATAAACCTTGATCAGGTGCTTGCCGATATCAATGCCGGAGACGCGGGCGGCGAGTGGATTGGCACCAATGGCGTAGGTGAATTTTCCATAGCGCGTATAGGCCAGCATGACGTGGCAGATGGCCGCCACGATAAAAAACACGATGACAATGCGCGGCACTGGAAATCCACTGACGTCAAAGCTCTGGCCGAACCAGGCGAAATCCTCGTTGAGCAGCGCGACTGGTTGACCCAGTGTGTACCACTTGGCAAGACCGCGCACCGACACCATCATGCCGAGTGTGGCGATAAAGGGTGGAATACCGGTTTTGGCAATGATCAGGCCGTTCAATATGCCAAGCAACAGTCCTAGTATGAGTCCCGCAATGATTGCCCACATCGGGTTTGAATCAATGAACCAGCCAAGCCCCATCCAGGCAAAATCCGGCGTAGCAAAAACGGCGCGGGCATTTGTGGCGGTTTGCGCAAAACTTGCGGCAACCATGGCAATGAAGCCGACCATCGACCCCGAAGACAAATCGACGCCACCTGTAATGATGACTTGTGTAACGCCAACCGCGATGATGCCGATGATGGCGACTTGCAGCACGATGATGGACAAGCGCTGCTTCGAGCCAAGAAAGCTTTCGCCAACAAATATCCAGCCGAGGACTTCAAACACCAAAGCTATGCCCGCCAGCACCAGCAGGATCGACACTTCGGGCGGCATGCGCTTGACTTTTTTCAGGCCAGTGGTTGACGTGTTGCCAAGCTCGTTTGACGTTTCAGACATTGTTTGCCGCTCCGAGATGCTTCGTCATTTAATGAGAAGCCAGTTCCATAATCTTAACCTGATCAGCTTCGCTGCGATCAAGGAAGCCTGTAACGCGGCCCTCATGCACAACCATGATGCGATCACTCATGCCCAACACTTCAGGCATTTCCGATGAGATCATGATCACTGCAACGCCCTGCCCTGCCAGCCGCGAAATCAGTTTGTGAATTTCTGCCTTGGCACCGACATCAATACCGCGAGTCGGTTCATCCAGAATCAGAATTTTAGGTTCGGTCAACAGCCATCGGGCAATCAGAACTTTCTGCTGATTGCCGCCTGACAGGTTGATAACCGGCTCCTGCATGTCAGGCGTGCGCACGCGCAAGCGGTTGGCCATTTCAGTTGAGTCTTTTGCCAATTGTGCTTGTTGCACAAAGCCGTTTTTCACATATTTATTTTGCAACACTGCAATTTGGGTGTTGTCCTGTACATCGAGAAGCAGAAAGCAGCCCGTTTGCTTGCGGTCTTCCGTGAGGAAGGCCATGCCGTTTTCCAGTGCGATGCTGGGTGACTTTATGTTGACCAGCTTGCCGTTGATCGAAATCGTGCCGGAACTTGCAGGAGTCACGCCGAATATTGTTTCGGCAATGTTTGAACGGCCAGATCCCACCAGCCCCGCAATCCCCAGAATTTCACCTGCTCGCACATCAAACGAAACATCTTTGAAAATCCCGTTGAGGGTCAGGTTTTTGACCGACAATACGACGTCGGTGATCGGCACTATTTCCTTGGGGAACATCTGGGTGATTTCGCGCCCGACCATCATGTGAATGATTTCGTCACGCCTCACTTCGCTGGAAAGCTTTGTCGCAATGTATTTGCCATCGCGGAACACCGACACTTCATCGGCAATCTCGAACAGCTCATTCATTTTGTGGGTGATATAAATAATGCCTTTGCCTTCGGCCTTGAGGGCACGAATGATTTTGAAAAGGTGATCGACTTCTTTTTCTGTCAATGCCGAAGTGGGTTCATCCATGATCAAGACATCAGAATTGAAAGACACCGCCTTGGCAATTTCGACCATTTGACGGTTGGCGACACTCAAGGTGCCGACTTCAACATCAGGGTCAAGGTCGATATTGAGCTGCTTGAACAGCTCTTCTGTCTTGCGGTGCATTTCACCGTGTTTGACGAGGCCAAAAGCATTGACGGGTTCTCGTCTGATCCAGATATTTTCCGAAATCGTCATGGGGTTCATCAGGTTCAATTCCTGATGAATCATCGCGATGCCGTTTTCCAGTGCGTCCAGCGGATTCTTGAGGCGAATGTCTTGCCCGCGCAATTTGAAAGAACCGGAATCCGGCGTGTAAATACCAGCCACGATTTTCATCAGCGTGGACTTGCCTGCTCCATTTTCGCCCATCAGGGCATGCACCGAGCCGCGGCGCAATTTGAATTTCACATTATCCAGCGCCACAACGCCCGGAAATTCCTTCCGCACATCGTCGACTTCGAGGAGGTAGTCCGCACCTGACACCGCGCCACTTTCGCGCACGATTTTCATGGTCTCCGGACTGACCGTGGACTTCTTGGACATTGTGCCTCGCTCAAAAAAATGCGCCACCTCTCGCAAGGTGGCGCATTCCTGTTCAATTGTCGATTAGTTCTTGGACATGAAGCCTTCCATGTTCGCAGGTGTTACCAGCTGGAACGGGATCCAGACCTTGGCATCAACCTTTTCGCCCTTGGCAAGAGCGATGGCAGCGCCAACAGCACCACCACCTTGACCAGCAGCATCCTGGAACACGGTGATGTCAAGATCGCCAGCCTTCATGTAGGCAAGCGCTTCTTGCGTGGCATCAATGCCGCCGACGATCACTGTCTTCATGTCCCAACCAGCGGCTTTCATGGCGTTGATTGCGCCGATGGCCATGTTGTCGTTGTTGGCAATCACGGCGTCTGGCTTGTGGCCTGCAGCGATCCAGTTGGTCATCAAATCCTGGGCCTTTACTGGATCCCAAACAGCGGTCTGCTCATCCAGAACCTTCAACTTCACGCCGCAAGCCGTGCCGGCATTCACATCATGAATGTCCTTGGTGCGCTGTACGGCAGCCTGGTTGCCGAGATCGCCCACCATGATCAGGATGTTGGCTTCGGTCTTGCCGGCTTCCTTGAGTTGGCGGCAAACTTCCAAGGTTTCGAGCGTGCCCGAGTCAACTTCGTTCGACGCAACAAACGCACCCTTTGGACCCAAGGCATCAACGTCAGCTGGTTGACGATTTACATAAACGATAGGAATGCCTGCATCGTTGGCAAGCTTGGTCATGGGCGAGGTTGCCGAG
>JANOVS010000024.1:0-11125 GCA_031417515.1 Hyphomicrobiales bacterium
GTGCTTGGGTTCACCCTCCAACCCGCCCCTTTGGCGGGGAGGAGGTGGCGTGAAGCGACGGAGGTGGGGGCCTTGTGACGACTTTTTTTGAGTTTGCGTCCCTACCGCCGCAACGACTTCGTCACCGAATCCAGCAGGATATCTGCAGCATCACCCGATGGCGTTCCACCGCCCGTCATGTCATCCAAAGTCTTGCGGCCGCGCTGAACCGTGCGCTCTTGCATTTGTCCACCGCCGCCGGGAAGATTGCCGCTGAAGATATCCTTGAGAATATCACCCATCTGGTCGGAAGGGACTTGCTTCGTCGTAGCCCCACCCTTGCCGCCCGACAGGATGTCGTTCAACATGTCTTCAAGCGGATTGCCGCCCCGAGGTTGTGATTTTGGCTGTTGCTGGGGTTCAGCATCCGCCTGTTGACCACCCCCTAAGATATCTTTCAATATATCACCCAGGCCACCGCCACCTTGTGTAGGCGCCTGTTGCCGTGATTGTCCGCCGCCCAGAATATCACCAAGAATATCACCTAATCCACCACCACCAGAACTGCCAGCACCAGAGCCCATTTTCTTTGCCACCTGACCCATGACGACACTGGCCACGATGGGAAGCAGTTTTTTCAACAGTGTAGCCCCAATTCCCGATGATGCGGAAAGTTGTTGGGCAACACCACGGCTCACATCCTTGTCGCCAAACAGCTGGCCAAGGATTTCATCACCCGCCGGTTTGGCCCGCTCAAAGCTTAACGCATTTTCATCGTCGAGCGTGCCAGATTGCCCCTGACCCAATACCGACCTGAAAACATCCTGCAAGCCATCAGGTGTGTTGGCCTGCCTGCGCATGCCAGATGCCACCACCGGGGCCAGGGCTTCAAATGCCGCCCGGGTCTGAGTTTCGTCCAGGCCAAACTGGCGGCCGATTGCTGAAATATCCATCTCTGCTCTCCTTGTTTTTAACTGGAAAATCAGCGGCGGTTGCCACCGAGAATGCCTTTGAAAATATCATCAAGGCCAGGTGTCCGCCGCCGTCTGCGCCGGGGGGCTGTCTGTCTGCCATAATGACTGGCATAGCGCCGCCGCCGCCGTTTGGGCGCCATCTGGCGGCTCGCACCTTGCAGCAGGCCTTTGAGCAGGGCCGCAAACAACACCGACAGAAACCCGCCACCACCACTTTGTGTGTCGGCAGCTGTTGCCGCCCCACCACTAAGCGTCGAGACATTCTGTTGGGAAAGTGCTGCCAGAACACCCGTGGCACTGATGGCATTGAGCGTGGCCAGTGCTTCCGCTGCAACCCCATTGACCAGCTTGCCAGCCACCGTTTGGGCAGCCGCTGCTGAACCATGCAGGTCCTTCAGAATGGCCGCACCATCGGATTGCGCCTCATCATCAGTCAGGGCACCGGCCTCGTTGAGATCAGCCTCGCCATTGTCCTCAAGCAATTCGAGCAGCGCCTCAAAAGCTTCGGGATCAGCCCCGGCCCGGTCTTTCAGGGCGTTGGCAATGGCAGGAGCCAGTTTGGCGATTGCCGACTTGGCATCTGCTTCGGTCAGGCCCGCAGCCTTGGCAGCATTCCGGTAAAACGCGCCACCTTCAGTGTCGCCGAGGATATCTTGGAGGGGCATAATTGGTGTGTTCTCTTCTGTAAATGATTGACGAGTCTAGCCGCCATCCCAACCGATGCAATGCCAAAAATCATAATCTGAATCCTGTAGCGCGGGCCTCATCTTCAAGCAAAGCATAATGCGTGAAATGATGGCCCTTGATCCCGGCGATCCGTGCGCCCTCCACATTGGATTTCTTGTCGTCGATGAACCAGCATTCAGAAGGCTTGCGCCCCAGGCTGTTGATCAATCTTCGAAAACTCTCCGGATCGGGTTTCTTGGTGCCAAATTCATAGGAACAAAAATGCAGGTCAAACAGCGCCGCTGCCTCTGGCAACAACACGTGCAGATGGCTTTTCACCAAAGGGCCATTGTTGGTGTAAATGGCAATGGAGGCCTGCTGTTTGATTTTTGCTGCCAGGCCCAGAACTTCGGTGGCAGGCGTCATGGCCTCTCGCCTCGCCTTCAGCCATTCCTCCCGGCTGATGTCAAAACCCAAACGCTTGGAAAATTCCGCAAGATATTCTTCGCTGTCGGGATAACCCCCGGCATCGGACGATTCTTCGAATCCTGAGTCCCACAAAGCCGCCCGCACATCCCGCGCCGTCACATCTGCCAAATGCGCGAGATAACGCAAACGCCGCCCCAAATCATAGTGGCAGAGCACATCATCCATATCGAAAATCACAACAGCGGGAAGCGACATCAGTGTCAGGCCGCTGCCGTCCCGCCAACTGTCAGACCATCAATGCGAAGTGTTGGTTGGCCAACACCCACGGGCACACCTTGGCCGGCTTTGCCGCATGTGCCAATGCCACTGTCGAGTTCAAGATCATTGCCCACCATGGAGATTTTCTTCAAGGCTTCCGCCCCCGCACCAATCAGGATGGCCCCCTTGACCGGACGCGTGAGTTTACCGTTCTCGATGATATAGGCTTCGGTCACCGTGAAGACGAATTTGCCTGAGGTGATATCAACCTGGCCGCCGCCAAAGGATTTGGCAAACAGGCCGGTTTTCATCGAAGCGAGAATTTCCTCCGGGCTGCGCTTTCCGTTGAGCATGTAGGTGTTGGTCATGCGCGGCAGCGGCACATGGGCATAGGATTGGCGGCGTCCATTGCCCGTCGGTTTCACATTCATCAAACGGGCATTCAGGCGGTCCTGCATAAAGCCCACCAGAATGCCATTCTCGATCAACGTGGTGCAATTCGAGGCCGTGCCCTCATCATCGATTGAAATCGAGCCGCGCCGATCCGGCAGGGTGCCATCATCCACCACCGTCACATCATCACTGGCAATGCGTTGTCCCATCAAACCTGCAAAAGCCGATGTGCCCTTGCGGTTGAAATCGCCTTCAAGCCCGTGGCCGATGGCTTCATGCAGCAATATGCCAGGCCAACCCGGCCCCAACAGCACGTCCATTTCGCCCGCCGGTGCCGCACCAGCCTCAAGCGCAACCAAGGCTTGCCGCAATGCTTCCCGCGTTGCTGCTTGCCAACGTGCTTCGGTGAGAATCCCACGCGGATCACCCCGCCCGCCAAAGCCGTCACCGCCGCTGCCTTGCAAGGTGCCATTGTCGGTGGTCACCGAAACATTGAAACGCATCAGCGGTCGCAAATCCACATAGACACTGCCATCCGGCCTGATGATCGTCACATCCTGAAAGTCGGTTGAAACCGAAGCCGAAACTTGCCGCACCTTGCTATCGAGTCCCCGGGCAAAATCATTGACGTTTTGCAACAGCGATACACGCTCCGAAAAACCAAAGGCATCGCTGGGATTATTGTCGGAATAGAGTTTGCGATTGCTGCGGGCAGGGCCATCGGCAATCTGCCGGGTCTGGCCGTGATTGAGAATGGAGCGACAGGTCTGGCCCGCCCGCTTGAGTGCCGCCGTCGACAATTCCGTGGCATGGGCGTAGGCAACGCTTTCGCCGGAAACGGCACGCAGACCAAAGCCCTGGCTGTCATCAATGCTCGATGATTTCAGTTTGCCATCGTCAAACGACAGGCTTTCCGAGACGCGTTTTTCGATGAACAGTTCCCCGTCATCAGCCCCCACCAAGGTTTCGCGGACAAGTTTTTCGGCTTCCGAACGGGAAAGCTCGGGTGAAAACGCATCGTGATCGATCTGGGACAAGCGGCATACTCCAACAATGAATATGCTACTTAGTGCTGCAAACGCCAAACGCAAAGCCCTGAGAGCAGAACTTCCTACAACTTGTTGAGGGCAGCCAAAGCCGCACCAAAGCCTTCAAGCGACACTTTCATCGGAAAACCATTGCCGGGACGATCATAGATAAAGAAAGTCGCGGCATTGCCCTTCTTGAATTTGTTGAGTGATTCGGGTGAGGCTTCGGCAAATCCTTCGCACACCCGCGGCAGGCAGCGGGTGAACTGCATGCGGTTTGGCAACGCTGCCCCATCAATTTCCACCGGAATACCCGTCGGCAAATAGACGCCGATGGGCGCAAACACCCTGAAAAACGTCGACGACTTGTCGCCGCGCTTGACTTTGCTGACAATCAGGGAAATCGCGATGTTTTCATTCTTGTCGCTTTTGACATTTTGTATAATGCCGCAGTTCCTGCCACCCCCGGCATTTTCATCACCCCCGGCCCCAACTTCCGTGCATTGCAGCTGCCATTTGCCATGGGTTGAAATCACTTCGGCCTTTGGGGCTTCTGTTGCGGCCTTCTGATCGAGGGCCTTTTTGCGCGGGCCGAAATTGGTGGCATCAGCCGGGGCCTCAGTATCGGCCTTGCTGGCATCGTCCTGGGCTTGGGCTGGACCTGCAAAGCCTGCAACCGCTAGCCAAAGTGCCAGCATGGCGAGTGCCTTTGGGGAGAAGGCCTTGGTGGAGTAGGATTGGCTGATTCTCACGTTGATCCGGTTCCTGTGTCGCAAGTTGAATGTTGGGCACCCATGTAGCCGCGTCTGGCGATCAGGGCAAGCGGGGTGGAATTCCTGTGAATTCAGCACAATTGCGGCGAAAATCCGACTGTCGGAATTGATCCGTGATGCAAGACGTTTTGCCGCGTCTGGCTGATGTTGCGGCAGAGGCCGGAATATTGTTTACAGCACGGACAGAAAACCCGTTAAAATCGGGTGTTGCTTGCCAAACCACAAATTGGGGAGCCACAAGGGGCTAGAGATTGAAGGATTTGCAATGAATATCATCCGTTCGGGAATGGTGATCGGCGCCGGGCTAAGTTTGGCCATGGCTTTTTCTGGAGCTGCATTGGCGACGGCTGGTCATGCCGAGCCGTGGCAAATCAACCTGCAAACCCAGGTCACCCCCGTGGGTGAATACATCCAATGGTTCATCGACTGGCTGCACATCGGCATGACCATCATCACGCTGTTTGTTTTGGGCCTGTTGATTTATGTCATGGTCAAATTCAATGCCAAAGCCAATCCGGTGCCGTCAAAAACCACGCATCATGTCGGGCTTGAAGTGGCGTGGACGGTCATTCCCGTGCTGATTCTGGTGACTATAGCCATTCCGTCCTTCCGTCTGCTCTATCTCGAGCGCAACATTCCGCAGCCCGAAGTCACCATCAAGGCCATTGGCCTGCCGTCCTGGCAATGGACTTATGAATTCCCCGATCTCGGCGTTGATGCCGAAGGAGCGGCGAAGGTCTCCTTCACATCTTCACTGCTGCCGGAAGACAAGGCCAAGGCCGAAAACCGCCCCTATTTGTTGGCAACCGACACCCCCGTCGTGGTTCCTGTCAACAAAACCGTGAAAATGATTATCACGTCAGACCCTATCGGCATCATTCATGCATGGACCATTCCATCCTTTGGCATGAAGATCGACGCCATACCCGGCCGCTTGAATGAAGACTGGTTCAAAGCCAACAGGGAAGGCGTCTACTACGGCGAATGCTCGGAATTGTGCGGCAAGGAACATGCCTTCATGCCCATCGAAGTTTGGGTGGTGGCTGAAGACAAATATAAAGCCTGGGGCGAACTCCTCAAGACCGATCCAAAGCCAGAGCAACTGACCGACTTTCTGAAAACCATCAAGCCTGTGGCCCCCGTTGTCGCGGCAAACTGACCAGTTATTACATTTGAATTGAGAGGCACCTCCAATGGCCACAGCACACGCCCATCATGACGACCATCACGCCGACCCCACGGGTTGGCGGCGCTATGTCTATTCCACCAACCACAAGGACATCGGCACGATGTACCTGTGGTTCGCCATCGTTGCAGGCTTGATCGGTGGATTGCTCTCGGTTCTCATGCGCATGGAATTGCAGCAGCCTGGCATCCAGATTTTTCATGGCCTTGCCGCCATGGTTTATGGTTCGGATCCCAACAGCCTCGATGCCGGAAAGCACATGTATAATGTGTTTGTCACCGGCCACGCCCTGTTGATGATCTTCTTCATGGTCATGCCCGCCATGATCGGTGGCTTCGGCAACTGGTTTGTGCCGTTGATGATCGGTGCGCCAGACATGGCCTTTCCGCGCATGAACAATATATCCTTCTGGCTGCTGGTGCCTGCCATCGGCCTGCTGTTGATCTCGATGTTTGTTGAAGGTCCATCCGGCTTGATGGGTGTTGGCGGCGGCTGGACGATTTATCCACCACTTTCCACCACAGGCCAACCTGGTCCTGCCATGGATTTCGCCATTCTGTCGCTGCATCTTGCAGGCGCGTCATCCATTCTTGGTGCCATCAACTTCATCACCACAATTTTCAACATGCGCGCTCCGGGCATGACACTGCACAAGATGCCGCTGTTCGTCTGGGCCGTGCTGGTCACCGTGTTCCTGCTGTTGCTTTCCTTGCCAGTCCTCGCTGGCGGCATCACCATGCTGCTCACCGACCGCAATTTCGGCACGGCTTTCTTTGAAGCCTCGCAAGGCGGCAATCCCCTGCTGTTCCAGCATCTCTTCTGGTTCTTTGGCCATCCTGAAGTTTACATCTTGATTCTGCCAGGCTTCGGCATCGTCAGCCAGATCGTTTCGACCTTCTCGAGGAAGCCGGTGTTCGGCTATCTCGGCATGGCCTATGCCATGGTGGCGATTGGCGTGGTCGGCTTCATCGTCTGGGCCCACCACATGTACACCGTGGGCATGGATGCAGACACGCAAGCCTATTTTGTCGCAGCGACAATGATCATCGCAGTGCCAACGGGTGTAAAAATCTTCTCATGGATCGCCACCATGTGGGGCGGCTCCATTGAGTTCAAGCCACCCATGGTTTGGGCCATCGGCTTCATCTTCCTGTTCACCGTCGGTGGTGTCACGGGCGTTGTGCTGGCCAATGCCGGTGTCGACCGTGTGCTGCACGACACCTATTATGTCGTCGCTCACTTCCACTACGTGCTGTCGCTCGGTGCCGTGTTTGCCATCTTCGCGGGCTGGTATTACTGGTTCCCCAAAATCACCGGTTATATGTATAACGAAACCATTGCCCATATCCATTTCTGGGTGACATTCGTTGGCGTGAACCTGGTATTCTTCCCGCAGCACTTTTTGGGGCTTGCCGGCATGCCGCGCCGCTATGTGGATTATCCAGCGGTTTATGAAGGCTGGAATTACTGGTCCTCCATCGGTTCCTATATTTCGGCCTTTGGTGTGCTGATCTTCCTGTTCGGCGTATTTTCTGCCTACGCCAAGAAAGTCAAAGCACCTGACAATCCATGGGGCGAAGGTGCAACGACGCTGGAATGGACACTGCCATCACCACCGCCATTCCACCAGTTCTCGACATTGCCAATTATCAAGTAAGCCGATGACGGACACATCACACGATGTTGCAAGCACAAGCCTGACCACTCAACTGGGCGGTCAGGGTTCACTTGAAGATTACCTCGCGCTGTTGAAGCCGAGGGTCATGTCTCTTGTGGTGTTTTCAGGTGTTGTCGGTCTTGTCGCAGCGCCGGGCCACGTGCATCCGTGGATCGGCTTTATCGCCATTCTGTGCATTGCCATTGGCGCAGGGGCATCAGGTGCCCTCAACATGTGGTATGACGCTGATATTGATGCCGTGATGAAGCGTACAGCCTCAAGGCCTGTGCCACGCGGCGCCATATTGCCGGGTGAAGCCTTGGGCTTTGGTTTGGCGCTTGCCATCGGTTCCGTGCTGGTGCTCGGCCTGTTGGTCAATCTCTTGTCAGCTGCCCTGCTGGCTTTCACGATCTTCTTTTACGTCGTCATTTACACCATGTGGCTGAAACGCTGGACGCCCCAAAATATTGTTATCGGTGGAGCAGCCGGCGCATTTCCCCCCATGGTGGCCTGGGCCGCCGCAGCGGGCACCATTGATGCCGGTTCAATCGCCTTATTCCTGCTGATCTTCTTCTGGACGCCACCGCATTTCTGGGCGCTGGCCCTGTTTCGCGAAGGTGACTATGCCAAGGCTGGCGTTCCCATGCTGCCCAATGTGGCTGGCCGTCCCGAAACCAAAAAACAAATCTTGATCTATTCAGTGTTGCTGCTGCCGGTCACAGCCTTGCCGCTACTCACAGGAACAGCGGGCATGATCTATGCGGTTGGCGCAGCCGCATTGACGTTGAACTTCCTGTTCCACGCCATTCGGGTTTTCAAGGCTGCAACCCGCGAAGCCGAAGACAGGCTTGCCAAAAAACTCTTCGGCTATTCCATCGTTTGGCTTTTTGCAGTGCTCGCCCTCGTCTTGTTTGAGCACAGTTTTGCACTGCCATTGTTCAAGGCATTCATCTGATGAACACGCCAGCCCCTAAAGTCCCGGTTCAACCTTTCTCGCCCGAAGACCTGGCCCGCCGCAAGCGCCGCGCCACGGCCATGGCCATTGGTCTTGGTTTGCTGGTCATCCTGTTTTTCATCACCACCCTGATCAAGCTCGGCAGCGGTATCATGGAAAGAACCATGTAATGGCCATGGAATCCCTCCACGCCAAAAACCGCCGCGTTGCCGTTGCCGCCGCCACCGTGGCCTGCGCCATGGCGGGCCTCGCCTATGCCTCGGTGCCGCTTTACAAACTGTTCTGCGAAGCCACAGGCTTTGGCGGCACAACGCAAGTTGCGACATCCGCTCCCAAAGACTTTGGGGAGCAAACCATCAGCATCCGTTTTGACAGCAACATAGATTCAACCCTCGGCTGGAATTTTCACGCCAAGCAAACACTGCAAACCATCCGCATTGGTGAAGTTGCCATGGCATCATTCTCAGCCCAGAATTTTGGAACAGAAGAATCCACAGGCTCAGCCACCTTCAACGTCACACCCGTTGCCGCTGGCGCCTTTTTCAACAAGATCGAATGCTTCTGCTTTACCGCGCAAACCCTGAAACCCGGTGAAACCGCCCTCATGCCCGTGCAGTATTTCGTCGATCCCGCCATCCTGCAGGATGCCGATGCCAAAAATATTCGAGAGATAACCCTGTCCTATACTTTCTATCCCGCCACCAAGACCGCCCAAGCGGAAAAGACGACGAATTGAGGAGCAAGCCATGGCTGACGCACATGCAAAAAATCATGACTACCATCTGGTAAACCCGTCACCCTGGCCCTTTGTCGGTGCCATGTCGGCCTTTATCATGGCCATCGGCGCTGTGTTTTCCATGCACAATTATTCTGCCGAAAATGCCGCCAAGGCCCTGGCGCAGCCGGCTGTCTATACATCAGCACTCAGCGCCTTCCTGCTGGGTCTGGCGGGCGTCCTTTATACCATGTTCATGTGGTGGCGCGATGTCATCAGGGAAGCCCATGCCGGTGACCACACACCCGTTGTCGGCTTGCACCTGCGCTACGGCATGCTGATGTTCATTGCCTCGGAAATCATGTTCTTTGTCGCCTGGTTCTGGGCCTATTTTGATGCCAGCCTGTTTGCCGGCGAACCCTTGCAGGCAGCCCGTCTGGCAGCAACCGGTGGCGTTTGGCCACCAGCACCCATCGTTGATCAAGTTGTCCAGCACACGCCAATTTTCGATCCCTGGCATCTGCCCTTGCTCAACACGCTGATCCTCCTGACCTCGGGCACCACCATCACCTGGGCCCATCACGCGCTGCTGCATAATGATCGCAAGGGCCTGAAGTGGGGTCTCATCCTCACCATCGTCTTGGGTGCGGTTTTCACCTGTGTGCAAGCCTATGAATATGGCCACGCGCTGTTTGCCTTCAACCGCGAAAATGGCGGCACGATTTATGGCTCCACCTTCTTCATGGCCACCGGCTTCCACGGCTTCCATGTCTTGGTCGGCACCATATTCCTGATCATCTGCCTGTTCCGCGCCATGAAAGGCCACTTCACGCCCAAGCAGCATTTCGGCTTTGAAGCCGCCGCCTGGTACTGGCATTTTGTCGACGTGGTCTGGCTCTTCCTGTTCGCCGCAGTTTACATCTGGGGTTCGGCAGGCGCAGTGATACCGAGCGAGTGAAACACTTCACTTCTCCCGCGCGCGGGAGAAGGTGGGTCGCGCGAAGCGCGAGACGGATGGGGGGACGCGTGACATGACCGAAAACCATTATCCGCCCCTCTCACCCTTCAAGACCGGTTTGCGCGGCAAATGTCCGCGCTGTGGCCGGGGAAGCTTGTTTGCGAGTTATCTCGGTGTGGCTAAATCCTGCAGCAGGTGCAATCTGAGCTTCAGCTTTGCGGATGCGGGCGATGGGGCTGCGTGGTTCGTCATGCTGTTTGCTAGTGTGGTGGGCGTCGGGTCGATCCTCGGCATTGAAGTGGCTTATTCACCTGTCTGGTGGGTCCATGTGCTGATCGCCATTCCCGTACTGATCATCCTGCCCACCCTGATGCTGCGCCCCATCAAAGGCCTGCTGCTGGCCCAACAATGGAAAACCAATGCTGGAGAAGGGCAGATTGCATCATGAAACCACGCATCTGGCCGATATTGCTGGCGTCGAGTTTGGGCTTGGCCTTGCTGCTCTGGCTGGGCGTTTGGCAGGTGCAAAGACTGGCTTGGAAGAATGCGCTGATTGCAAAACTGGAAACGCGGTTGTCCCTGCCTCCGGTTCCAATTGCTGAGGCTTTTTCCAAATTGGATGCTGGTGAAGATGTTGAGTATCTCAAGGTCAGTGTGAGGACATATCCACAGGTCCGGAAAATTCTGCGAAAACAAACATCTTATCGTGGGCAGCCCGCCTGGGAGCACATTACAGGCGTGCAGCTTTTAAACCATCACGGGCTGTTGCTTGATTTGGGAATTGGCAAGTCAGAACAAAGCATGCAATTCATTCCACTCGAGTTCGAAGCAATCTTACGCAAACATGATGGAGGCCGCGGTTTTTTTGATGTGGAGAACGATAGTGTTGGCAACAACTGGTTTTGGTGGGATTTGCCTGCCATGCAAAACGCACTGGAAATTGGCAGTGGGAAGCCAGTCGTTCTGCAACTAACCAATGCCGTAGGCATGGAAAACCATTATCTTCAAGAGCCCAAAGTCGAACTGACTAACAACCACCTTGGATATGCCATCACTTGGTTTGGGTTGGCAGCCGCGCTGGTGGTGATGACGGGGGTGTTTGTTTTGCGGGTCGTTCGGACTCGCTGAGACACCCCCTCCCGGCTTCGCCGTAC
>JANOVS010000025.1:0-2945 GCA_031417515.1 Hyphomicrobiales bacterium
GCGCGAAAGTAAGTTGCGTGAGTTGTATGATGAGTTCCAAATTTCCCATATCCGGCATTCGCCGGCTACTGCACTCTCTGGCGGAGAACGTCGGCGCGTGGAGATTGCCCGAGCCCTTGCCACCAACCCCGACTTCATGCTCCTCGACGAGCCCTTCGCTGGAATTGACCCGATTGCGATCGGTGATATTCGCAAGCTGGTGCGTCAGCTCACCGCTCGGGGAATCGGGGTGCTTATTACGGATCACAACGTTCGAGAAACCCTCGGACTCATTGATCGCGCGCTCATCATCCATGAGGGCCATGTCCTGACCGAGGGACGGCCTGAGGACATTGTCAATGACCCCGATGTTCGCCGCTATTATCTCGGCGATTCATTTACCTATTGATTGTAGGAGAGGCTGATGGCGCTCTCCCAAAGACTTGTCATGAAGCAGGGTCAATCCCTGGTCATGACCCCGCAGTTGCAACAGGCCATTAAGCTGTTGCAGATGTCGAGCATTGAACTGCAAGCCTTCGTCGAAGCCGAAATCGAGCGCAATCCCTTGTTGGAGCGCGAGGAAGCAGGCAGTGTTGAAACCAAGCCCGAAAAAGTCGATGCGGGTGCCGATCCACTGGATATGACTTTTGCAGGCGGCAGTTCCACCGCCCCCGGCGATGCCGGCAGTGAAACCCAGCCAGAAGGCACTGCACCGCCGGGTTCTGCCGATGGCCAATCCATGTCATCGTCAGCCTCGCTCTCACCTGACTCAGGCTGGTCTTCCCTTCGAAGTTCCGGGCACTTGTCGCTGGATGGCGAAGACCAGGATTATGCTGCCAGTCTTTCACAGGATGAGACGCTCGCCGAACATCTGACACGCCAGCTCAATCTCTCGTTCATCGATGCAGCCTCCCTGTTGATCGGCCAGCATCTCATCGGCATGCTGAATGAAGCGGGCTATCTGATGGGCGATGCCATGTCCCTGTCGGAAACCCTGGGCGCTACACCAGAGCAGATTTCTGCCGTGCTTGATGTGTTGCTGACCTTTGAGCCTGCGGGTGTTTTCGCAGCTGATTTGAAACAATGCCTGCGCCTGCAATTGCTCGAAAAGGACCGCCTGGACCCGGCTATGGAAGCCTTGGTCAATAATCTTGAGCTGGTGGCAAAGCGGGATTTTCAAGGATTGCGCCAGCGCTGCGGCGTCAACCAGGAAGACATCCAGGACATGCTGGTGGAATTGCGCCAGCTCAACCCCAAGCCCGGCAATGCTTTTGGCTTTGACCCCATATCGCCCGTGGTGCCCGATGTTTATGTCAGGCCTTCGCCCGATGGCACATGGATCGTTGAACTCAACAGCGAAACCTTGCCGCGTGTTTTGCTCAACAACCAATACATGGCACGGGTTGCCAGCAACACCGCGCGTGAAGAAGACAAGCTGTTTCTGGCGGGATGTCACGCCCAAGCCGCGTGGTTGGTGAAGAGCCTTGATCAGCGGGCCAAGACTGTGTTGAAAGTTGCCCGCGAAATTGTCAGCCAGCAGGATGCCTTCCTGATGAAGGGCATCCAGCACCTGAAGCCGATCACCCTGAAAACCGTGGCCGACTCCATCGGCATGCATGAATCAACCGTCAGTCGCGTCACCTCAAACAAATACATGGCCACGCCCCGCGGCACCCATGAACTGAAATATTTCTTTACAAACGCCATTGCGTCATCGGATGGCGACGGCGATGCCCATTCCGCCGAATCCGTGCGCCACCGCATCCGGGAATTGATTGCGGCTGAGACCGCTGAAAACGTCCTGTCCGACGACGATATTGTGACAGCCCTGCGCGGTGAAGGTGTTGACATGGCCCGCCGAACCGTCGCCAAGTATCGGGAATCATTAAATATTTTGTCGTCTGTCCAACGCCGCCGGGAAGCCCGAATCAAGGCCTCCTGAGACCAGTGGATTGCGCAGGTCAAGTCTTGACTTGACGCTTCGACGCTCCTAGTTCTGCAATCGATTTGAAACAATGCGAGGCAGGCACTTCCGGACCTGCGCGAATTCACGATCGAGCATTCCTGATCCCGCCACAGAAAGCTGACAACCGCATCTGGTTGGGCATCAAGAATGCGCGCCAGCATATTGCCATGATTTCCCGGCATCGGGAGTGATGGATATTGAACGCACAAAGACGGAACCGACCTCTGCCATGACCCTACTAGAAATCGTTGATGCCCGCGCCATTCTCCCTCAGTTAAAAGTGCAGAACAAAAAGCAGCTCCTGCAGGAGCTGGCGCAAGGTCTTGCGTCCCTCGTGGCTATCGACTCCCGGGTGATTTTTGACACGTTGCTGCAGCGTGAAAAACTCGGATCAACCGGACTCGGTCAGGGCATTGCCATTCCCCATGGCCGCTTGCCGTCGCTCACCCGCGTCTATGGCGTGTTTGCCAGCCTCAGCCATCCCGTGCCTTTTGACAGTGTGGACGGCGAACCCGTCGATCTCGCCTTTGCCATGATCTCGCCCCAGCAATCTGGCGCTGACCATTTGACGGCGCTTGCCAAGGTCTCCCGCATGTTCCGCGATCAGGCATTGGTCGCCAAGCTGCGCGGAACCACATCCCGCGAAGGCCTTTATGCCATACTCACCGAACCGCAACTCCCCGCCGCCAGCGCGGCGTAAACTTCACACCGCCCATTGCGCAGCATCTTCGCTGCCACCGATCAGCGCCAAACCCTTGGCGATGGAAACCAGTTGGTCACCGGTTTCAATGCGGCCTTCGCCAAAGCGTTCCACAAACAATTGCCGCACTGCTTTTACATGGCTTGTGCCACCCGTCAGAAACACCCGGTCGATGGCTTCAACGGCCAGGCCTGATTTCTGCAAGACCTGATCCACACATGCACCCATGCGTTTGACATCTCCGGCGATCCAGTTTTCAAAATCGTTGCGTTTGATCCTGTGCTCAATTTTCACTTTGGA
>JANOVS010000026.1:0-54823 GCA_031417515.1 Hyphomicrobiales bacterium
CGTCATTCCTTCCCTGAAGAAGGCCCGTGAAGCCGGTCTCCTCGTCATCGCTCTTGACACCCCAATTGGGGATAAGGACGCAACCGACGCAACTTTCGCAACCGACAACTTTGAAGCTGGCCTTCTTATCGGCAAGTGGGCTGCTGCAACCTTGGGCGCTGAAGGCGTAAAGAATGCCAAGATCGGCATGCTCGACATCAACAAGGACAACATCTCGGTTGACGTTGCCCGTGACACCGGCTTCCTCAAGGGCTTCGGCATCGAAGTTCCTGACCTGAAGGTCATGGGTTCAGAAACCGATGCCCGCGTCATCGGCCATGAATCTTCGGGTGCAAACCCAGAAGGTGGTTTGAAGTCTGCAGAAAACCTGTTGGCCAAGAACCCCGACATGAACGTGATCTACACGATCAACGAACCAGCTGCTGAAGGTGCCTATCAGGGCATGAAGGCTGCCGGCAAAGAAACCCAAGCCCTCATCGTCTCCGTTGACGGCGGCTGCCCAGGTGTGAAGTCTGTAACCGATGGCATCATCGGTGCAACCTCCATGCAGTTCCCATTGTTGATGGCATCCAAGGGCGTAGAAGCCGTTGCAGCCTTCGCCAAGGACGGCACCAAGCCAGCCAACTCTGATGGCCTGAACTACTTCAACACGGGCGTACAGCTCATCACCGACAAACCAGCTGAAGGCGTTCCTTCGATCACCTCGGCTGAAGGTGCAAAGATCTGCTGGGGCTAATATTTGGCTCTCAGAAAATCTGAGTTGATATTTGTGAAGGGCGGCTGTTAAGGTCGCCCTTCATAATAAGTAAAGGCGGAAAAAACCGCTGGACGATACTGGGCAAAGGGACGGGCAATGAGCGATCAGGGATCAGCCACAAAAGTCATTTCAGACTTTGAAGCCACATTGAACAAGGCCGACACAAAAGTCGCCGAATTCGAAACCCGCACAGATACGCTGATGGACAAGGTTCGGAGTTTTCTGCAGGCCTATAACATGGCGATACCAGTTTTTCTTTTGCTGCTCAGTATTGTTGTTTTTGGCCTCACATCAAACGGTCGTTTTTTCACAGCCACCAATCTTTCGACTGTTTTCCAGCAAGTGACGGTCATTGGCATTATTGCCATAGCGCAGACAATTGTTATTCTGACTGCAGGTATCGACCTGTCGGTTGGTGCAATAATGGTTTTGTCATCCATCGTAATGGGCAAGCTTGCAGTTCATGCGGGTTTACCTGTTCCAGTAGCTGTTTTGGCTGGCGGAATGGCGGGCGCGGCAATGGGCTATCTCAACGGAATATTTGTGACGCGGCTGCGCTTGCCTCCCTTCATTGTCACCTTGGGTACGCTTTACATTTATTCGGCAATCAAACTTTGGTACTCGGCATCAGAATCAATTCGCGCTGTAGATACCGAAGCGATTGCGCCCAATCTTATTGTCTTGGGCTGGGATTTGTTCAATATCGTTGATAAGGAAAGTCTGTTTTTTGGTGCCAAGCTGAAGATCGGCGGAGTCTGCTTTATACTTCTCGCAATTTTGGTTTGGTATTTTTTGAACCGCACCGCCTGGGGGCGCCACGTTTATGCAGTGGGAGACAATACAGAATCTGCGCTTTTGGCAGGCGTCCAAACCGATAAAATGCTTCGGTCAGTATACACAGTAGCGGGAGTCATTTGTGCTTTTGGCGCTCTCACGTTGATTGGGCGCGTAGGCGGAAACGTTACACCACTTGCAGGAGAAACCGCAAATCTCGACAGCATAACTGCCGTCGTCATCGGTGGCACGTCGTTGTTTGGCGGGCGAGGTTCAATCGTAGGATCAGTGTTGGGAGCGCTAATTGTTGGCGTCTTTCGAAATGGCTTGTTCCTCTCAGGCGTGGAATTGCTGTGGCAAGATTTTGCAGTCGGGTTCCTCATCATCTCCGCAGTGGCAATTGACCAGTGGATCAGAAAGGCATCGGCGTAATCATGGCAAAGAAAATCGTCAAAAAAGCTGTGAAAAAAGTTGCAGCGAAGGCCGTGAAGAAGCCCGCAGCCCGCAGCACCGTGGTTGTTGCCAAAGCGGTTCCAGCAGCTGCTGTTGCAAAACAAGCGCCGCTTCTCACCACCCGCAATCTGGTCAAGCGCTATGGCCGGGTCACCGCCCTCGACCATGCCAACTTCGATCTCTACGCCAACGAAATCCTGGCAGTGATTGGTGACAACGGTGCCGGCAAATCCACATTGATCAAAGCCATCTGCGGTGCGGTCACGCCCGATGAAGGCGAGATCAGAATGAACGGTGAAGTGCTGCACTTCAAGTCACCACTTGATGCCCGGAAAGCTGGCATTGAAACGGTGTATCAGAACCTGGCACTGTCTCCGGCACTTTCGATTTCCGACAACATGTTCATGGGCCGCGAAATCCGTGACTCCGGCATTATGGGTAAATGGTTCAAGTTGCTTGACCGCAAGGCCATGGAAAAATTTGCCCGTGACAAGTTGTCAGAACTCGGGCTGATGACCATTCAAAACATCAGCCAGCCCGTGGAAACCTTGTCAGGCGGTCAACGCCAGGGCGTGGCTGTGGCCCGCGCCGCAGCCTTTGGTTCGAAGATCGTCATCCTCGACGAACCTACTGCAGCACTCGGCGTCAAAGAATCGCGCCGCGTTCTTGAACTCATTCTCGATGTGAAAAAGCGTGGACTTCCCATTGTGTTGATCTCCCACAACATGCCCCACGTTTTTGAAGTGGCTGACCGCATCCACATCCACCGCTTGGGCAGACGACTCTGCACCATCAACCCCAAAGACTTCACCATGTCCGACGCCGTCGCCTTCATGACCGGCGCCAAGGCACCGCCGCCTGAATTGGTGGGATAGCCTATGTCGCCGCCCGCAATTTGTTGGGTGTTGTGCCATAAGTTCTGGTGAAGTGCTCGTAGAACTGGCTGCTGGAAGCAAAGCCGCAATCCAAGGCTATTGTGGAAATCGGTTGCTTGGTATCCAGCAGTAAACTTCGCGCCCTGAGCAACCGCATGCGAATGATAAACTGCTTGGGAGAAACCTGCATGATCCGGGAAAACAGCTGCAAGGCATAGTTGGCATGCAGGCCGGTTATCCGGCTGAAATCCTCGTTGGCCAGCGGCGTATCGATGTTTTCAAGAATGTATCTCAACATCATAACCACGTGCTGCACCTGTTTGCCATTCTGGCGGGCCGGACTGTCTCCCGCTTGCCAGGGGTTGCGCAGGTACTCAAAGGGAAGAAGTGTTGCACGCCGAAACAGCATATTGATTTCGGAAATCACAATATCGATCCACTCCTTGTCGTGAGAGCGATAGTCGCCATACCAGCGTCGCATCTGCGGCCAGTCAAATTCCGAACCGGGCAACACCACCATCGCCCCCGCCAGGATTTGCAACTGCAAGTCCTGGACTTGCGGCAAAAACAGAAACACATCGAGTGGCAAATAAATATTGCAGAGCTCAGGTGTCAGATTTGAGACTGGTTCAATAGCAACCAGTTGATGCGGCACATTCGCCCAGAAGACGACAGTCGTGTTCGCCTCGATCGTAATCTTCTCTCCGTCAACCACATAGTACAGTTTAGTATTGCGCGCGTGATTGATTTCAACATGCCCATGGGTGTGGGTCTGTGCCATCGTTACGGGCTTGAAAATGCGCATGCCAAAACGGCCAAAGACCTTTGATCGCGGCACTGCTGGAGCAGGCCTTTCAAGCCCATCGCCGGGCAGTTTGCCAGTTTCAGAAACCTTGATGAGCCGGGGGGCACTTGTCATGGACAACAATCACCGTGATCTTAAGAATCCGGAATTCTTAGAAGTGTTTCACTATTGCCGCAAGCCCGCGAATGGTGAATCCTCCAATCAGCGCTACTTCGCCATACGCGAGAGGATTGGCTGGTGGCTGCGCAACAAGAACTTTGAAGCAACAGATTTCTGGGAGGAAATGGAATGAAAAAAATCAACCTTATGGCAGCCAGCCTATTGGCGCTGGGAGTAACCAGTTCAGCCGTGTTGTCTGATGCCATGATGACGGCAGCGCCGGACGCCCCCGCTTTCGATGCCCAAGGCAAAGTAACTTTTGTCGGCATTGGCGAAATTCAGGAATACAAGGCCTTGCCATCCTATAGCGAACCAGATTTTGTGAAAGCCCTGGTTGACGCTGGCAAATTGCCTGCCGTCAAAGACCGCCTGCCGAAGGAACCGCTGGTTTACAAAACCGACAACATGAAAGACGGCATTGGCGTTTATGGCGATGTGATGCGCCACGTCATCGGCGGTCGTCCTGAGGGTTGGAACTACTGGGCTGGCCAGTCGCAAGGCTGGGGCGGCATCGACATTGGTTTGCAGGAATGCCTGACCCGCACCGGACCCTTGTTCCAGGTAAAAGCCGAAGAATTGGCCCCGCTGCCCAACGTTGCCAAATCATGGGAATGGTCGGCAGACGGCATGTCGCTGACGATGAAGTTGATCGAAGGGGCCAAATGGTCGGACGGCGATGCCTTTGATGCCGATGATATCATGTACCACTGGGAAATGAACATTCTCGACCCCGAAGTGAACCCACTCGGCGGCGAAACCCAGGAAACCTTTGGCGCTGGCTCGAAGCTTGAAAAAGTTGACGCCTATACCATCAAGTGGACCTTCACCACGGCCTTCCCGACGCAAGTTCTCTATTCGATGGCCTATATGAATTTCTGCCCTGGTCCTTCGCATATCTTGGCACCTCAGCATCCCAAGAACTCGAAAAACACCTACGAGCAATACAAGAACGCTTTTGGGCCTTCTTACTTGGGCATGCCAACACTGGGTGCCTGGGTTGTGGTCGAGCATCGCCCCGATGACATCGTCATTCTGCGCCGCAATCCCTATTATTGGAAAGTCGACGAAACCGGCCAGCAATTGCCCTACCTCAACGAAATGCACTACCGCCTTTCCACCTGGGGCGACCGTGACGTGCAAGCTGTTGCAGGCACAGGCGACTTCTCCAACCTTGAGCAAGCCGAAAACTATGTCGAAGCTCTCAAGAAAGCCGCTGATCCTGCTTCACCTGCCCGCCTGGAATTTGGCCAGCGCACCATCGGTTACGTGTTGCATTTTAACCTGAGCGACAATGCCTGGGGCGAACCTGATGACCGCTCCAAAGCCATCCGCAAACTCAACCGCAACCTGAACTTCCGCAAGGGCGTTACGTCCCTGCTGGATCGTCAGCGCTTGGGCGAGTCGCTGGTGAAAGGTCCGTTCACCGCCATTTATCCCGGTGGTATCTATTCGGATACCAGTTATTACGACAAAGCTTCGACAGTTTACTATCCTTTTGATGTTGAAGCCGCAAAAGCCGAGTTCGCTCTGGCTGGCCTGAAGGACACCGATGGCAATGGCGTTCTGAACTTCCCTGACGGCGGCAAGGATGTGGAAATCACCTTGCTTGGCAACACCGACTATGCCTCCGACAAAACCCTTGTCGAAGGTGTTGTGGCCATGGCTGAACAGGCAGGATTGCGCGTCATTCCCAACCTGATGGCTGGCAACGACCGCGAAAATGCCCGCAAGGCAGGCAAGTTTGATTGGCATGTCTGGCGCACCGGCACCGAACTGGTAACCGTGGTTCAGGAGACCACACGTCTGGCTCCGGTTGGCCCATCCACCAACCAATTCCATCAAACAGCAGACGGCAAAGGTGAGGTTGATCTCCTCGACTTTGAAAAGCAGTTGGTGGACATCGTCAACAAGTTCAAGGGATCAAAAGATCCGGCTGAACGCATTGCCCTGATGAAGAACTACCAGAAGATCGCCACCGAGAACGTCTACTGGGCTGGTCTGACCCAGTATCCGGGTGCTCTCATCATGAACAAGCGCTTTGCCAATATCGCGCCAGGCGCTCCGATCTTCATGTACAACTGGGCCGAAGACAACATCATCCGTGAACGCGTCTATGTTCCAAAAGACAAGCAGGCGAACCACGAAGTGCATCCCAACACCCTGGCTGATGTTCCAGGCGGCAAGGGTGTGATGAAGTAAACTTACTTTCTCCCTCAGCGAAGCTGGGGGAGTACCCGAAGGGGGAGGGGGTGTTCGAGCTTGTCTCCGCCACCCCCTCCCGGCTTCGCCGTACTCCCCCAAGCTTGCGCTTGAGGGAGAAATTGGATTTCAATGTTCCGCTTCCTCACCATCCGCATTCTCTCAGCCATTCCCGTTCTCTTCGTGATGAGCGTGCTGACCTATGCCATCATCCAGGCGCCGCCCGGTGACTATGCGGATTATATTGAGGGCATGTTGCTCTACAATAATGCCTCTCAGGAAGTGGCGCGGGCAGCGGCGGAAGCGTTTCGCGTTGAGCACAACTTGAACGATCCCCTCGTGCTGCAATATTTCCGCTGGATTGGTGGCTTCTTCGTTGGTGATTTTGGCCACAGCTATTTTTACAATCGCCCCGTTTCAGAAGTGGTCTGGCAACGTTTGCCAGCTACATTGGGCATTGCCTTGGTCTGCCACTTCCTCGCGTCATTGTTCGGCATCAGCTTGGGCATTCTTGCAGCCACACGGCAATATTCCTGGGTCGATACGATACTGTCGATTTTCACTTTCCTTGGCATGACCATTCCGCGCTTCCTGATGGCGCTGATCATTCTTTATTTCATGGCCTTTAAATTCAATGTGCAGGAATTGGGCTCATTCTATTCCACCCAATACGGCGGCCAGCCCATGTCATTTGCCAAGTTCTGGGATTTGCTCAAACACATCTGGCCAGTAATCATGATCGCCACCATCGGCGGCCTTGCCTACAACATGCGGGTGATGCGGGCCAATCTGCTCGACACGCTGAACGCCCAATATGTTGAAACCGCCCGCGCCAAGGGCTTGAGTGAATCTGCGGTGATTCTAAAACACGCGGTGCCCAATGCACTGCATCCCCTCGTCGCCTATCAAGGCGTTGTGCTGCCTTACATGCTCACAGGTGAAATTGAAGTCGCCATCATCTTCTCACTGCCGACTATCGGCCCCGCCATTGTCGGTTCCATGGGGCGTGGTGATGTGCTGGTGACGGCAACCCTCATGTTGATCCTCGGCGCCACCTTGATCGTCGGCAACATCATCGCTGATCTTCTGTTGGCATGGATGGACCCGCGCGTGCGGCTGGGAGACAACGCATGAGTGCTGATCTCTTCGCGCCCTTCGTGAAACAGGAATCCGCCGATTATCTGGATGCAGCACCGCCATCATCGCGCTTTGCCAAAAACGAAAGTTATGCCACGCTGGTCTGGCGCAAATTGCGCCGTTCGGTGACGGGCATGATCGGTTTAATTCTGGTTTCCCTGTTGCTGCTCACTGCCGTGTTTGCGGATTTTGTGGCACCCGTGGAACCGAAAACACCCTTTGTGTCCTATGCGCCACCGGATGCAATCAGCTTCTTTTCAAAAAGCGGTTTTTCCCTGCGACCCATGACTTTTGCCATGAAGGAAAGTGCCGAACTTGACCCCATCACCTATCAACCCCTCATCGGCCCGGACTATGACAACCCGCGCCCCATCAGGTTTTTTGTCGAGGGCTACGCCTATAAACTTTTGGGCCTGATTCCCTCCAACACCCACCTGTTCGGCACCGCTGATGGCAAGCCGTTTCATCTGCTGGGCACTGATAAATTCGGGCGAGATATTCTTTCACGCGGCATTCTGGGTTCGCGCATTTCGTTGGCCATTGCCCTGATCACCGTAGCGTTCATAACAATTGTCGGCACTGCGGTTGGCATCACGTCGGGTTATCTCGGTGGCCGTTTTGATGCCTGGACCCAACGCATTGTCGAAGTGATTTTGGCCTTCCCGCAACTGCCGCTTTATCTCGCACTCACAACGCTGATTCCAGTAACAGCCCCCACATCGGTGTTCCTCACCTTCGTGGTTTTGGTCATGTCATTCCTCGGCTGGGCAAGGTTGTCGGTTGAAATCCGCGCCAAGACTTTGGCCTTGGCCCGCATTGAATATGTGCGCGCCGCCCAAGCCGTGGGGGCCAGTGATCGGCGCATCATCACCCGCCATATCCTGCCCAATGTCATGTCCCACGTCATCGTCGCCATCACATTGGGTATTCCGACAATCGTGTTGCTGGAATCGTTTTTGGGCTTCCTTGGTTTTGCTGTCAAAGCACCACTGATCTCCTGGGGCTTGATGCTGCAAGACACTGGCACTTTCTCTGTGATCGGCTCCTATCCGTGGATACTTTCACCTGTTGGTTTTGTGCTGCTGGCCGTCTTCGCCTTCAACGCACTGGGCGATGGCCTGCGCGATGCGATCGACCCCTATTGAGGCGATGATGGAAAACACCCCAAACATTATGCCAGACATCATTCTCGAAGCCCGCAATGTGGCCGTGTCCTTCAAAGTTGAGGGAGGGCATGTGCATGCAGTCAAGAACGTGAACTTCGTGCTGCGGAAAGGCGAGACCATCGCTATCGTCGGAGAGTCAGGCTCCGGAAAATCCGTCACCGCCCGCGCCATCATGCGCCTGCTCACCAAACGCGCCACTGTTGGCAAAGCTGCGACAATCATCATGGCGGGACAGGACGTGTTGAAACTGTCGGAAAATGAAATGCGCAAGTTGCGTGGTTCGCGTGTCTCGATGATTTTTCAGGAACCCATGAGTTCGCTCAATCCGGTCTACACCATTGGTTCGCAGATCTGCGAGGTGTTGCACCTCCACAACAAGATATCGGGCAAAGATGCCCGTGCCAAAACCGTCGAACTCCTGCGCGAAGTGCAAATCCCCGATCCGGAATCCCGGGTGAAACAATATCCCCATCAACTCTCCGGCGGCCAGCGCCAGCGCGTCATGATCGCCATGGCGCTTGCCAACCGCCCTGATATTTTAATTGCTGATGAACCAACGACAGCCCTTGACGTCACTGTGCAGGCGCAGATTTTAAATCTCATCAAGGCCCTCAAAGACAAATACGGCATGGCCGTCATCCTGATCACCCATGATCTGACAGTGGTGCGACAATTTGCTGATCGTGTTTACGTCATGCAGCACGGCGAAGTGAAAGAGCACAACCTCACCAAAACCTTGTTCGATAATCCACAACATCCCTATACCAAACGCTTGCTGTCGTCTGATCCCAAAGGCATCGCCAATCCGCTGGTCGGCGATCAACCCAGCATTCTTGTCGGCAATAATATACGCGTGACCTACACCCTGAAACGCGGCGGCCTGTTCAACGCCACTTATCATCCCCTGCAAGCCGTCGATGGTCTCAGCCTCGATCTCAAGCGCGGCGAGACACTTGGCCTTGTCGGTGAATCAGGTTCCGGCAAAACCACCTTTGGCCAAGCCCTCATCCGCCTGCTTAACCCACAGGAAGGTGAAATATCCTTCGATGGCAAGCGCATTGAAAAACTTGATCGCAATGGCCTGCGCCCCTTCCGCAGCCGCATGCAGATCGTTTTTCAAGACCCCTTCTCCTCCATGAACCCGCGCATGAGCGTGCGCCAAATTATTGAGGAGGGGTTGATCGTCAACAAGATTGGCTCAAGCGACGCGGACCGTCTGGAGCGCGTGAGAAAAGCCCTCGAAGATTCCGGCATGCCCACCGACATTCTCTCGCGCTTTCCCCATGAATTCTCCGGCGGCCAACGCCAGCGTTTGGCCATTGCAAGGGCCATCGCCATGGAACCGGAATTCATCATGCTGGATGAACCCACGTCGGCACTGGACTTGTCAGTGCAAGCCCAAATCGTCGAACTCCTGCGCAAACTGCAACGCGAACGCGGCCTCTCCTATCTGTTCATCTCCCATGATTTGAAAGTTGTGCGTGCCCTCTGCCACCGCGTCATCGTCATGCAGAACGGCAAAATTATGGAACAAGGTGCCGTATCAGACGTTCTGACCAACCCTAAAACCGACTATACCAAGCGCCTTGTGCGCGCGGCATTCGACATCGCCGCCTAGAGAAAGGATACACCTCATGTCTGCAAATCCCCGAATTGCCTTCATCGGCGCAGGTTCAAGCGTCTTCATGAAACACATCATCGGCGACATTCTCCAGCGTCCGGCACTTTCTGCCGCAACTATCGCCTTGATGGACATCAACCCGGAACGGCTGGCTGAATCAGAAATCATTGCAGGCAAAATGATTTCAACCCTTGGCGTGAACGCCAGGATTGAAACCCAGATGAACCAGCGGAAAGCTTTGGAAAAGGCCGATTTTGTTGTCGTGGCCTTCCAGATCGGTGGTTATGAACCCTGCACTGTCACCGATTTTGAAGTGCCGAAAAAATACAAACTGCGCCAAACCATTGCCGACACGCTGGGCGTCGGCGGCATCATGCGCGGCCTGCGCACCGTGCCCCATCTCTGGAGCATCTGCGAAGACATGATGCAGGTGTGCCCGGACGCACAACTCTTGCAATATGTGAACCCCATGGCCATCAACACTTGGGCCATCTCGGCGAAATATCCAAAAATCAAACAGGTGGGTCTCTGTCATTCCGTGCAAGGAACCGCTGAAGAATTGGCCCGCGATCTTGACATTCCCATCGGGGAAATTCGCTATCGCGCCGCCGGTATCAACCACATGGCGTTCTATTTGAAGTTTGAACACAAGCAAAGGGATGGCAGCTACAAGAACCTCTATCCCGACCTGCTGCGTGGTTATACGGAAGGCCGATACCCCAAGCCATCAAGCTGGAACCCCCGCTGCCCCAACAAGGTGCGCTATGAGATGCTGAAACGCTTGGGTTACTTTGTCACCGAAAGCTCAGAACACTTTGCCGAATACACGCCTTATTTTATCAAGGAGGGGCGCGAAGACCTGATTGAAAAGTTTGGCATTCCGCTGGATGAATATCCCAAGCGTTGCGTTGAACAGATCGCCCGTTGGAAGCGCGAGTCCAATGCGTTGAAGAGTGAGCCCATGGAGCTGAAGCCAAGCCATGAGTATGCTTCAGCGATTGTCAATTCCGTCTGGACCGGTGAACCCTCCGTCATCTATGGCAACCAGCGCAACAATGGCTGCATCACATCGCTGCCCGATGATTGCGCGGCGGAAGTGCCTTGCCTGGTCGATGACCGCGGCATTCAACCAACTTTTGTGGGCGAATTGCCACCACAACTCACAGCCCTCATCCGCACCAACATCAACGTCCAGGAACTGACCGTCCGTGCACTGATGACCGAGAACCGCGAACACATCTATCACGCCGCCATGATGGACCCCCACACCGCTGCTGAACTTGACTTGCAGCAGATATGGGACCTTACCGACGACCTCTTGTCGGCCCATGATGCTTGGCTGCCGGAATTCGCAAAGGTGCAGAAACCGAGACAGGCCGCTGAATGACCACGCGTTACGTCATCGTTGGGGGCGGAACGGCGGGATGGCTTGCGGCATTGATGCTGCAAGACGCCGTGAAGCGGCAACAGCTGAACGCCACCATCACCGTGGTCGAAAGTTCAAAAATCCCCACCATAGGTGTGGGCGAAGGCACCACCGCGGTGTTCCGCCAAATGCTCAAGCACTTCGGCTTGGACGAGTTTGAATTCTTGCGTGAAACCGAAGCCACCATAAAATTTGGCATCCGTCACAAGGACTGGAAAGCCATTGGCCATCACTATGATGGCCCGATTGATGATCCGCATTTGGTGGTCGAGCCACCGGGTGGAATGCAGCAAAGTTACATTGACATTTTTTCCGTGGCAGCTGGCCGCAAGGTAACTGACACCCATCTATTTGGATACTTGCTCGATCAGAACAAGTCACCGTTTGCCCAAAAGCAAGGTGGCGGGTTGATGCCGATGAGCCCCTTTCACCACGCCTATCATTTTGATCAGGCGCTGGCCGGCAAATGGCTGCGCAAAAAATCAAAAGGTGTTTCGACCATTGATGCGCAAGTGCAGGGTGCCGAGCGCGATGCAACAACGGGTGACATCACAAAACTTTTGACAGATGGCGAAAGCGTTGAGGGTGATTTTTTCATCGATTGCACTGGTTTTCGCAAAAGCCTGATTGGCAAGGAATTGGGCGGAGAATGGAACTCATACCGCGATCAACTCCCCGTCAACCGCGCCATGCCCTTCTGGATTGATCTCAAGGAAGGCCAAGAAATTCCACCCTACACGCTGGCTTGGGCGCAAAAATCCGGCTGGCTGTGGTCGATCCCCACGCAAACCCGCTTCGGCTGTGGCTATGTTTATTCCGACGCGTTCTTGAATCCGGAACAGGCACAAGCCGAAATCGAAACAGTGCTCGGTCATAAAATAGAGCCGCGCAATGATTTGCGTTTTGATGTGGGGCGGCAGAAGCATGCCTGGATCAATAATTGTCTGGCACTTGGATTGTCATCATCGTTTCTTGAGCCGCTGGAAGCCACCTCCATTCACGGCACCGTTGTGCAAATGCTGGTGTTCACAACCTTTCACATGAATCGGACTGAAGGTGACCGCAACGCCTACAATTCATTTGCAGCGCGACAAGTCGATGACTTTCGTGATTTCATCAACCTGCATTATGTCAGCCATCGCCGTGACACGCCATTTTGGCGACATGTTACAGAGAACTGCATCGGTGAACCCACGAAAGCCCGATTGGCCATGTGGCAAAATAAAATGCCATCCCATGCAGACTTCGCACCACTGCCCGGCCGCTTTGCCCACACCGAACAGCAGTTGCATTATCCGGTGCTGGATGGCTTGGGGCTGCTCAATCGCGGTGTCGCGCAAAAACACATGGAAGCCATGCCGACATTGAGGAAGAAAGCGAAGACCACGGCTGATAGCCTCACAGCGGAATATCGCAAGGCCGCACACCAGGCATTGGGGCATCGGGAATTTTTGGCGTCACTTTGAGGACTTCCACATGACATTCAAAATCGCAATCATCGGCGCTGGTTCAATAGGCTTTACCAAGAAACTCGTCAGCGACATTCTGAAAGTGCCGGAGTTTGCGGCAATTGAAATCGCCCTTACTGACATCAGCGAAAAAAATCTCGATATGGCGAGACAAATCATCCAGCGGCTTGTCGATGTAAATAAACTCCCCACAAAAATCACCGCCACAACAGATCGTCGCAAAGCCTTTGACGGTGCAAAATACATCATGAACTGCGTGCGCATCGGAGGACTTGAGGCCTATGCCACCGACGTGAATATTCCCCTGAAATACGGCGTTGACCAATGCGTGGGAGACACCATTTGTGCAGGCGGCATCATGTATGGCCAGCGCACCATGGCGGCGATGATGGACTTCTGCCGGGACATGCGGGAACTGGCTCACAGCGATTTGCTGCATCTCAACTATGCCAATCCCATGGCCATGAACACCTGGGCCTGTCTTGATCACGGCAAGGTCAACACCGTGGGGCTCTGTCATGGTGTTCAAAACGGCTGGCGGCAGATTGCGACGGCACTCAACATTCATCCGTACACGGATCTTGACATCATCTGCTCCGGCATCAACCATCAAACCTGGTACGTCGGCCTCAATCACCAGGGGCGCAATATTTCCAAAGACGAACTTGTGGCCGCATTTGAAAATCATCCGGTGTTTGCCGAACAAGAGAAAGTCCGCATCGATGTGCTGAAGCGTTTCGGTTCATACTCCACCGAATCCAACGGCCACCTCTCGGAATACCTGCCGTGGTATCGCAAGCGCCCGGAGGAAATCAACAATTGGATATCAATGACTGACTGGATCCATGGCGAAACCGGGGGCTATCTGCGCTACTCAACCGAAAACCGCAACTGGTTTGAACAGGACTTCCCGTTGTTTCTCGAAGCAGCAGGAAAGTCGCTGAAAGATTATCAGCGTACTGACGAACACGCATCGTGGATCATCGAAGCCATGGAAACCGGCCGCGCCTATCGTGGACACTTCAATGTGAAGAACGGCGGCACGATCACAAACTTGCCAGCTGACAGCATAATTGAATCACCGGGCTATGTAGACCGTTTCGGCATTCACATGCTGGAAGGCATTGAACTGCCACTGGCCTGTGCCGCCACCTGCATATCTTCGATCAACGTGCAGCGCATGTCAGTTGAAGCCGCCATGACGGGTGACGTGGATTTGTTGAAGCTTGCCGTGTTGCACGATCCGCTGGTGGGGGCCATTTGCACGCCTGATGAAGTCTGGCAAATGGTCGATGAAATGCTGGTCGCCCAAGCAGCATGGTTACCCCAATACGCCCACGCCATTCCCGCTGCGAAAGAACGCCTGCGCAATCCAAAAGTCAAAACCCGCGAATGGTCGGGCGCGGCGCGCAAGAACATTCGCAGTGTTGAGGAAATGCGAACTGCAAAACCCACCTCCATCGCCAACATCGGCCACAGCCTCGGTAGCAAGGTCATGGGGTAGGGATGTCGACGTCCAACGAAGGGACCTCATACCCCTTGGCACCCGCGAAACTTCCTGTATTCTCTCAACCAATAAACAATACCAACGGCCCGTTGAAACCGCTTCTGTCGGCCCCCACCTCCGGCCTTCGGCCTCCTCCTCCCCGATGAAGAATCGGGTTGGAGGGTGATCTGCCCTCCAGCCCCGCGCCTTTCGCGGGGAGGAGGTGCCCGAAGGGCGGAGGTGGGGGCCGGGAGACGTACATTCAATTCAATGGACGTTGGAACAATAAAGCAGGGCGGATTGTAACAATGTATCTCGGACTGGATTTTGGCACGTCCTCAGTGAAGGGCGTTCTTATGGACGCTAGGCAGAAAATCATCGCCACGGCGTCCTCGCCCCTCAAAGTCTCACGCCCCCATCCCGGTTGGAGCGAACAGAACCCTGATCATTGGTGGAAAGCCGCCAACACTGTTGTGGCAGCCCTGCGCAAACAAAAGCCCAAGCAAGTTGCAGCGGTTGAAGGCATCGGCCTCTCCGGCCAGCAACATGGTGCAACCCTCATCGACAAAAACGGCAAACCCTTGCGCGACTGCATCCTGTGGAATGATGCAAGATCAGGCCGGGAATGCCGCGAAATCATGGAAGGCGAGCCGCAAGCCGTTTCCCACTCGGGCAATATTGTACTGGCAGGATACACAGCTCCCAAACTCGTCTGGATCAAAAAACACGAACCCAAAATTTTCGACCAAGTTGCAAAAGTCCTGCTGCCCAAAGACTATATCCGCCTGCGCATGACGGGTGACTATGCCTCCGACATGTCAGACTCCTCCGGCACCTATTGGCTCGACATCAAAAATCGTCAGTGGTCGGATCTTTTATTGAAAGCCTCAGGCATGCGCCGTGACCAGATGCCGGAGCTGTTTGAAGGCACCGAGGCAACAGGGCAATTGTCTGCTTCCGTCGCCAAGTCCTGGGGCATGCCCAAGCAGCCCGTCGTTGCAGGCGGCGGTGGCGACAATGCTGCATCAGCTTGCGGCATTGGTGCCGTCACCGAAGGTGCAGGCTTTCTTTCCATCGGCACCTCAGGCGTCATCTTTGTCTCCAACGACAAGTTCAGCCCCAATGCCTCAAAAATGGTCCACGCCTTTTGCCATGCCACACCCAACACCTGGCATCAGATGAGCGTCATCCTCTCAGCCACCGCAAGCCTTGAATGGCTGGCGGGCCTGTTGCAAACCCCGGCCCCGCAATTGACCAAAGCACTTGGCAACAAACTCAAAGGCCCGTCATCCACTTTGATGCTGCCTTATCTCTCAGGCGAACGTTCCCCCGTTGGCGATGCCGATGTGCGTGGGCTGATGATGGGCGTGGCCCACGAAACCGACCGCAAGACCTTGACCCACGCCGCCATGGACAGTCTTGCCTTTGCCTTCGCCGACAATCTCGAGGCCTTGCGTGAAGGTGGTGCAAAAATCAAGCGCCTGATGGCCGTCGGTGGCGGCACCAAATCCGAACTCTGGATGAAGATCATCGCCACGACACTTGACCTTCCCATTGATCTGCCAGCCGCTGGTGATATTGGTGGCGCCTTTGGGGCCGCCCGCATGGGGCTCGTCGCAGCAACGGGGGCCAATTTCAAACAGGTTTTCACCAAACCAAAAATCGCCAAAACCATCACGCCGGAAAAATCTGCTAGGGCGGCTTACGAAGACCAGTTTCAACGCTATAAACAAATCTATCCCGCCATCAAGGACATCAAACTCCCATGACATTTTTCAATCTCAAAAAGCCCGTGGCCTTCGATGGCACCAAGAGCAAGAAGGAATTGGCCTTCCGCTACTACGACAAAAAGAAAACCGTCATGGGCAAAACCATGGCCGAGCAATTGCGTTTCGCCATCTGCTGGTGGCACACAACCTGCTGGCCGGGATCCGATCCTTTTGGCGGCGACACCTTCATGCGGGACTGGCACCACAGCAAAGACGAAATGGGTTCCGCCCGCCAAAAAGCCGACGTGATGTTCGAAGCCATGGAATTGACAGGCATCGACTTTTTCGCATTCCACGACCGCGACATTGCGCCCGAAGGTGCATCGCTGAAAGAGTCAAATGCCAATGTCTCGGCCATCGCAGCCTACATCGAAAAGAAAATGGCAAAGTCAAAAAAGAAACTGTTGTGGGGCACCGCCAACATGTTTTCCAATCGCCGCTTCATGGCGGGCGCTGCAACCAATCCTGACCCCGATGTTTTTGCCTATTCTGCCGCACAGATCAAACACGCCATGGATGTGACCAAGGGTCTGGATGGTGAAAACTATGTCATGTGGGGCGGCCGCGAAGGCTATGAAACCCTGCTCAACACCCGCATCGGCCAAGAGCTTGAACAAGCCAAGCGCATGTTGTCGCTGGTCATTGAATACAAGCACAAGATTGGCTTCAAGGGCCCGATCCTGATTGAGCCAAAACCACAAGAACCTACCAAGCACCAGTATGATTATGACGTGGCCACCGTCTATGCCACCATCCTGTCCTTGGGAGCCCAGAAGGACGTCAAGCTCAACATCGAACAAAACCACGCCATCCTCGCGGGCCACACATTCGAACACGAAATCGCTCTCGCTGCAGCCCTTGGCATTTTCGGCTCCATCGACATGAACCGTGGCGACTATCAATCCGGCTGGGACACCGACCAGTTCATCGTCAACGTGCCCGAAATGACATTGGCCATGTATGAAATCCTGAAAGCCGGTGGCTTCACGACAGGCGGCCTCAACTTCGATGCCAAGATCAGGCGTCAATCCATCGACCCTGACGACATCATCCACGCCCACGTCGGCTCCATGGATGCCTGCGCCAAAGCGCTGCTCAACGCCGAAGCCATGGTCGAAGATGCAAAGCTTTTGACCATTGTCGACGAGCGCTATTCCGGCTGGAAGGAACCCGCCAACAAAGCCATGCTCGCGGGCAAAGAAAGCCTCGAAAAAATCGCCGCCCGCGTGGAGAAACAAAACATCAACCCGCAGCCCAAATCCGGAATGCAGGAACGGCTGGAAAATTTGGTCAACTCATACTGCTGAACTGATTTATTGGAGAAACAACAACAATGGCAACAGACATCAAAGGCCCCGGCATATTCCTCGCGCAATTTGCAGGCGATGCGGCACCTTTCAACTCATTCGACTCAATCACCAAATGGGCAGGTTCCATCGGTTATAAAGGCGTGCAAGTTCCCACGTGGGATGGCCGACTGTTCGACCTGCAAAAAGCCGCAACAAGCAAAACTTACTGTGACGAGTTGAAAGGCATTGCCCAAAAGAACGGCGTCGTCATCACCGAACTCTCCACCCATCTGCAAGGCCATCTCGTCGCCATCCATCCCGCCTATGATATTGCGGTTGATGGTTTTGCCCCGGCGGCCGTGCAAGGCAATGTGCAGGCCCGGCAGGAATGGGCCTGCGAGCAGATCAAGCTCGCGGCCAAAGCCTCATCCAATCTCGGCATCACCCGTCAGGTTTCCTTCACCGGTGCCTTGGCTTGGCCCTATCTCTATCCCTGGCCACCCCGTCCACCCGGCCTCATCGAAGAAGCCTTCAAGGAATTGGGCAAGCGCTGGAAACCCCTGCTTGATGTCATGGCCGACAATGATGTGAAAGTCGGCTTCGAACTGCATCCCGGCGAAGACACCTTTGACGGCACCACCTTCGAAATGTTCCTCGAACAAACCGGCAATCACAAGGCTTGCGGCATCAACTACGATCCCTCGCATTTCCTCTTGCAGCATTTGGACTATGTCGAATTCATCCACATCTACCACGAGCGCATCTTCGCCTATCATGTGAAGGATGCCGAATTTAATCCCACAGGCAAACAAGGCGTCTACTCCGGCTTCCAGAACTGGACCAACCGCGCCGGAAGATTCCGTTCATTGGGTGATGGCCAAGTCGATTTCAGCGCCATCTTCTCAGCATTGGCACAGCACAACTATGATTCGTGGGCCGTGCTGGAATGGGAATGCTGTCTGAAAGACGCCGAGCAAGGTGCGAGGGAAGGAGCCCCCTTCATCGAAAGCCATATCATCAAGACAACGGCAAAAGCCTTTGATGATTTTGCGGCAGGCAGCACGGATACGGGCAAAGCGCGACGCATGTTGGGATTGAAATAAGTCAACCACCCCCTCCCGGCTTCGCCGTACTCCCCCGGCCAAGAGGCCGAGGGAGGAGAAAACACTTTGCTCCCTCGGCCTCTTGGCCGGGGGAGTACCCCGAAGGGGGGAGGGGGTGCCAGACACACAACGACTCCAGGAGACAACAATGGTTACAGGCACATCAGAAAAATCCACACGCCGCATCCGTTTGGGCATGGTCGGCGGCGGGCAGGGGGCATTCATCGGTGCCGTGCATCGCATCGCCGCCCGTATCGACGACCAGTATGAACTCGTCGCAGGTGCACTCTCAGCTGACCCTCAAAAAGCCGCCGCCTCCGCCGCCGACTTGGGCCTCGATCCCGACCGCAGTTACGGCAGCTTCGAGAAAATGGCCCGCGCCGAATCCAAACGCCCCGACGGCATCGAAGCCGTCGCCATCGTCACCCCCAACCATGTGCATGTCCCCGCCGCCAAGGCCTTCATCAACGCAGGGATACATGTGATCTGCGACAAGCCTCTGGCCTTGAACCTCAAGGAAGCCAAATCCCTCGAAGCCCTGCTGGCCAAAAACAAGAACCTCATCTTTGCCGTCACCCACAATTACTCCGGCTATCCGATGATCCGCCAAGCCAAAGCCATGGTCGCCGCAGGTGAACTGGGTGACATCCGTTTGGTACAAGGCGAATATCCCCAGGACTGGCTGACCACCGCACTGGAACAAACCGGGCAAAAACAAGCCGCCTGGCGCACCGATCCCAAGCGCTCGGGTGCAGGCGGCTGCGTCGGCGATATCGGCACCCACACCTATCAACTGATGTGCGATGTGTCTGGCCTCTCGCTCGCCGAAATCTCCTGTGACCTCACGTCCTTCGTCAAGGGCCGCCTGCTCGATGACAACGTTAACGCCATGCTGCGTTTCAAGGCCAAGAACGGCACCGCCGCACGCGGCATGCTCTGGGCATCGCAAGTCGCCCCCGGCCATGAGAACGGCCTGAAACTCCGCGTCTACGGCACCAAGGGCGGCTTGGAATGGACACAAGCCGATCCCAACTATCTCTGGTACACACCCTTCGGCGAACCCAAACGCCTGATCACCCGCGGTGGCGCAGGCGCAGGCCCCGCAGCGGCCCGCGTCACCCGCATTCCCCCCGGCCACCCCGAAGGCTATCTCGAAGGCTTCGCCAACGTCTACGCAGAAGTCGCCAAAGCCATAACAGCCGCCCGCAAAGGCAAGAAACCCGACAAAGCCGTAGCCTATCCCGGCATCCAGGACGGCATCGACGGCATGGCCTTCATCGAAGCCTGCGTGAAGTCATCCAAGGGTAATGCGAAGTGGGTGAAGGTATAACAAGCCCATCCACCTCCTCCCGGCTTCGCCGTACTCCCCCGGCCAAGAGGCCGAGGAAGAAAATATTTTCTCCCTCGCGCGAAGCGTGGGGGAGTACCCCGAAGGGGGGAGGGGGTGCCCGACCCAGTACGCCTCCCACCCCTTGAGGTGCGCCCCTCATTTTCCGCTTTCGCATCGTCATAAAATCTCTATAAGCCCCTCCATCGAACATCAGAGGAGAACCACCCATGGCGAAAACCCGTGTCGCAATCAATGGATTTGGCCGTATCGGCCGCAATATCGTCCGTGCCATTTATGAATCAGGCCGCACCGACATCGACGTTGTGGCCATCAACGATCTGGGCCCCGTCGAAACCAACGCCCATCTCCTGCGCTATGACTCGGTGCATGGCCGCTTTCCCCACGCCGTCACCGTCAAGGGCGATTCGATTTCTATCGGATCAGACACCTTCAAGGTCACTTCGGTGAAAGACCCCAGCCAACTCCCCCACAAGGATCTGGGCGTTGACATCGTTTTGGAATGCACCGGCATTTTCACCGCCAAGGACAAGGCCTCGGCCCATATCGCTGCAGGCGCCAAGCGCGTCATCGTCTCGGCCCCGTGTGATGCCGCCGATGCCACCATCGTCTATGGCGTCAACCACAACACGCTGACCAAGGATCACATGGTCATTTCCAATGCCTCTTGCACCACCAACTGCCTTGCCCCCGTGGTCAAGGTGTTGAATGATGCTGTTGGCATCAGCCATGGCTTCATGACCACCATCCACGCCTATACCGGCGATCAACCCACCCTCGACACCATGCACAAGGACCTCTACCGCGCCCGCGCTGCCGCCATGTCGATGATCCCCACCTCAACCGGAGCCGCCAAGGCCATTGGCCTGGTGATTCCTGAACTCAAAGGCAAACTCGACGGCACCTCGATCCGCGTACCCGTGCCGAATGTGTCGTGTGTCGATTTCAAATTCGTTGCCAAGCGCAGCACCACGGTCGAGGAAATCAACGCCGCCATCAAGGCCGCGGCTGAATCAGGCCCCCTGAAAGGCATTCTCGGCTACACGTTGGATCCAAACGTCTCCATCGACTTCAACCACAATCCCAATTCGTCGAATTTCCACATGGATCAAACCAAGGTGGTGGAAGGCACGTTCGTCCGCATCCTCACCTGGTACGACAATGAATGGGGCTTCTCCAACCGCATGAGCGACACCGCCGCCCATTTCGGCAAACTGATCGCCTAAAGTTCTCCCTTCCTTCCCTCTCCCCTCGCGGGAGAGGGTGGCGAAGCCGGGAGAGGGAAGTCTACCCCTCTCCCATTTTCTTTGATACAAGCCCTGCCCATGACTATCCCATCAATGCAAACCCGCCCCCTGCTCATCGCCCCCTCCATCCTTGCCGCCGACTTCTCAAAACTCGGCGAAGAAATCCGCGCCATCGAAACGGGCGGTGCCGACTGGGTGCATATCGATGTGATGGACGGGCATTTCGTGCCAAATATTTCCTTTGCCACGCCGATCATGCAATCGATCCGGCCCCTCACCAAAATGCTGTTTGACGTGCATCTGATGATCGCCCCCGCCGATCCCTATCTCGCGGCCTTTGCCAGCGCTGGAGCCGATATTATCACCGTCCACGCTGAAGCTGGTCCCCATCTCGACCGTTCCCTGCAAGCCATCCGCAGCTTGGGCAAAAAAGCCGGTGTGGCCCTCAATCCCGCCACACCTGTTTCGGTGCTGGAACATGTCATCGACCGTCTCGACCTCATCTTGATCATGACCGTCAATCCAGGCTTCGGCGGCCAAAGCTTCATCCCCGCAATGCTGGAAAAAATCCGCCAAGCCAAAGCCCTCGCAGGCGGTCGCAACATCGATATCGAAGTCGACGGCGGCATCACCGTGGAAACCGCAGGCCCCGCAATAAGGGCAGGTGCCAACGTGCTGGTAGCCGGCAACGCCATCTTCAAAAGCCACCACGCCACCCAGATCAAGGCCTTGCGGATATGCAATGCGACAACGGCATAGGTTCTGCTACTGAACCAACCACTGCCACCTTTCTCCCTCACGCAAAGCGTGGGGGAGTACCCGACTGCGTCCGCCGAAGCATTTGCGAAGGCGGAAGGGGGAGGGGGTGTTTAATACAAGTACTGCACTCACCTGAGTTATAGAGAAAATTAAGTGGAGTGGCACCGCTATGTCTCATGCTTCAAATCCCTGTAAACAGCATATCGATAGCCGCCACACAGGCGTCATGCATTTCGGCCGCGTTGCGTTTCACGTCTCGGAATCGTTTGGCGGGGACGGCTGCCAGACTTTGCATCTCGACATAGAATTCTTGCTTGCCAATTTTGAGTGTGGGATTGAGTTTGGTCAATGCCCTAGGCGAAGGCCATGGTCGAAGCGGTGCGACAATGATCGTCGCCAAAGGCATCAGCAAGTCAGACTGCAAAACTATGAAATAAGGAATGAGTCTTACTGACGGTTGATCTGGATTGACAAAGATGTCGTACTGTCGGATCACCATTCGCGCCAGCCGTCGGACCACATGCCGTCTTTTTCAACGTGTTCGTTGAATGCGGCAATGGCTTTAGCATTGTCGCGTTGCCAACGTTCACGAACCTCTACCCGCAAGGCTTTTTCGAGCATGGCTGAGAGGTTGACACCGCTGGACTTGGCATCTGCAATAAGCGCTGCGTCGATGGACAAATTGACTGGCCGTTTGAGGTATCCCATGCGCATATGATATGCACATGATCTGTGCGCGTCAAGTTAGTTCCGCTCATTCGCCTGGGCCGTAATTCTGGTGCCACCACGCCGCTTTTAGGGGCGTCCAAACGACGCCAAAATTCGTGTACTTGCGATGGCTGAAGGAGAGTGTGGTTGCAACAAGCACTGCACTCCATAAAGACTTGAAAGATAATTAAGTGGAGTGGCACCGTAACTCCCGACAGTTGGGGTCAACAGGATCGCTCAAGCGCATCCGTTCCAGCACCTCCTTCAGCACCCATGGAAGTGGTATCAGAGGATAATGTCAGATTCAGCACTTCACTCCTTTGTCACGAACTTCCTCATCCGGTTGCGTTGTCCCATGTCTTCGACCTTCTGGCGCGGCGAACAAGAGCGTGGTAATAGAACCCAATCACGGAGGTGTATCCAATGGCGCTCTCCCAAGTCACCGAACGCGCACTTGAATCGTGTTATGACGCGATCGCCACGCCAGGTCGCTGGGCCTCGGCACTGGATGATCTGGCCTATTCGATTGGCGCAACCGCCTGCGGGATCCTGCCACACGATGTTTGTGACCGACAGTTTGGCGTGGTGTTCTCCAATGGCATGGCGAAACACTTTGAACTCTCTCAACAGAACCAGGATTGGGTGATGCCAGTTTATGAACCGCGGGGTGACCCTTATGTCCGCCGAGGTTACCAGTCGGTTCTCCAGTCGCAGCTTTTCACCAACGATGAAATTAGGAATTCGCGCTTCCATCAGGTGATCTCCGCGCCCAGCGGCACATTACAATGGGCTTGCGGGATATTTTCCGCGGATGGCCGTTACTGGTGCATGCCGTTTTTCCGCGGCACCGAACCATTTGCTCCGGATATCCTTGAACCCATCGCCGAAATTGCCCAGAGGGTGGCCCGAATTGTCAGCATTTCCGGCAAGATAGTGCGAAGCAACGCACAAAACGAAATCCTGACCCTTGAGCGCACGGGGTGCGCTGCAGTGCTGATTGACCGCCATGGCCGGGTGAGTCTCTATAACCGCCTGGCCGAGAACTTGTTCTGCAGCGAGTTCGGCATCCGCAATGGCAAGCTGTGGACAGCCGCAAGCGCCAGCCTGGCACGGCTTGACCATTTCCTGGCGGGTCTCCAATACGCGAAATCCGCTGGAGCGCCACTGCCCGGACCAGTGATCATCGCACGGGACCGCGCGCCATGGCTGCTGATTGAAGCATTGCCGGTGAGCGGTGCGTCAACCGAGATTTTCGATGGCAACCGCGCCGTACTCATCATATCCGACATCACTCATCCGCTGTTGGCGGATGCTGCCATACTCGGCCTGGTCTTTGGTCTTACACGGGCCGAGGCCCGCTTGACTGCGGCAATATGCGATGGCCAAGACCTGAGCACCATCGCTGCAACACTTGGCGTGACCTGCATGACACTGCGTGGCCAGTTGAAAACAATCTTCGCCAAGACAGGAGCACGGCGTCAGGCCGAACTCGTGGCGCGCGTATCCCAAATCAAGCTCGCCGCCCGACACTGATCTTTACCCCTCATTTGAGGGGTGCGGATGATTTTTTGTTGGCGAATTCTCCGTCCAAGACAACCATGGAAACGGAGGATATTGCCATGAAAGCTATCAATCGCCGCGACGTCATCAGCACAGGATGCGCCGCCATCGCCGCACTGACTGTCTTCCAATCACGTTTTGCCCAAGCGTTTCCAAGCCTGCCCGGAGAAACAGTGGTTGCCTGGCTCGATCAACCTGCGACCAATCCGGTCCCGCACGTCATCAGATCGCAGCTCGTTTGGGAAGATCTTGACTCATGGATCACGCCCAACGAAAAGTTCTTCGCGATCACCCATTTCAATTTGCCGGAAATCGACGCTTCCAAGTGGAAACTTGAAGTCGGCGGTTTGGTGAAGAAGCCCATGGAATTGACTTTGGCCGACATCAAGGCGCGGCAAAGGCAGGAAGTGACCTTCACCATGGAATGCTCCGGGAACCACGGCTTGCCATTTTTTAACGGCGGCATTGGCAATGCACGCTGGGCCGGAACGCCTTTGGCCGCTCTGCTTGAAGAGGCCAAGATCAAAGACAACGGCATCGAAGTGGTGTTCTGGGGGGCGGATGTTGGCGACGTCGAAATCAAGGACGCGTTTCATGACGTGAAGATGCACCAGAAATTTGCCCGCTCGATGTCGCTTGCCGACGCCATGGCACCCGGCAATCTTCTCGTTTACGAAATGAACGGCGTTGATTTGCCCGCCGCCAACGGTTTCCCGCTGCGGCTCATTACACCAGGCTGGTATGGCATCGCCAATGTGAAATGGCTTGAGCGCATCGAAATCCGCTCCAACCGTTTCGAAAATCTTTTCATGGGACGGAACTATGTGACGATCCGCGAAGAAGAGCACAATGGCGAGACAGTTTGGTCCGAAACCTCTGTTGGGCGTTCCTTGCTGAAATCCGCTCCCGCAAGAGTCACCAGCAACGACAAAGGCCACCGCATCATGGGCGCGGCATGGGGTGCGCCGATTGCAAAAGTCGAGATCAAGATTGACGACGGCCCGTGGATTGAAGCCCAGATCGACGACACCGATAGCGCCGAACATGCCTGGAAGCTATGGTATCACGATTGGCAGGCGGCAAAAGGCGAGCACACTATCATTTCGCGCGCCATCGACAAGCAGGGACGCGTTCAACCGGCCATGGACGATCCCTTGATCGCCAAAAAGCACACGTTCTGGGAAAGCAATGGCCAGGTGGGCCGGAAGATCAGCATCACCTGAAATCTCGGAGCCATGTCATCAGTGTCAATAGAAAGGATGATCGAGATGAACTTTACAGCAATTTTAGCCGTGGCGACAGCCTTCTGTCTGACGGCTTCCTTCGCTGCCTTTGCAGCCGACGACAAAGCAGCCGCTGGCGTGAGCCGGAAAGAGGTGCTCGCCACCGCCACCAACATGGTGGCAGCACCCATCGCTTATCCGACAGGTGCCGCCAAGGTGACCGCCGAGATGGTCAGCTTCGAGCCAAAAGGTCACACGGCGATGCACCAGCACCCGGTCCCCAGCTTCGTCTATGTCTTGGAAGGGGAACTCGAAGTGCGCGTCAAAGGACAGGAGCCCAAGCGCTTCAAGTCCGGCCAGGCCTTTGTGGAGGCCCAGGACACTGACATGCAGGCTTTCAACGTGGCCGATGGAGCAACCAAGCTGCTCGTGATCTATAGCGGAGTCGAAGGCGGGCGTAACTCGGTCGTGTCCCAATAGCCCGGCACGGCCCTTGGCACCGGCTTTCGAAGCACGATACATATCTTGCAGCGCTGCGGGAGCCATTTGGCCCCGCTCCTCACACGGAGCGCAGGATCACCGGAGGGACTATGCGCAAGCTTCTGCTTTTCGTCGGCGTTTTCATGGCGCTGGTTTCACAGGGCATTGCAGGCCCGCTTCACGACGCTGTCAAGGCGGGCGATCTTGCCAAGGTGAAGCAGCTGATTGCCAGCGGCGAGGACATCAATCAAAACCAAAGGAACCTCGGCACGCCACTGCATCAGGCAAGTCTGTGGGGAAACCGGGAGTTGGCCGAACTGTTGATCGCCAACGGTGCCAACGTCAACGCTGACAGCAAGATATTTGGCACCCCGCTGTACATGGCAGCCCGAAAAGGCAATGAAGGCGTGGTTGCCGCGCTGATTGCCAATGGTGCGGATGTCGGTGCCCGTTTGAAGGATGGAACAACTCCGCTGCATGCCGCTGCTGAAGGTGGGCATGCAGGTGTCGTTGATCTCCTTGTCGCAAACGGTGCTGACGTTAACGCCCGCAGCAACGGTACCGAGGTGAAAAAGGAGTTTCCTGGAAACGGCGGTTACCCCGCACTCCATTCAGCCGCCTTCAGTGGCCACTTTGACATTGTCGATCTGCTCAGGGCCTATGGTGCACGAGGCCCAATTGTCGAACCGTTCACGGAATTCCTCGCGTCTGCTTCTTCGAGCGAAGGTGAGAAAATATTCAATGTGTCGTGCAATGACTGTCACAGTATTGGCAAAGGCGGTTTGAGCGGCAGTAAGACCAATCTTTGGGGAGTTCTCGGACAGCAAAAGGCAGGTATTGAAGGGGCCGGCTATTCCGCAGCGTTTTCCCGGCTTCAAGGCACGTGGACGCTGGCTGAGTTCAACGCTTTCATCGCTGCGCCCGTGGATTATGTGCCAGGTACGAAGATGCGTTTCAATGGGTTCAAGGACCCGGCAACACGGGCCAATCTCATCGCCTACCTGCGCACCATGAGCGACAGCCCGCCGCCGCTTCCAGCATTGATGCCTGCCAGGAAATAGTTCGGAATGGAGTTCATTGGGCGTTCAAATGCTGGCAAAGCAAAAACAAGGTAATGGTGGATAACGGGACAACAGTAATGTGGGGAACGGCGCTCGCTTGCGGCATCTGATGGGCCAAAAAGGGTGCGTTGGTAAACAACCCAGCGAGCGAGCCATCCGCCAATACGAGTTCCGCCCTCTCCACCAATCCTCCACCCCCATTCACTCAAATTTTAACCAATCCACCCCATAGCTCTCCTGTCTCGCATGCCTGATTCGCATGTGACGGAAAACCTGAGGGGATGCTACAATGAAATTGGGCAATATTCTGGTGGCCAAGGGCTTGGTTACGGCTGAGCAGATCAACCAGGCCATCGAGCACCAGAACCAGAATGGTGGCCGTCTGGGTGATAGTATTATCGCTCTTGGCCTGTTGGCCAAGGAGCAGATCGAAAAAGTTCTGGCCGATGCGCCGCAAGCCCCGATCACCGTGGCCGACACCGGCATCGATCCCCTGTTCCTGCTCGAATTGGCCATCAAGGGCATGTATTCGGAAAATCTCGAAACCGCATCGTCGATTGCCGAAGCGCTCAAATTGTCCAGCACCATCGTCAACCAGGTGCTGCAGGAAGCCAAGGACCGCAAACTCATTGAATCCCTGACCTCAGCCTCAAGCGGTGGTTCGATGGCCGAATTGCGCATGAACCTGACCCGGGCCGGGCGCGAATGGGCTGTCGATGCCATGACCCGCGGCCAGTATTTTGGGCCCGCACCCGTGTCACTGCCTGATTATCAGGACCGCATCATGCGCCAGCGTGTCAGCAATGAACACGTAACGCGCCAGAGACTGGACGAGGCCTTTGAAGGCCTGGTGATGACCGAACGTTTTGTCAGCCGATTGGGCCCCGCCGTGAATTCCGGCAATGCCATCCTGATTTACGGCCCCGCCGGAAATGGCAAGACCACGGTGGCCGAAATTGTCGGCAAGATATTCCAGAACGTTATCTACGTGCCCTATTGCGTCGATATCGACGGCGAGATCATGAAGGTTTTTGATCCGACGGTGCACCGCCAGGTGGCTGACGTGCCAGAACAGCAAGGCGGCACCAACCTGCGCCGCAGCCGCGTCGATCTGCGCTGGGTGCCCTGCTATCGGCCCATGGTGATCACCGGTGGTGAATTGACCATCGAGATGCTGGATCTCAAGTTCAATCCCGTCGCCAAGATTTATGAAGCACCGCTCCATATCAAAGCCCTCAACGGAACATTTCTGATCGACGACTTTGGCCGTCAACGCGCCAAGCCAGAGGATATTTTGAACCGCTGGATCGTGCCCTTGAACAGCCGCGTCGACTATCTGACCACCCATGCGGGTAAGAGCATCACGATTCCCTTCGATGAGATCGTGATTTTCTCAACCAACATGCATCCCGATGATCTGATGGACCCGGCCTTTCAGCGCCGCATCAGCTACAAACTGGAAACCGTTGAACCGCCAGAACCGCTGTTCCGCAAGGTTTTCATCGGCATGGCCCAGAAAATCGGCCTGCAGTTGACGCAAGAAATCTATACCCAAGTGATCAATGGTGTTCGCGAAAACGAAGCGCCCCTGGCCTATTTCCAACCCAAATTCATCGTCGAGCAGGTGCTGGCATCGTGCAAGTTCGAAGGCATAAAACCCCAGTTCACCACTGAAAACGTTGCCGATGCCCTCGCCAACCTGTTTATCAAAAAGAACGATGGCAAGATGTTCGGCGTCAAGCGCAGCTCGTAACCCGCCAAAAAACTGGCAGAAAACTGTGGGAGAAACTGGTGCTGCCAGGGGGAATCGAACCCACGACCTCTCCCTTACCAAGGGAGTGCTCTACCACTGAGCTACGGCAGCAACGCGAATGGCGCTCCCAATGCCATAGGCCGAAACATTTCGCAACCACCTTGCGCGATGTGCGCCACAAAGGCAAATTCGCCACCATGATCAAACCACCAACCCAACAATTAACCCAACAACCAACCTCGGCCGAACGCCGAAAAGCCCGCCAAGCCGCAGCTTTGCGCGACAATCTGAAGCGCCGGAAAGCCAAGGAGCGTGACCAACCGCAAACCGGGATCGCTGCAGAAGAGCCAAAACCGTCGTGAAAAGCCAATAACTCAGGCATTTCAGCCAAATCGGCCCGGATTTGCTAAAATATTTGACCTTGCCCCAAAGCCGCCACATATGCTGCTAAGCAGGGGCCTTTGGCAATGCACAATGTGTCCATCGGGGACGGCGGGTGCAAGGCCCGTTTGGGGAATTCAACATGGATCGTATCCGTATTCGCGGTGGCAACAAACTCAACGGCACCATCGATATCTCAGGAGCCAAAAACGCCGCCCTGCCGCTGATGATCGTATCGCTTCTAACGCCGGAAACCCTCACCTTGCGCAATGTGCCCCGCCTTGTCGATGCGCTTCGCCTGCAGAAAATTCTCAACAACCAGGGCGTGGATATTACAACGGCTGGCAAGCAGGCAGGCCAGAGCCAAACGGCGGGCGAAACCCTGAAGCTCTCCGCCAAAACCATTGTCGATACGTTTGCCCCCTATGAACTCGTGTCCAAAATGCGGGCATCGTTCTGGGTGCTGGGCCCCTTGATTGCCCGTTGCGGTGAAGCCAAGGTGTCATTGCCCGGCGGTTGCGCCATTGGCACAAGGCCCGTCGACATGCATTTGCTGGCCATGGAAAAACTCGGCGTGACCTGCGAAATCGAAAATGGCTACGTCATCGCCAAGGCCAAAAACGGCCTCAAGGGCGGCCACATCCATTTCAACAAAGTGTCTGTTGGCGCAACCCATGCAGCCTTGATGACGGCGGTGTTGGCCAAGGGCGATACGACGATTGAAAATGCCGCCACCGAACCTGAAATCGGTGATGTGGTGGACTGCCTCATCAAGATGGGCGCCAGAATAGAAGGCATCCATACCAAGACCCTTCACATCACGGGCGTTACATCCCTGCACGGTGCTGATCACACAGTGATCGCCGATCGCATTGAAGCAGGCACCTATGCCATGGCCGTTGGCATGACGGGTGGCGATGTATTGTTGCGCGGTGCCACTGCCTCCACCATCGAAAACGTCGTTCTCACCATGCAGAGGTCCGGAATCACGGTTGAAACCACCAACGACGGTTTGCGGGTGAAGCGCAATGGGTCGGCCATCCTGCCGGTTGATGTGACCACCGATCCCTATCCCGGTTTTCCCACGGATTTGCAGGCGCAGTTCATGGGCCTGATGACCATGGCCACCGGAACCAGCCACATCCGCGAAACCATCTTTGAAAACCGCTTCATGCATGTGCAGGAATTGGCGAGACTCGGTGCTGATATTCACCTGCATGGCGACATGGCGGAAGTCCGCGGCGTTAAAAAGCTCACCGGTGCCGATGTCATGGCAACCGATTTGCGCGCCTCCGCCACACTGGTGATTGCCGGTCTTGTGGCATCGGGCGAAACCATGTTGCACCGGGTCTATCATCTGGACCGGGGCTTTGAGGCTCTGGAAGAAAAGTTGCAAGCCTGTGGTGCCGATGTCACGCGGATCGCCGGAAACTGATAGAAGTGTTGCATCTCACGGCATTTGACGAAGCTGACCTCAGCGCCATTTCCGTGCAGATGCAGGATGCTGTCATCACGCTTGGCCACATCAAGTTCGATCAACGCCGCAAACAATTTGCCCTGGTAGCCAATCGTTTTGCCTGGGATGCCACATGGGATAAAAATCCACAAAAGCTGCGCCGCCGCACCGGGCTTCGCTTCAATCATGTCCAATCGGCAAAACGCTTGTTTGCAGCCGCCGTCAATCAAGAGACGATTTTCAATCTTCTGGCCCTGACGTTCGAATCCGCTGGCGTAAAAGACGATCCCTCGGGCAACATCACCTTGCATTTCTCAGGCGGCCACAAGATCAGCCTCACCGTCGAATGTATTGATGTTCAGCTTGATGATCTTGGCCCAGCCTGGGGCACCGCAAGCGAACCGCAACATGAAACCTGATACCCAGTCAGCAACCAGCAGGTTGATGGCCATCGATATTGATGCCAGCATCTCCTTGGGCCAATCGCCCGACTCGATTCATGAACGCAAGGCTGCCATTTATGACTTGTTGGAAGACAACGCCTTCGCCCTGAAGAATGGTGTGGCGGGTCCTTATCATCTGATCCTGTCCAGTCAATCCACCAGGCTCGTACTGGATGTCCGCGATCAGAAAAAACAACCAATCATCGCCTTTGGTCTCTCCCTCACACCTTTCCGCACCGTGGTTCGGGATTATTTCAACATCTGCGAAAGCTATTATGATGCCGTGCGCAATGCCAATCCGGCCCAGATCGAAACCATCGACATGGCAAGGCGCGGCATTCATAATGAAGGCAGCGAAATCCTGCGCGAACGCCTGAGCGGCAAGGTTGAAATGGACAAGCAAACAGCCCGCCGCTTGTTCACGCTGGTCTGTTCATTGTTGTGGCAGGGCAACTGATGCAAGCGCCAAAAAAACGCATTCCCTCTGCCGTGCTTTTCATTTGCACGCAAAATGCCATCCGCTCGCCCATGGCTGCAGCTCTCATGCACAATTTGTTGGGGCACAAGATCTATGTGGCATCAGCCGGCATTCGCGCCGGCAATGCCGATCCTTTTGTGGGCCAGATCATGGAAGAAGTGGGCCTGGATCTGAAACGCCACAAACCCCATTCCCTCAATGACTTGGCCGATTCGACCTTTGACCTCGCCATCACCCTGTCACCCGAAGCCGACGAACACGCGCGAGAAATGGCAAAAACCCTTGCCATTGAAGTTGAACACTGGCCCATCCCCGACCCCTCCCTTGAACAAGGCAGCCGCGAACACATCCTCGAAGCCTATCGCGATGTGCGGAAAATGCTGGAACAACGCATAGCCAAAAGATTTGCCTAAACCTTCACGTTCCGGTTCACGCAAAAGGAAGCCGCAAAGCCGCAGGCTATGTCCCGCGAAAACGGTGCCAAGGCATAACCGGAAAATCCAGCATGAGGGATTTCGATTGACCGCTCGATTTTCTAGTCGCCAATATTGAGTCCCATCAAATCAAGAGACTTGAAGACCATATAGAGATTGTCAGCCGTGAAATTTCCACATTTGAGATAATAGCAGAGATTGGTGAGATAGTGTTTGGTCATGGGCGGCCTCGCGAGATCAATTCTCGCATCAATATTTCGCGCATATTGCATGTGCCAGAATATCAATTCGACATAGCGAAAAGTCATGAGTTCATTGGGATAGGTTTCGAGCAGGGTGTAGGTGTAGTCAGGTCTGGGCGGCTGCGTGGTTTCACTGGCAGCGCGGCTTGCAGCAAAGTCTGCCACACCGGCCAAAGGACTTCTTCGAGTGGAAAAAACCGGGTTGGAAACATTTACCCCGCTGCGGATCAGCTCGTCGGTGCGATCTTGCGATAACGGGAAAATATCCTCAATTGGCTTGCAGTGGTTCAGGCACCAGAGCATTTGGCCGGACAGTTTGATGGGACTTAAAACACCTGCATAATTCTTGACTGGTTGCCAACAATAATTTTCTGGCAAACCCTCCCTGTCCCAAATGCGCATTTTGAGACTTCTGCCCCAAATTGAGCTGGTCTCGATCCATAGCTCATAGGCGTCACTGACGGCCCGCCGCGTAAACGTCACATCCAAACCACGCGCTGCCATTTGCATGTGCACAAAGGTTTTAAAGTGAATTTCAAAGTTCGTCTTTTTTGACAGAAAATAATAAAATCCGCCATCCGGAACCAACATTTCCCATTCCCTTAAGACCTTGTGTTATTGATATTTGCGTGCGGGGAAGGTTGCCGTCCGTCACAACATTTTGTGGCGATCAAAAAGCTTCAAGAATAGCGGAGCGCGTTCTCAAACAGTTTATTTTGAATATCCTGAGGCACATCGCGTTTGGCTTGTCGCGCACCATTCGGATGCACATTTAGGTTTTTGACAACGCTTTTCTCGTCAAAAATGGAGTTCTCCCCGCCTTCATCGCGGATCAGGGGCTTGAATTTTTCAAGATAGGCCTCAAAATCCTTGTCATTGTCAGTCGTGTTCAATTCAACCTCCCGAAACAGGCCATTTAATCGACCAAATTCCGCCGCAATCGGACCACAGTCAAGAAAAATCGAACGGCCGACCCTTTGCCGATCTCATTACTTATTGGCGGTATCTCAATATGTTGCGGCCAAATGATGATGCAATCTAAGCCGAAAGCGTTGCATAAGCGTTGATTTTGAAACGCAACGTCATCAAATCACACCCCCCAAACAAAAAAATCGCGTCCGGATCCGGACGCGATTTCATCAGTCAACGATTGCTAAACACCCGGATTTCGTCGCCAGTTCATCCGTGGCTGACCATCCGAGGGTTTAATGCTGCAAAAGTCTTATTCAGCCTTGAGATCACCGGCTGAAGATTTGCCGGTGCGCTTGTCCGCGACGATTTCGAAGGCAATCTTCTGTCCTTCGTTCAATCCGCTCATGCCAGCGCGTTCAACGGCTGAAATGTGTACGAATACGTCTGGGCCGCCATTCGATGGCTGAATAAATCCAAAACCCTTTTGGGCGTTGAACCACTTTACGGTACCTGATGGCATATTATAGTCCTTTTCATCATATGCAATTGTCTAAATTTCTCACGCGAAGTCGCGCAAGAAACCTTTATCGATGTTCTGGTGGAGTTTGGAGGCTGAGACACTTGCAGTTAGAAAAGTGTGAAGCCGAGCCTGATCGGCAGAGACACGATAAGGCGCATATAGGTCAAAAAGCGCCGCTGTTCAAGAACAAAATGAAAAAAATCACATAACCCACGCCCGCTTGAATACTAAAAATTGCGCAAACAAACAAATTTCAACTTTTGAGGGTTTCGCGGGCTCAATTGCCAAATAACTTCTTCAAGGTCTTTTTGGCCTTCTTGCCAATTTTGTCCAGATCGTCACGGGTGCCCACATCATCAGCGGCCTTGTTGATTAACCGAAGGGCTGGTTTCAAAAGACTTCCATCCAAATCCGGATTTATGTCAGGAGCCTCCCAAGCGCCAGCAATTTTGATTTGGAGTGGAAACTTGAAATCACTTTGCCCCCCGACGATCACCGGTTTGGCCAACAGATCCACATGCTGGCGCAAAATATCAACCTCACCTGTTGCCGCGACACCAAAGCCACTGGCCGTGAATTCTGCTGTTTGGATTTTTGCAATACCATCGCGCATCGTCACATCAACCATAAGGCCTGTCGCCAAAGTCGTCAGGCTTGGGTCATCTTGACCGTCGGCGTTCCAAACCTTGCCGGATCCGAGCAGACTTTTGCCGAGATCGACGCCATGCAGCCTGCCCTTTGCCACTTTGATTGCCGCCTCACCGGCCAAAGTCGAGATCAATCCAGCCACATGCAATCCCTCAGCCGTCACATCAGCCTTCAAGTTCATCGGGCCTTCGATTCCGCTGAACCCCAAAACCGAAGTCAAAAACTTGCGCGCCTCAACTTCTTGCGTTGTGACTTTTATCGCCAGATGCGGCACCGGGCCATCTCCTTCAAGACTGAACGTCGTCTCAAATCGCCCGCCCTCAACCTTTTCGGCAGTCAGGCCACCATTCAGTTTTTTATCCTTAAGTCTGAGGTCAAGCTTGGCAGGACCAGTTTGCAGGCCTGCAAAATGCATTGATTTGCTGGTCACTTCCAGGCTGCCATCGAATGCCCCAAGGTCAGCAAAATCCAAGGGCCTTTCCGACCAACCCTGCGTCAGTTTAAACGGCACTGCTGTTCCCGAGTTGGTATCTTGCTGATAGGCCGCCAGGTCAAACACATCGAAGTCAAGCTTTACGTCAAGCAAAGGTCGCGTTGCTGTTTGAGAAAGCGAAACTTCGCCGCTTCCCTTCATGTTGCCCAAACCCAGTTTGATTTCTCGCAGCGCTGCAACATCACCTGAGAGCGCCAGGGCACTTTCAAAATCCAAGGCTCCCGATGCGGAAAAGCCTTTGATATTGCAAGACAGCCAATTGCAAAAATCCCGCAAGCTGTCACCATGTCCCTGAATGCGACCATCCAGCATCAAGCGGTCAGTGGAGCGCAACCGCCCCGAAAATGCAACTTGATTGCCACTCGTCGCCAGTGAAATTTCAGCAGGGCTTCCTTCCGCAAGGGCACGCCAGCCATCATCCAATGCCAGTTCAAATTGGGTTGAAACGCCATTTAACAAACCATTCAGTCTCGCCGCCAAGCCCTGTTCAGCATCCCACGTGATGGCACCGTCAAGATCAGAGGCGGTAAGCCCGAGACCATTTTGGCCAAACCGCATCTTGATAGCGCCATTACGGACAAGGATTTTGAAAGGCTTGTTCTCCTTTGCAGCAATCGCACCATCGCTTTTCGCGTTAATATCACCAAGCGGCTTGTCGCCCTTGTCGGCACCCAACGCAACCACAGGATTTTCGAGATATACCTCCTGGGTGGAGCTGCCACCGGTAAAAATGCCGACAATTGAAAGGGGCAAAACCATGCGGTCAACTGTCAACAGGGGAACACTCTGTCCGCCGGGTAGGGCCAGCGAAACGTCTTCCATTCCCACCACCAGACCCTTGTCAAAACCCAACCTGACCGGCCCCGCCAAATCCACGACCAACCCACTGCGTTGCTGAATTTTGTCTTGCAAGCCCAAGGCAACACGCTGCGGCAAAAACACCAGCCAACTCGTGACCATGGCCAACAGAATAAAAAGCAGGGTCGCAGCCACCAGCAACAATGGCTTGCCGTTCGGGGTGGTCAATTGGGAGGGCGTATCATTCATGGCAATATATTCCCAAATCTATGCGGCAGATTCAAGGCAGCCTGAAAATTTATTCCTGTGGCAGCACATTGCGCAAACCCCGCGCCAGAATGATCACAGGCAAAAATCCAGCGATAACAATCGCCAGGGCAGTTGTGGCACTTTCTTCAATTTGTCCAAGCGAAGCCAGCGTGAAAACCCGCGTTGCCAAAGTTTCAAAATCAAAAGGCCGAAGAATCAGCGTCGCAGGCAATTCCTTCATGGCGTCGACAAAAACCAGCAGCGCTGCCGTAATCAACGAAGGTTTCAAAAGCGGCAAATGAACATCACTGAAAATGCGCAAAGGCACGCGACCCAAAGTCCGTGCCACGTGATCATAGGACAACGGTATTTTTTCATAACCCGCATCCAGTGTTCCCTGTGCAATGATCATGAAGCGGGTGACATAAGCCAACACAAGTCCAAAAAGTCCACCCGACAATACAATACCGGGCCGCCATCCGACATATTCCTGCGACAAATGGTTAAGTCCCAAATCAAACTGCGCCAGGGGAACCAGAATGCCAATGCCCAGCACCGTGCCCGGCAGGGCATAACCCAAACTGGCAAAACGCGACAAGCTTTGCAGTCCGGTAGAACCAGCCCGCCGATTGGCATAGCCCGTCACAAGTCCTGCCAGCAGCGTTGCGGCGCAAGCCAGAAATGCCAGCAGCAGGGAATTGCCAAGTGCTGCTGCCAACTCAGCCGTCAGTGACGATGAAAATCGCCGCAGGCCATGGCCCAGCAACAGCAATACCGGCACCACAAAACCAAACAGCACAGGCAAGCCAACAACAGCCAGCGCCAACAAGGCCCGCCATCCCGTCAGTCTTTGTGCCGGCAATTGAGCTGAAACCTTGGCGCTGCGCGACAGGCCATCCTTGACCCTTGCAATCTGTTCCAGCCAGATCAGCATGGCAATGAACAGCAATGCGAGCAGTGCCAATTGCGCGGCACCTCCCAGGTCACCCTGATCAAGCCATGTCGAATAAATCCCATAGCTCACCGTGCGCACGCCAAAAAAGCTGACCGCACCAATGTCGTTCAGGCATTCCATCACGACAAGCACAAGTCCCACCATCAGGGCAGGTCGGGCCTGGGGCAGGGTGATGTCGAGAAACGCCCGCAATGGTGATCGCCCCAAAGTTCTGGCCGCCAAAAGCTGGCTCGCCGGTTGTTTGACGAAAGCCGCCAATGCCGACATGTAGACATAAGGGTAAAGCGCCAGCGACATGACCAGCACCGCACCTGCCAGGGACCGGATATCAGGAAACCAGTAATCGCCGGGTCTTTGCCAACCCATCATCCCACGCAACCACCCCTGCAAAGGTCCGGCAAAAGTGAAAAAATCCACATAGACAAAAGCCGTAATGTAGCCCGGTATGGCCAGCGGCAGCAGCGACATCCAGCGCAACATGCCACGCCCGGTAAACCGGTACATGGCAACCAGCCACGCTGACGAGCATCCAAGCACCAATGTAACAAGTGCACAGCCGCCGCAGAACAACAGGGTTGTCCAAGCCAAAGGCGGCAAGATTACTGACAGCAAATGCGGCCAGGCTGAAAGGCTTGCCCCCAGCGCCAAAACAATGATGGTCAGAATCGGCAATGACAACGGCAGCGCAAGCAGTGCAGCGACAATTGTCGAAGGAAACAGCTCCCTCGCGCCAAACTTCATCACGCCTGGTCTTTCATTCTGCCAATACACGAGCACCCGGGAAAATGATTTCAGCCAAGGTTCCCTTGCCAACCACCGATGAAAGATCAAATCGCGCCCGATTGGCTTCAACCAGCGATTTTGTCAAAGGCAGGCCAAGACCTGTGCCTTGCCGTTCCCGGTCAACTGTTTCGACCCGGCTGAACGGCTCCATGGCAGATTGCAACTGCGACTCGGTCATGCCGATGCCCGTATCTTTCACCCGCAGGATCAGGTTGCCTGCCTGATCAACCACAGCCGACACCAGCACTTGCCCGCCAGCATTGGTATATTTCAAACCATTGGACAAAAGATTGAGAACCACCTGCTGCATCGAACGATGGTCGGCCACAACCCGCGGCATGTTATTGGGCAAACCCTTGCGCAGCACTACGCCGTGAGATGCTGCATCATGCTGCAGCAGCCGCATCGCATGATCAACGACTTCATCAAGATTGACCGCCGTGAAGTTGAGTTCAAGCTTTCCAGCTTCGACTTTTGACAGATCAAGCAGATCATTGATCAGCGCCAGCAAATGCGAACCGCTGGAATGGATGTCATTCACATAAGCCTTGTATTTTTCATTTTTCAATTCGCCAAAACGTTCAAGCCGCATCACTTCGGAAAATCCCATGATGGCATTCAGGGGGGTGCGCAGTTCATGGCTGATCCGGGCCAGAAACTCGGATTTTTGCCGGTTGGCAGCTTCGGCTTTCTCCTTGGCTTCACGCAAATCCTGTTCGGTGCGCTTCCACGGCGTAATGTCGCGCACCACAGCGCAGAACGCAGCCCGTGAATTTGGTGATTGCAATTTCCCAACCGTCAGGAATAACGGCACAACAGCCCCTTGGCCATTGGTGGCCAATACTTCGCGGCCATCGTTGAAAACCGAAGCAAGCCCGGGACCATTCAACCCGGCGATATAGTCCCGCACCAGTTTTCGGCTGTCAGGCTGCAACAGTGCTGACAGTGGCTTGTCCAGCACATCATGGAAGTTCTGCCCGAAAATGGCTTCAGCACCAGCACTGAAACTCAGGATACGGCCGTCCCGGTCCAGCGTGATGATGCCATCAGAGGCGACATCAAGGATGGCTTGCAGTTCGTCATTGGCAATGGGAGCCCGAACATCAATCGGGGAAACACCCTCGTCAGTTGCCGGAATCGCAGTCGGCGTTTTTTCTGGTTCAACAAAGACCACGACTTCCGAAACCCCGACCTCGGGTAATTCCGGTGATGCAGCAGCACTGTCGGCAGGTTTTTCCAAAACCGTAACTTCAGCAGCCAGCGGCTTTGGTTGAACCAAGGGAGTAGCCGGATTCAACAGGCGTTTGCCCTGCAACGAAAACCGGTTGGCAGGTCCGTTATGCCAGGGAAAAACTGATCGTGTGACCGCAAGACCCGGCACCGGAGCACCATCATGCAAGGCCAACCACAATTCTTCATCGGCAAGAACCGACGAAAGACTGTCAGCCCCTAGGACTGCGATGGCTTTCATGTTGGCATGCAACGGTTCACCATCCCGGCTGATCAGCAGGGGATCGGCAGCACCTTCCAGAATGCGGCGAATAACGTCCGGCACAGGCGGGGTGTTGCGCAATTTGCGCACTACGACGGGTTGCTGGATTTCTGGTTTGGGCACTTCAGGTGCAGTTGTTTGAATTGTTGCAGGCAAATCTTCCGAAAGTGGATTGGCCGCTGGTATTGCAGCAGCTGCAGTGTGGGCCTTCAACGGCAGCACCACAGCATCCTGCTTTGCATGAACGAATGGCACAATATCAGCGGCAGGTGGCTTGTTGGAATTCGCCACATCTGACTGCTCGCGCAAACGCGCCGCCATGGACTGGGTCAAAACCTCAAAAGCCTGCGCATTGCTGGCGCGGTTGGCAACCGTCACTTGTAGGGAGGGATTTATGGTTTCAATCTCGACCAACGGAGCCAGTTGTTCAAGCACAACCAGAATATCGCTCTTCGGTCCATCGCTGGCGCGTGTCATTGCCAATTTTAAATTTTGCAGGCCTTTGGCTGTGACATGGGAAGTCTGGGTGGTGACTGCACCACATTCAATCACCTGCCGCAAAATCTCTTCTGCCTTGTCAGCCCTGTCGAACAACTGAACAAGCGATCTAAGGTCATTCTGGTCAAGCAGTGCCTTGGCCGCCGCATTTGCGTGTTGGATACGCCCCTCGGCATCACAAACCAGTAGGGCCACCGGAAGACTGGCAAAAACATCAGGTTGCGGTTTGTCTGCCACCTTCGAATTGCCAGGTTTCACCGAACCACCACCTGCTTCCAGTACCGCCAAAACCCCACTCCGGCCATCGGCCAACGCATGAATGTAAGTCTGGCAGACCAGTGGTTCAACAATGCCTGACGATGGAAAATGCAGCAGTGCGCGTTCGCATTCACCCCTGCCGAGGTTTCGGGAAAGGTCCAAAATCCGGGCGACGCCGGGTTCATGGGGGTCAAAATGTCGATCCACAAGATCGAAAAGAGAATGGCATTCAAACAAGGCAATGCCGGCTGGCGTTGCCCAAACCACGCGCCCCCGTGCCCCATCCCACAACCAAGCCGCCGAAGCGGTTTGCCGGAGATCTTCCAAAGTCGGGATGTTTGACAAAATTGTGGGCACGGCACTCTACTCAACACAAAGGCCCCCGACACAAGTTCAAAGGCTGGTTTCCAATTATACCCTAAATAATCAAGTTTTAGCCATCGCGTCCACCTTTCCTTAACCATGGCTAACAAGCAATCATGCTGCACTGCACAAATTCAGTCTTTTCAGGGAATTTAACAATGCGGCAAAGCGTCGGAATGGGCAGCAGATTTCACAGTTGAAATGTCGGACCGATGCCGCTAGTGAGGGCATAAGGCCATGCTGCCGCCATAGCTCAGTTGGTTAGAGCGCTAGATTGTGGATCTAGAGGTCCCCCGTTCGAGCCGGGGTGGTGGTACCATTTCAACAAATTCAGCCTTTGCCTGTGATGATGGACACGTGCCGTGCAATCCGTAGGCGCAAATAAATCTTAAATACAATCTAAAGAGGCATATCAGTGCGGCTCCCCCGCTATTGCCAACGCACGCACTGCAGACACAGTCGCAGCCGCCCTAATTAACCAGAATCTTTGGGAAAAAACCAAATTTCCCGAACTTTGGCCGAGCTCTTAAGGGTTCGTTAACCAACAAAAATTAAGCAGATTGAATCCGTTTTGGCGGAAATGGCGCGTGAGTTGTGCGGCCATTTCATCCTGTTGCCCATCCTGTTGCGATGAGCTTCAGGGCGCTTCCAGAACCCGTTTGTATGTACCTGTAAGTGCGTAAATTTGGAGAGCACCAAGTGTCTCGTCCCCATGGGACGCGGATATAAGGGGCAAGCAATGGTCGGGAAACAGAAGTCCCAAAATTGCCTTGCCCGTTGGTTGTGACGCGCGGCAGACCGGAACTGGCACCCGTTTCACACATTTTGGCAACTCTCCGCGCTACGGACACATGCTCAGACCGTCAAAAGTTAAGCCAGCCTCATCACAGGGAGGGGCCCTTTCATGTGCATCGCAGCGTTTCAACCTGAACAACTGGATCCAACGAAACGACTACGGAGTTTTAGTCAATGTCAAAATACCCCTCCCTGATGGCTGGTCTGAATATTGTTCAGCCGCTGAAAAGATATGGGGCCGCGTTCACGGTCATGGCCTTTGCGGCCAGCCAAGCGACCCCCGCCTATGCAACTATCGACAACACGGCAAATGCCAATGGTACCTACAATGCCAGCCCCGTAACGACCACGACACCGTCCACCGTCAATGTCCCGGTTGCACCGGCACTGCCAACCCTGACAGTCGCAAAATCCGCGGGTGCCTGGGTCGACGTCAATACCGACGGCGTGATCAACGGTGGCGACCGCATCACCTATTCTTACTTGGTCACCAATACTGGCAACGTCACCATCAACGGTGCGGCACCAGTTGATAGTGGACCGACTTTCAACACTGTCGCAGGAACTGGCTCGCTTGGTGCTTTCTCGCCAGCCTCGGCCAATCTGGCACCTGCCGGAACCCAGACATTCACGGCCGTCTACACATTGTCTACAGCTGACGCCTATCGGGCTGCCGGTATTATTATTGCAACTGGCAACGGTGTCGAAAACTCGGCAACCGCCACCGGTACGCCAACTGCTGGCACACTTGGTGTGGTAACAGCATCGGCTGTTGAAGTTGCAATCCCTGGCGTTGCCAAGCTCTCGATCACCAAATCCTGGATCTTCCTCGCAGGCCCAACGGGTGATGTGGACGGCGACGGCTTTGCCGATGTGGGCGATCGACTTGTCTACCGCTACACTGTCACCAACACGGGCAACGTTGCTGTAGCAGGAACGTCAATCGCCGACGTTCACGAAGGCGTGGCACTGGGTGCTGGCCTTGCGGCAAACGAAAGCCTGATCACCAACGGACCCGTTGGCGTGTCATCAGACGCAACACCGAACAACGCCACATGGACAACCCTGCAAGCGGGTGGCGTGGTCAGGTTCGAATACAACCACATCGTAACACAAGCCGAAGTCGACGCCGGCTAACGGAGATCAGCGACCGATGCCTGAAAAGCATCGGTCGCGCCCAAAAAAATGCAATCAAAAAACAGCAACAATTCAATCAAAACAGTGAGGGCAAGAGACAATAATCTCTCGGCCCTGATTGTGTTGTTTGGGGTTGCTGTTTTTATCTCCGCCAAACCGGCACTTGCCTTCATCGAAAACACCGCCACTGCAACCGCAACATACAACGGCAACCCCGTGGTTTCCAATCCGGTCACGGCAACAGTAACTGTCGACCCAGGCATTCCAGCCTTGGTTGTCGAAAAGACTGCCGATGACACAACCAATGTCGTGGCAGGCCAGGTGGTGATCTACACCTATGTCGTCAGAAATTCCGGCTCGCAAACACTCACCAATGTTTCACTCAATGATGCCCACAACGGCGCGGGCCTCGCCCCCGTTCCCGGCAGCGAAATACTCACAACAGATGCAGGCCTGTCCAACGATTCAACCGATACCGCTGCCAATGACGGTGTTTGGTCAATCCTCGCTCCCGGCGATGCCATCACCATGACAGCAACTTACACGGTCATGCAGGCCGACGTGGATACTCTGCAATGACCGAGCAATCACCAAACCAAATCTACTGAAACCTTGGGGAGACTAGACGATGACCAAATCTACAAAGCGCCATAAGTGGCGTTGGCGACAAGCGGCAGCCCCGCTTGCAATTTTACTCGCCGCCAGCCAACTACCTCACGCCTACGCTGCCATTCTCAACACGGTAACAGCAACCGGTACCGCTCCCAGCGGCCCTGTTAATGGTGTAACAGCAAATGATGGAGAAAGTGTTGACGTTGCCGACGGCACGCCACAAATTGCCGTCGTAAAAACTTTCACGTTTGCACCAGGCGGTGACTTGAACAACAACGGCATCGTTGATCCCGGTGATATCGTTGCCTACACATATACTGTCACCAACAATGGCAACGTCACATTGCAGAATGTTGCCCTTGCCGATGTACATGATGGTGTTGGTGCAGCACTCACAATCGTCACGCCTGTTGCAGTGACAACCGATGCCGGTTCGGCACCTGCGGGCACATTGCTTGATTCAAGCGATACAGGCAGTGCCGACAACGACTGGGACATCCTCGGACCCGGCGACGTCATCACCTTCACATCGCTTTACACTGTTGTGCCGGGTGATCTCACTGCAGCAACCAGCATTGATGGCGACATCGACAGCACTGTAACGGCAACCGGCAATTACAATCCTGGCACCGGCAATACGGTTGTCAACGCCAACAGCTCGGTCGCGGTACCATTGGCCATCACACCAAGCCTGCAAATCGCCAAGGTGGCAGACGATACGACAAATGTCGTCGCTGGCCAGCTCATAACCTACACCTACACCGTCACCAACAATGGCAACGTGCCAATCAGCAACGTGAGCTTGGCCGATACGCACAATGGCACTGCAGGCGCACTTGTACCGGCATTCCAATCCTTCACCACCAACACGGGATCAACCAACACCGGCAATACCATTACGACACTCCAGCCGGGTGACATAGCCATCTACACGGCAAGTTACACCGTGACCCAAAACGACATCGATACGCGTCAGTAAAAGCGCAAAATCGACAATGCTGACGGGGCACATCAACATGGCAAGGACCAGCCGAAAGGGCAGCAAGCACAAGCTTGCTGCCCTTCTCGGCGTGGCTATCCTTGCCATGCCTTTTGTTGCTCCAGCCCTGGCCAACATTGAAAACTCTGTCGTTGCCACAGGCAATTTCCAAGGCCAGCCTGTGACAGCGACGACAATTGAACAGGTTGGTGTAGAAAGCCAGATTGCCACCCTGCGGCTCGAAAAATCTGCCGTGGTGCAGGATGGTGGAGACGGCACTGCTGAAGTTGGCGACACCATTGTCTATACCTTTGACATCACCAACACCGGCAATGTCACCTTGCGCAATGTGGCGCTGACTGATCCTCTTGTGGCAGTCGGCAATCCGCTTTTGCACAACGACGTGGCACCCGCCAACGACTCGATTGATACATCAGCAGCCAACTGGTTCAACCTGGCACCCGGCGACACCATTCGCCACACCGCCTCCTACAGTCTGACCGAAGCCGACATTGTCGAAAGTCGTGTTACAAATACAGCTTCTGCCACAGCCACAACACTGCCGGGCCTCAGCATTTCCACCAGCGATACGGTTGTAACCTCGTTCAATGAACGGTCGGCAATCGCACTTGAGAAAACTGCCACGCTAAACCTTGGCAGTGACAACCTGGCCAACCCCGGCGATCTGATCAGCTATCAATTCACCGCCACCAATACGGGCACAACAGTCCTCACGGATGTTCGCATCGACGATCCTTTGATCAACGTCGCATCGCGCCCCGGCATGGCGGCTGTTGTTGCCATGCTTGAAACTGTCAGCGGTGGTGTTGACCCCATCACCACAGCCTCGGTGTCATCGATTGGTGCAGCACTCAATCAACCCTATTGGGCTTTCCAGAAACCGCGCCGCAATGCTTCGCCGGAATTGGCAACAGCCTTGTATGCTGATCGCAAACTAGTCCGTCTTTCGTCATCGGAAGATCCACTTGTGGCTGGCGAACGCGTCGGGATTTACTTCGAACTGACAAATTCCGGCGAAGGTCCTTTGACCAACCTGCGCGTCAGCCAGGCTGCATCCGATGCCTTTGGCGACAATGCCGACTTGTTGCCAACCAATACAACCGATGCCACCCGCATCATCTTCACCCATATCTTGACGGAAGCCGAAGTTGCCGGGGGTGAATTGAATCTGCCGGCCCATATTTCAGCAAGGTCGCGCCACGTGGAACTGGCACTGACACTTGATGACCGCTTGTCGCTGGCCGATGTTGAAACGCTGGCTGAATTGGCCACGGCTTCAATTACACCAATCTCAGTTCCAAGCCTTGATCCCGGCGCACAAACCATCTTCACCGCCTCCTACGCAATTTCGCAAAGCGACATCGATGCAGGCCATCTGACCAACAGCGCTGTTGCATTGGGAACCGACCCGAATTCTTCAACCGTATCGTCACCTGACAGCGCCGACACCATCATTCCCCAAGCCCCGGCCATTGCCCTTGTTAAATCCGGCACAGTTGATCTTGGTACGGATGAAATTGCCAGCGTCGGCGATGTCATCACCTATCAGTTCAACATCACCAACACCGGCAACACCACACTCAACGATATCCAGGTCTCAGATCCCTTGCCGAATCTTGTGGTGGCAGGCGGCCCTTTGAATGGCCTCGCACCCGGTGATGTAGATACCACCACATTCACTGCAACCTATGTTCTGACCCAGACCGACGTTGATACAGGAAAAGTCGACAATCAGGCCACGGCCAATGGCAAGACCTCAACGGGCTCTCCCGCCACAGACACTTCAGACGATGCTGATGTGGATGGCAATGATCCCACATCGGTGGTGTTGGAAGCCAAGGGCAAAATCGCGCTCGTCAAGACCGTTGATGATGTCAGCGACGAAAACAACAATGGCATGACCGATCTCGGCGACAAGGTGACCTATGCCTTCAGCGTCAAGAACGAAGGCAATGTCACCCTCGCCAATGTGTTTGTCAAAGATCGCAATACCAATGTCACATCAACACCAGTGCCGCCAACCGGCATCACATTAGCACCCGGCGCCTTGGATGAAACCAGCTTCAAGGCCAGCTATGTGTTGACCCAGGAAGACATTGATCGGGGCTTCTTCGACAATACCGCTGATGCATTCGGCACCACGCCTGACGGCACTATTGTCGAAGATGAATCGGATCCTGCAGTTTACACCGGGAATGCACCGACCCGTCTCGATATCACTGAAAAACCCGGCATTGCCATCGTCAAGAAAGTGACCACGATCAGCGACAACAATGGCAATGGCATCACTGACCTTGATGATGTGATCAACTATGCCTTCACCGTCACCAATACGGGCAACGTCACGCTCGACACCATTGCGGTAACCGATCCAAATGCCGTGATGGCAGGTGGACCATTGGCAAGCCTTGCACCCGGTATCTCTGACGCCACAACCTTCACCGCAACCCATATTGTAACTACCGCTGACATGCAGGTTGGCAGTGTCATCAACCAGGCCACAGCCCGCGGCGATGCTGTCAGCGGTTCCGCCGTGTCCGATGTTTCCGACAGTGCCGACCTTGCTGAAAATGATCCAACGATCACGCCCATCATCGTGAAACCCGCAATTGCACTGGTCAAACGTGCACGTTCCATCAACAACACCAATGGCAACAACCGGGTCGATGCTGGTGACACCATTATCTACGAATTCATTGTCACCAACACCGGCAACGTAACCCTCAGCAACATCCAGATTACCGATCCACTGGTCACGGTCTTGGGCAACACCATCGCATCACTTGATGCAGGTGACACTGACTCAACAACATTCACCGCCACCTACATTATACAGGCAGCCGATGTGGTTGCAGGCCGTGTCATCAATCAGGCCACCGTCCGTGGCACAGGACCCAGCAACCAGATCGTCACTGACACGTCTGACAATGACAGCATTGTAGGTGATGATCCCACGGTAACCTTCCTTGCCAACGCACCAGACGTGGCATTGGTCAAAACCCAATCGTCAATCACCGACGTCAATCGCAACGGCGTGAATGATGTTGGCGATCTGATCAACTATGCTTTTGCCGTCACCAACACGGGCAATGTCGTACTCACCAACATCCGCGTCAGCGACAACAATGGCGTAGTCAGTGGCGGACCACTGGCCAGCCTCGCCCTCAATGCAGTTGATGCAACCACCTTCACGGCAATTCACACAATTACCCAAGGAGATGTTGATGCGGCAGGCGTGTTGAATCAGGCAACCACCAGTGCAGATTCCGCTGCTGGTTCCGTGTCCGACATTTCCGACAGCAACAGCGTCGATGGTTCTACCCCAACCTTCACGGCCCTCACGCAACAACCAGGCATCGCGCTGGTCAAGAAAGTTGCGGCCATTGAAGATAAAAATGGCAATGGTCGCACCGACGCCGGTGACACAATCACTTACGCATTCACGGTCTACAACACCGGCAACACCACCCTGTCGAACATCACGATCACTGATGCCAATGCCAAGATTGATGGTGGACCCTTGGCAACCCTCGCGGTTGGTGCCACCGATTCCAGAACCTTCATTGGGCGCCATCTCGTGACCACCGAAGATGAAGACGCTGGCAAAGTCGTGAACCAGGCCCAGGCCCACGGCGAAACATCTGGCGGTGTCGTGGTTCAGGACATGTCTGATGATGAGTCCCCCACCGGCAGCGCCTCAACCGTGACACCGGTATCGGCACCGCTTGCCGTGCTCACCAAAACCGCAGCCCGTTCGGAAGTGCGCCGTGGCGAAAAGGTGGCCTACACAATCACCGCATCAAACTTGCGTGTCGGACCCTATGACGTTGCCGACTTGATGCCCGTGGGCTTCAGCTTTGTGCCGGGATCAGCCACCGCCAATGGCGCTGCCATAACACCGGCCACCGCAGGCAACACCTTGAGCTTTGCCAATATCTCGCCGGTAGCTGGCAAGATCACCATCAAGCTCACGCTGCTGGCTTCCACGAGCCTGTCAACGGGCCGCTTTGTCAATCGTGCCAAACTGTTCCTCAATGCCACGGGCCAGCAACTGGCAAATGCCGAAGCCCTTGTCTCCATCAAGGAAGAGCATGTCTTTGATTGTGGCGAAATCATTGGCCGGGTCTTCGACGACCTCAACAACAATGGCTATTATGACGACGGCGAACCCGGCATGCCCGGCGTGCGCGTCGCCACCGTCAAGGGTGTGTTGGTCACCACCGATGCCCATGGCCGCTTCCATATCACCTGCGCTGATGTGCCAGACGCCCTCATCGGTTCCAATTTCCTGATGAAGCTCGACACGCGGTCATTGCCCGGCGGTTATCAACTCACCACGGAAAATCCCCGTGATGTACGCCTGACCCGCGGCAAGATCGTCAAGCTGAACTTCGGTGTTTCGAAACGTCGCGACATTGCATTGGACCTCACCCGCGATGCCTTTAGCGGTGGCATTGATCTGAAGCCCGTGTGGGCCAAGGGCATTGATCGCCTTGTTGGGCTGCTGAAGCAAGGCCGCGGCGGTCTGACGATTACCTATCGTTGCGGCCAGTTTGCGCCGGTTGTGAACGACAGATTGAAGCATGTTCAGGAACTCGTCCAGGCACGCTGGCAACAAGAGGGTGGAAAAACGCCCCTGAAAATAAAAACAAGCGTCGAATGCGGAAAATAGACCATGACAGATGCGCCAAACAGGCGAGGGCCTTTTAAATACCGCTGCATGATGCAGGCAGGTTGTGTTGCATTGGCATTGGCCGCAAGCCCATTGCTGCTGACCACCACTGCTGCCCAAGCCGAAGCCTTGCCCTTTGAAATCTCCGTTGATGGTCAACGTGTGGATGGTTCCACATTGCCACAGGGCGCAACCGATCAGGTGCAGGGTGCACTCGATATACAAGTGAAGTTTGATGGCCTCGGCGTTGCCCCGTTGCTCAATGTTTCCACCGTTCCAGCACGAACCTCCTTCAAGGCCGGAGACAACATCGAGTTTCTTGCCCGCTTCAACTATGCCCAATGGATCGACCGTGGCGAAGTCAGGATTTACAAGCGCGGCCAGCGCAAAGCCGATGGACTGGTGCAGACCCTGGCCATTGATGAAAAAGGTGCAGCTCAATGGTTGATGCCCATCGATGCCCCCCATGATATGGAATATATCTTGCGGGTCTATGACGCCGATGGCCGTTTCGATGAAACCCTGCCATTGCCTCTTGCCAATGTCAGCAGCGATTTCATCACCCGTGATAAGGGTGAAGCAGCAACTGCCTCCGGCTACAGTGAAGACCGCACAGCCGTGCGCAACATCGACGTTTCTGGCGGTTCAATCACTGTTTATGGCAAAAATGTTCCCGCCGATCATGAAGTGCGGATAGCCGGAGAACTTGTGCCCGTCGATGCCGAAGGTGGCTTCGTGGTGCAGCGCATATTCCCGACAGGCCAGCATCAGGTTGATATCAAGGTTGAGAAAGACGGCGAAGGACTGGATTTTTCCCGCGCTGTTGAGATTCCAGAAACCGAATGGTTCTATGTCGGCCTTGCCGATTTCACCGCCCAATTGAATTTGAACAATCACGTTGAGGATGTAAGACCCGGCGAATTCGGCAATGACCTTACCACCAAGGGTCGGTTGGCGTTCTATGTGAAAGGCAAGATCAAGGGCCGCTATATTCTGACTGCCGCCGCCGACACATCGGAAAAAAACCTGAAAAGCATCTTCAAGGGGCTTGACCAAAAAGACCCCCGGCAATTTCTCAAGCGCATCGATCCCGATGACTATTACCCTGTGTATGGCGATGACTCGACGACGGTTGAAGATGCGCCGACCCAAGGAAAATTCTATGTCAAACTAGAGCGCGGGCCTTCCCATGCCATGTGGGGAAATTTCAAGGCCAACATCACTGGCACCAAATTCCTGCGCAACGAGCGCGCCCTTTATGGTGGCCAACTCGTCTATCGCTCCAACACACCAGCCCCAGATGGCGGTGCTGCGACAAGCATTGATGCCCACGCTGCCCTTCCGGGTTCGCTGCCGCAAAGCGATGTGTTCCGGGGAACTGGTGGTTCAGCCTATTTCCTCAAGCATCAGGATATTTCACCGGGATCTGATACGGTAGCCATTGAAACCCGCAATGCCGTAACCGGCTGGGTGATTTCCCGCAGGGTGCTCAAATATGGCATCGATTATGATCTTGATTATGTGCAAGGCGTCATCATTCTCCGCGAACCGCTTGCATCCTCTCCATCCATCGGTGCTGAAGACTATCTTGTCACCAACTATGAGTTCACACCCGCGGCAGGCGACGTCAAAGGCTATGTTGTCGGCGGACGTGTGCAACAATGGCTTGGCGATCACCTGCGCGTGGGGCTTACCGGCCAGAAGGAAAACACCAAGACCACCGACCAGAAACTGGTCGGAGCCGATGTCGTCATCCGCAATTCAGATGGCACCTATATCGAGGCCGAAATCGCCCAATCCCAAGGTCCGGGATTTGGCTCTGCCTATTCGCCAGATGGCGGGCTCAGCATCCAGAACAATGGCACAACAGGCACTGCTCACAAGAAAGCCAAGGCCTATCGCGTTGAAGGTCATCTCGACCTTGCAGATCTCACCGACGGTGGCATCAAGGGCAAGCTGGTTGCCCGCTACGAGAAGTTTGAAAAAGGTTACTCTTCACCATTGGCCGATGTGTCGAAAACCAAAGTACTTTGGGGTGTTGAAGGCGATGTTCAACTATCAGAAAATGTTGATGTCAGTGCCACCTACAGCGAACAGAAAACCCAAGGTGGCCAGTTGGAACGTCAGGCCCAAGGCAAGATCCGTACCCGTCTCAGCGATGAGTTGAGTGTTGAGACTTATGGTCAGTACACGGAGAAAAAACCCGATGGCGCTGCCTTGGCAACGGCAGAAAAAGGCAAGCGCTTCGATGCAGGGGTAAAATTGCTTTATGCCTGGAACGATGACAGTTCGGCTTATGCCTATGGCCAAGGCACCGTCAAACGTACCGGCACACTCAGCAAGGATAGCCGGGTGGGCCTCGGTGGCAAGACACGGCTATCTGAAAAAGTCACCACAGAAGCTGAAGTTTCAACCGGCACTCAAGGCCTTGGTGCCATGTGGCAGGTCAGCTACGAGCCCACCGTCGATGATCGCTATTACATCGCCTATCATCTTGATCCAAGCCGCGACACGGCCAAGAACTGGCCTTTCCGGCTTGTCGGCTCAGACCTTGGCAGCATCGTGGCGGGAGCCCGCCACCGCTTCAACGAGCAATGGTCGATGTATGCCGAAGACAGTGCCGATGTGTTTGGCAGGCGCCGCTCCTTGACCCAAGCCTATGGTGTGACTTTCACGCCTGATGCCTTGTGGACCATCACAGCGGGCAGTGAAATCGGACAAATTTTTGACAACACAATTGATCCCGCCACCAACAACAAGAATTCAGACTTTGACCGCCTCGCCCTGTCGGCAGCTATTGCCTACCATGCTGAAGACGGTGTCGATAGCCGTTTGAAAGCTGAATGGCGCAAGGACGACGGTGATGGCAATGCCCGCGACTTGCAAAGCTTCCTGATGCAATACAGCTTCTCTGCCAAGGCCTCGGAAGATTGGCGCGCCATCGCCAGTCTTGATGCGGTTTTCACCAGTTCAACCTCCACCACCAAAGACAGCGCCTATGTTGAGGGTTCCTTCGGCTTTGCCTATCGCGCTGCCGACAGTGACCGTTTCAACGCACTGGCAAAATACACCTTCCTCCATGACAATCCCGGCGCCAATCAAGTGGGTGTTGATGGCACTACCGCAAGCCCCGCCCAGCAAAGCCATATCTTCTCCGCCGATGCGAGTTATGATCTCGTGCCGCAACTTACCCTTGGTGCAAAATATGGCGCCCGCATTGGTCAGATTCGCGAACGTGTTGCAGGGGCCGACTGGGAAAAATCCTCAGCCCATCTCGCCATTTTGCGGGCTGATTTGCACATCGTGCATCAGTGGGATGCCTTGCTGGAAGGGCGCATTCTCTGGTCGCCGACATCTGATCAAACCGATATCGGTGCCGTTGTGGCGCTCTACAGGCATTTCGGTGACAACCTGAAAGTTGGCGTCGGCTATAATTTCGGCCGCTTCTCCGACGATCTTCGCGACCTCAGCCAGGATGACCAGGGCGTCTTCATGAATGTCATCGGAAAGTTCTGACGGGCCTGCGCCATCAGGGCTTTTCGACCTGCTGCTAATCCGCTAGAGCATTGGAAAACCAGTGGATGTCCCCAATGAAACCTGCCCAAGCCCCCGCCATTGCCGATCTTCACGACATCTATCAGCGCCGCGTGCCGAAGATGTTTTATGATTATTGCGAGACTGGTTCCTACACCACCTCGACCTTCCTCGATAACACGGCTGCCTTTGCCAAATACAAACTGCGCCAGCGCGTTGCCCGCAACATTGACAACCGTTCCACCGCCTCCACCATGATTGGCGAAAAAGTCACGATGCCTGTGGCCTTGGCACCTGTTGGTCTCACCGGCATGCAACATGCTGATGGTGAAATACTTGCCTGTCGCGCTGCCCAGAAATTCGGCGTGCCCTTCACCCTCACCACCATGAGCATCTGCTCAATTGAGGAAGTGGCGAAACACAATGCCAAGCCCTTCTGGTTCCAGCTCTATGTCATGCGCGACCGGGAGTTTACCAAGGACCTTGTCGCCCGTGCCAAGGCTGCAAAATGCTCTGCCCTGGTGTTGACGCTTGATTTGCAACTCCTCGGTCAGCGCCACAAGGATATCAAGAACGGACTTTCGGCGCCGCCCAAAATGACCTTTGCCAACATCGCCAACATGCTGACCAAGCCGCGCTGGGGCCTTGGAATGCTGGGCACGAGGAACCGCCAGTTTGGCAATATCGTCGGCCATGTCAAAAACGTCACCGACATGGGCACTCTCTCCGAATGGACCCACAGCCAGTTTGACCCGACACTGGATTGGTCATCGGTGGATTTCATTCGAAAGCTTTGGAATGGCAAACTGATTCTGAAAGGCATCAACGATGTGGACGATGCCGTGACGGCAGCTTCGCTCGGTGCTGATGCCATCATTGTATCCAATCACGGCGGCCGCCAGTTGGATGGCGCACCTGCGACCATCGATATGCTAGGTCCGATTGTTGATGCGGTGGGCGACAAGATTGAAGTCTGGTTCGATAGCGGCATACGCACCGGCATGGATATCATGAAAGCCGTTGCCATGGGAGCCAAGGGCACCATGGTGGGCCGCGCCTATATCTATGGCTTGGGTGCCGCAGGTGAAGCTGGTGTGACCCGGGCTTTGGAAATTTTGAAAAGTGAACTCTCGGTGACCATGGGGCTTTGTGGTGAAAGTGACATCACAAAAGTTGGCCGTCACAATTTGCTCATGCCGCCAGCGCCGTTTACAATTCCGGCCCCCGCAAAAAATGCCCCTGCAAAATCGCGTCGCCCCTGATGGCAGTCTGCATGTTGTAGCAGAGCGCGGCCTGATGCTGGGTAATCGCGGTGGCAAGTTTCATCGTGATGACAAGACATTGGGCAAGCGCCGCTGGGCCAGCCAGCACTGGATTGCTTGCGAGTTGCATTATAAAAACTGGCACCACGAAGCCATGGGGCAGGGTTATACGTCACTGTTTTTTCTCGATGAGGTAACGGCATTGAGTGCAGGCCATCGCCCTTGCTTCATGTGTCGAAGGCAGGATGCAAAGGCCTTTCTGGGCGATGAGAAAGTGGAGGTGTTTGATCGACGGTTGCACGGCGAGCGGACAACTTCTACCTCAAGGCGCAGCCTTGGGGGAGTACCCGAAGGGGGAGGGGGTGTTGCAGCGGGTTCCGAACGCGAAGGCTGCAGAAACAAGCTTATACACCCCCTCGGCCTTCGGCCACTCCCCCACGCTTTGCGTGAGGAAGAAAGTATTGTTGATGGCGCAATGATCGAAATGGACGATGCGTTTTTTGCCAAGCGCGGACAACACTTCCTTCGCTGGTCATTTTCCGGCTACACCGCTGCGCAAAAAATCATGCCCTCCCTGCAAGCAATAATTTTGACTCCGCCCTCAATTCTCGCCATCTTGGTCAACGGATATAAACCGCGCTGGCATCCGTCGGCGCTACAGTGGGACACACAATGAAACTTCTGCGTTACGGCAAGCCCGGCAAGGAAAAACCCGGCATTCTGGATAAGCAAGGCAAGCTCCGCGATCTCTCTTCCATCATTTCGGAGCTTGATGGTGCTGCCGTCTCACCCAAGGGTCTGGCCAAATTGCGCAAAATCAAATTGGATACGCTGCCCCTCGTGCGCGGCAATCCCCGCATTGGGTCCTGCATCGCCAATCCGCAAAAATTCATCGCCATTGGTTTGAATTATTCCGATCACGCCGCCGAATCAGGTTTGCAAGTGCCGCCCGAACCGGTGGTTTTCACCAAACAGGTGTCCTGCCTCTCCGGCCCCAATGATGACGTGACCCTGCCACCAAAATCCAAAAAGGGTGATTGGGAAGTCGAACTCGGCGTCATCATCGGCACCAAGGCCAAGAACATCAAACAGGCCGATGCTCTGAAACATGTGGCAGGTTACTGCACCATCAACGATCTCTCCGAGCGCGAATTCCAGGCCGAGCGATCAGGCCAATGGACCAAGGGCAAGAGTTACGACACCTTTGGTCCAGTGGGTCCGTGGCTTGTGACATCTGACGAAGTCAAAGACCCCCAGGATTTGCATCTCTGGCTCGAACTCAACGGCAAGCGCGTGCAGGACGGCAACACCAAAACCATGGTGTTCAGCGTCGCCCATATCGTGGCCTATCTCTCGCAATTTTTCACGCTGCATCCCGGCGACATCATCACCACAGGCACCCCTCCCGGCGTCGGCATGGGCATGAAACCGCAACGGTTTTTGAAGCCAGGTGACAAGATGCGGATTGGTATTGATGGCTTGGGCGTGCAGGAACAGGTTGTGGTCAGGGATAAGTAACCCGCTTCTGCCCTCTCCCCTCGCGGGAGAGGGTGGCGCGAAAGCGCCGGGAGAGGGAAGTCAGCCTATTCCCAATTCGCGCTGCTTCAATTACAAGCCACCCATGAACGACAGCAAAAAATCCTTCAAACCCAAAGCCCGCGTCGCCAAAGGTTTCAGCGACATCGAGGCCGATGAGATTCGCGGCATCCGCGCCATGGTCGCGACGATCCAGCGCGTCTATGAATCCTATGGCTTTGAACCGGTGGAACAACCCTTCATCG
>JANOVS010000027.1:0-5201 GCA_031417515.1 Hyphomicrobiales bacterium
AGTCAGAGCGTCAAAACCACGGAAAGCGGCGGACCACGGGGCTATGACGCGGGCAAGAAGATCAAAGGCAGGAAGCGCCACATCTTCACCGATACACAAGGCTTTCTCATCGGAGCCATTGTCCATGCCGCCGATATTCAAGATCGTGACGGTGCGCCCGATGTGCTGACCAGCATCCGCAAACACTTTCCACAGCTGCAGCATGTGTTCGCAGACGGCGGCTATGCTGGCGACAAACTCCGGACCGCACTCGCCAAAACCGACACGTGGACAATCGAAATCATCAAGCGATCCGACACCGCCAAGGGCTTCGTTCTGCTGCCGCGAAGATGGGTCGTCGAGCGGACCTTCGCATGGCTGGGACGCAACCGCCGCCTTGCCAAAGACTTCGAGCGAACCATCGAAAGCGCAACCGCTTGGCTCTATCTCGCTTCAGTCCAGCAAATCACCCGCAGAATCGCAAGTGCCGAAAATCACGACAAATCATTATGAGTCAGACTCTTAGGCCTATTTGGCTTGTGGTCAGCTTATTGAGTACAAACAAGGTGGTCTCGGATCAATCCAATGACAACCTTATAAACTACCGTATGCATTCTTCTGTTAAAATGTACGGTTGCCATCGAACTGGAAATTGACTGGAGTTGGGCAGTTGTGGCAGTTAATGGTCAAATCGAGGAGCGAACATGTCCATTGCAGCTAAACTGACCAAGATTGTTGTTGGAGTTGTGGTTGTGATTTGCTCGATCAATACCCAAGCTCAGGCCGGTTATTGGAAAACTTCAAATCTCTATGGCGTTGAATTGACGCGGGCGGAAGGCGATGGGGAATCCGTTGGAAAAGGTTTGGCGATGGGTTTCTACTCTTCTTCATATCCTTCAGGTCCCCCACCGAAGTGTGAAAAGAAATACAGCAATTCCATCGAGTGCCACGCCGGAAGCGCTTCAATTTATTGTACGAGTGATAAACTCGGCAAAACTCCATGTGCGCGGCAAGCCTCGCACTATTGTTGGCGCGGCGACGATGGTGTTCACAAGAAGGAAATTGAAACGGAGAACTTCCAATGCAAGCTTGTGCAACCTGGATGCACAGCCAAGAAAGCGCACCCCGTGGAGGTCTACAGCGGCAGAGTTGTCGAATCTGTGGTCGATTGGACAGATGCTACAGGCCACCTTCAACTGGAACGAAATTACTCCAGTCTTGTTTCATCCCTCGGCGCGCCGACAAACTCAAGGTTTGGCAACAACTGGCGTAGCGAATTTGATTCCAGGGCCTCTTATTTTGATCGCCTGATCCCGCCCTTCAACAGTTCGCGCATTCATATTCTCATGGCCGACGGCGTTGAGATCATTTTCCAGTGGCAATCTACGAAATGGCAGCCCGTGTTTGACGCCGGTACTTTGAATTCGCCAAGCGTTCGGAACTGGCAGCCCCTCAAGGATGTCAACTATTCAATCCTTGCAACAGCGCCAAATGTGGTGATGCAAGCGCCTGACGGTAAAAAATTCACCTATAACTATGACGGTTTTCTGGTCCAAACCGAAGAAATTGGCGGATACAAACAGTTTCTGTATTACGCTGGAGCAAAGAACGTAGGCGTAACCGACAATCTCGGGCGTAAACTGGTGTTTGAATATTTCAGAGATGAAGCAAAGAAAAACTATGTCAAATCCGCAACCTTGCCGGATGGGAACAAGATCTACTTCAACTATGCAGAACGCATGTTGGCAATTCCGGGAATAGCCTTTGGTCCAATGTTGCATGACTCCTATGTTTTATCTGAAGTCATTTATCCAGACACCACGCCAGTAAGCTTCTTGGACAATCCGCGGATGATATATGACTATCTAAATGACTACCGCTTTCCGAACGCACTGACCAGAGTTGTAAACGAAACTGGCTCGATCATTGGGGAATGGGCGTACGACACAGAAGGACGCGCCGTGTCGGCACGCGACTATGGTGCAACTGTGGCTTCGACGTTCACTTACGATGACGTCAACAAAAAGGTGACTTACGCAAATGCCCTGGGCAAGGCGACCATTTACAGCTTTGCGTCAAACACCGCAGGCGAAACTATTCTTCAGACTGTAGATGGCATCGCATCTTCAAACTGTGCTGCCGACAACACGTCCTACACTTTTGATGTCAATGGTTTTCGCAATCAGGCAACAGATGCCGAAGGCCGCATAACCAAATGGGTGCGCGATTCGCGGGGACTTGCAATTTCAACCGTTGAAGGATTTGGAACGCCCTCAGCCAAAACCATCACGCAGACATGGGATCCATTGCGCCCCCTGCCAACGCAGATAGACATCCCAAACCGCAGAACCAACATGGCCTATGATGCGGATGGCAATATCATGCAGATATCAGTTATTGATACAACGTCGGCAACCCTTCCTCAGCCCACCAGAACAACGACCTTTGGCTATGTGACTTTTGCGCCGCCGGCACCGCCAGTCATTTCCGCCACGGGAATCGCATTGCCAGACGTGCCACTCACCATTGTCAATGCGGATGCCGAAACGGGGCCCGTGACAGGCACCATCAGCGGCTGGACGAATGCGGTCTCGACATTGCCAGTTGTGATCTCCACCGGAGCGCCATGTTCAACGACCAGCCGCTGCTTTGTGTCTGGCGTATATACGGCTGGTTATAGCATCGCCTATCAAGACATCGTTATTCCATCGGGAAATGTTGCGGAAGTGGACAATGGACTGCGCGCTGCAACAGTCAGCTGGCTACAAGCCGCCAAATCGTCTGGAGGTGCTTCAGAGGATCCAGGTTCAGTCGAACTTCAGTTTCTGGATGGTGCCAGTGCACTTGTGGGCGTTAATCGCTCTATCGTCCGCGTGGGTCGAAATTGGGAAGCAAGATCGCGCACGGTGCCAATTCCCTTCGGCACACGCACAGTTCGCCTGCGTATGATCTTTCGCAACAGCAACAAGGGGGCCTATGTCGACGGGATTGCTGTCAAGCTGATTGGCAATGGCTCTGCTGCAATCAAACCTTACCTTACCGTGACAAATCCAAATGCCTTGGGTGGGGTGACGACGGGATGGACGCAAAGCAGCGGTATCATTGGCGCATCGGTCGCAGCCCCGTGCGACATCGTCAATTGTCTCATGGGCAATGGCATTGGAAGCACAACGCCGCCTCCAGTAGTGCCTCCGACGCCCCTTGACGCAATGTCGCAGGAGATCGCGTTGCCGTCTGCCATGAATCCTCAAATTGATCTATTGGCGCGCGGCATTGACATCAGCTGGTTCGGCACTGCCACCAACGACGCAACGCAAACATCCGTTGAGACGAGTTTCCTTGATGCATCGAACGCAGTGATCGCGAATAGCACACTGGAATCTCACTGGTTTACCAGCCTGGACAGCTGGGCCGACAACAAACATTACGTTGACGTTCCAGCTCTGGCGCGCAAGCTGCGGGTTACCTTCAAGTTCACCCGCAACCAGCTTTATCCGGATCCCGCAGGCTATGTTTCCGGCATCACCGTACAGTTGCGGGATCGCCAGCTGCCGGCTGGTACCCTGAGCTTGCTCGCATCCGTGGATGGTCCGCTTGCTGGCACAGGTGACACGGTTACCTATGCCTATGACAGCAAGGCCAATCTCGCTTCGATCACCAATGAAGTGGGGCATGTGACCCAAATCACGTCTTACAATGCCTCCGGACTTCCCTTGTCAATTACAGACACAAATGGCGTAGTCACAGCCATGGCCTATGATCTGCAAAACCGCTTGCTCTCCACAACTGTCAACCCCGGCGCCGCCCAGGCACAAACCGTCTACACCTATGATGCCGCTGGCAACGTCACAAAGATCACGGCACCCGATGGCTCGTTCCTGCAATATGCCTATAACAACGCCTTGCGTGTCACATCAGTCACCAACAACACCGGCGAAACCATCACCTATGCCTACAATGGCAATGGTGACATGACATCCTCCACCCTCAAATCATCCGCTGCCACCATCACCAAGCAGATGACCATGGCCTATGATGAATTGGGCCGCCTGATGCAATCCATCGGAGCCGCCAGCCAGACCACCACCTACAGCTACGACCGTACGGACTTGAATAAGCAAGTCAAAGATCCGCGCAACAACCTCTATGCGTCAGCCTATGACAGCCTGCAGCGGCTGGTGTCCACAACGGACCAGGAAGCCAAGACCATCACCCTCACCCGCAATGGCCAGGATGAGGTGACGGCCTATGTGGATCCGCGCAGCATTACCACTGGTTATGTGCGCAACGGCTTTGGCGAGGTGATCCAGGAAGTCTCGCCCGATGCGGGCACCACGGTTTATACGCGAGATGCACGGGGTCTGGTAACACAGGAAACCGATGGCCGGGGCGTTGTCACCAGCAGCACCTACGACAATGCAGGCCGCTTGTTGACCGAAACCTATGCAGCAGCCCCCGCCGAAAACGTCACCTATGCCTACGACTCAATCACCGGCGGCAACAAGGGCAAGGGACGCCTCACCCAGATCACCGATCAATCCGGCACCACCGCCTGGGTGTATGATGCCCTGGGCCGCATCATCACGGACACTCGCGTCATCGCGGGCAAAACCTATGTTACCAGCTATGTTTATAACGCAGCAGGCCGTCTCACCCAAATGACTTACCCCTCTGGCCGCATCGTCATCATTGCCCGCAATAGCCTTGGCCAGGTGACAGGGGTGACAACCAAGCTCAATGCTGCTGCAGCCATCGTCAATGTGGCCACGGCGCTGGCCTACAAGCCCCAGTCGGATCTGCTCACATCAATCAGCCATGGCAATGGCTTGGTCACCTCAGCAGGGTATGATCTGGATTATCGTCTCACCAGCCTGAATGTCATGGATGGGGCGGCTCTGGTGTCGGGGCGGGGATTTGCCTATGCTGATGGTTTGAACCTGACGGGGATTACGGATGCTGTGACACCGGCCAATTCCAATGTGCTGTCCTATTCTCCTGCCAACCGCTTGGCATCGGCCAGCGGGGCTTGGGGGGCTGACAGTTTTACCTATGATGGTGTGGGCAATCGCCTCAGTGATGTGACGGCAAGCCTGAACCGCCAGTCAACCTATGCCCTGACGTCCAACCGCTTGAACTCCATGACCCAGAATGGCGCGGCGTTTCGCAGTTACACCTATGATGGGGCTGGCAATACCCTGACCGAAGTGCGGCCCGGCGAGAGT
>JANOVS010000028.1:0-11099 GCA_031417515.1 Hyphomicrobiales bacterium
CGGCAGCCCGCTGGTCGAGGGGTTTGGCCTCCCCGCTGGTATCAATTGGAGATGTAAACCGACTTGTTGATCACGTCTTCACCGATATGGTCGAAGAAGGCCGTGAGGTCAGACGAAGTTGCGGCATGGGTATAATAGCCAGTGCCTGTGGTTGCACAATTTTGCAGACGTGTACGGGTTGCCGTCGATACGCCTGTACCGAAGGAGGCGACATAGAGTGTCACATTTTGCGCCTTGATCTTGGCACAGATCGAAAGCATCGTGTTGTCGATGGTTGTTTCCATTGAAGCGTCGGTAGCAGTTGAGCCATAGCGGTTGGTGGCCAAAGCTTCATTACCATGACCATAAGCCGAATAGGTCGTGTTGTTATAGCCATAGCTTCCGGGTCCCACGTCGTTGTCGCCGTCGGTCATCAATACCATGATTTTTTTCCAGCGCACGTCATTGTAGGACGAAATGCTGGCGGCGGCGATGGAACCTGAACCTTGCACTTGCGTGAAAGGCTCGGTGGGGGAAATGACGCGCCAGCCCCAGACCAGACCTTCGGGAATGAGGGTTGGGCCGCGCGCCGTCATGGCGTCAATGCCGGTTTCCACATCAACCCGGTTAAATGTCATGGGTACAACTGCCGAGGCCGTGCAGTTGGCTGCCTGTGGTGTTGATGTGCCGATGTTGGCGCTTTCGTATTTGTTGTAGTTCTCCTGCTTGATCCGCAGGTTGGTCGTCGTCGTGCTGCTGCACACGGTTGACGTCAAGCCTCTGCATTCACTGCCTACAGCGGTCGTTGATGTTCCGGTAATGTAGTTCGCACCATAGCTGGATGATGGCGTGTCTGGATTGAAATACGCCGGAAACAAGGTTGCTGGTGTTACTATATTTGGAGCCGCGTCATTCGTCAGATAGTTGTCGGTTGACGTCGTGCCGATTTGGCGACCTTCAACACAGCCGTTCCAGCTGTAAAATGAAGTGGCGGTGCTGTCGCGTTTAACCCTGCCCCAGGCATAATAGTTGTTCCATACGGCAGGCGCTGCCATGGCATTGAAATTCAATTTGGAAATCGGATTGAGCCCAGTTGTGTCGATCCAGCCCAGATTGAAATCAGGATGGCTTGTATTGAGCTTCACTGCCCCGGAAAACGGCACCATGCTGACACGGATAAACTCGCTGCGTGGAACTGCTGTTGCACTGCCTGCATAGAGGCGTGACAACAAGGTTTTTGCGGCAGCTTTTGCACCATCCAGTTTTCCGTCTAACGCCATGGAACCTGTGGTGTCCATGACCATTGTCAACTCAATCGGGCGCATGGCTTTTTTGACGGTGGAGGATGCTGCAAATTCATAGTCTTGAATGCCAACCAGTGACATGATGGTCATTGGAATTCCAATGCTGGCATCCAGTTTGATTGCCGATCCGGTAATTGTCAGGTTTGAGGTAACGGTTGTCGCGTTTCCTGTCGTGTGATCGTAATTGGCTTCAATGTATTGCTTGGAAAGCACCTGCAATGCAGCCATGCGGGTTTGCAGGGCACCTTCGGAAAGTCCACCAACGGCTGAACGTTCGTCGGCAGCAATTGCCAAGGCGGCAGCGTCAACGGCTGCATAAAAAGCACCTTGTTCATTGTTGATACGCACCATGTCAATGGCTGAGCCTGCAGCAATAAAGGCAGGAATAGCCGCCAATCCCAGCATGGGGGTCAAGGAACCCGCGTTGTCTTTCCAGAATTGTTTAAAGCTCTTCATGTCAATATACCTCGTTGCGTCCGAAAGTGTTCGGTTCCAGATTCTCTACCGACACACTAGAGGCGAGCCCCTCAACAACCAGTTTCAGCCATAGGTAAAATTTTCATGGCCTTGCCGTGCAGCCTTAAATTGCGGCTGCATCGTCAATAAAGTGTTAACGGGATTTTTTCGGTATCCACTACATGTTGGGATAGTTCGGCCCTTCGCCGCCTTGCGGCACAGTCCAGGTAATATTCTGCGAGGGATCCTTGATGTCGCAGGTTTTGCAATGCACGCAATTCTGGTGGTTGATCTGAAAGCGCGGGGGGTGGCCTTCAGCCCGGACTATTTCGTAAACCCCGGCAGGGCAATAGCGCTGGGCTGGTTCATCATAGATGGGCAGGTTAATGGCTGTCGGGATTTCGCTGTTGGTCAAATGCAAATGCGGAACCTGGTCTTCCTCATGATTGGTGCTGGAGAAGGCCACATTGGTCAGGCGGTCAAACGACAGCACACCATCGGGACGCGGATAGGGAATGGGCTTGTAATCCCCGGCCGTGCCTGTGGTGGCGTGGTCGGGTCCGCCATGTTTCCAGGTGCCGAGGCCAAAGCCGAACAAGGTGTTCAGCCACATGTCAACTGCACCTAACGCAACCCCGCCGATCAGACCCAACTTGGACCACATGGGTTTGACATTTTTGACGTTTTTCAGATCATTGTAGACCCAGGAGTTTTCGTAAGCCGTGACATAGGCATCAAGTTCATCGCCACTGCGACCCTCCTGCAAGGCGGCAACAGCGGCTTCTGCTGCCATCATGCCCGTCTTCATGGCGTTGTGGCTACCCTTGATGCGGGGCACATTGACGAAACCCGCCGAACAGCCAATCAGCGCACCACCGGGAAACACCAGTTTGGGTACCGACTGGAAGCCACCTTCGGTGATGGCCCGAGCGCCATAGGCCACGCGCCTGCCGCCTTCCAGCACTTGCGCAATCAGCGGATGATGCTTGAAGCGCTGGAATTCCATGTAGGGGTAGAGGTGAGGGTTTTTGTAGTTGAGGTGAACGACGAAACCTATCGACACCAGATTGTCCTCGAGGTGATACATGAAGCTGCCGCCGCCGGTCTTGCCGCCCAAGGGCCAGCCCATGGTATGGGTGACCTGGCCCTGCTTGTGGTTCTCCGGCTTGATCTCCCAAAGTTCTTTCATGCCCAAACCGAATTTCTGTGGTTCGCGGCCCTCAGACAAGTTGAATTTTTCGATCACCTGTTTGGCCAGTGACCCCCGCACGCCCTCGGCGATGAAAACATATTTACCGACCAATTCCATGCCGGGCTGATAATCCGGCTTGTGGGAGCCGTCACGGGCAATGCCCATGACACCTGCCACAACACCGCGCACCGAACCATCCTCCCGGTAGAGAAGTTCTGATGCGGCAAAGCCCGGATAGATTTCAACACCCAAGGCTTCGGCTTCCTTGGCCAGCCAGCGGCAGAGATTACCAAGGGAAACGGCGTAATTGCCATGGTTGCTCATCAGGGGCGGCATGAGGAAGTTTGGCATGCGAAGCGCACCCTTCGGCCCCAGCACATAAAACCGATCCTCGATCACTTCGGTTTTGAGGGGAGCGCCACGTTGTTTCCAATCAGGGAACAATTCGTTGAGGGCGATCGGATCAACAACCGCACCTGACAGGATGTGGGCACCGACTTCCGAACCTTTTTCCAGCACGCAAACGGTTGTGTCAGGCGACAATTGCTTGACCCGGATGGCGGCACTCAGGCCAGCGGGGCCTGCTCCCACAATGACCACATCATATTCCATTGTGTCGCGCTGCTGGTCGGTCACATCTGCCTCGTCGGGTTTGGTGTTTTCTGCTGTCCCTGATATAGGGTTTTTGGAATCCTGAACAGGCGTCCAATTGCGACATGAATGCGTTTCCCACCGATCACAAATTTTCCACAGCTGACAGCTTTCTGCCATGGCTGGTGGAAATGGGCGCTGACGAGGTGTTGCTTGATCAGCCTGTAAACCGGTTTTTGACACCACCTCCGGTGCAAGCTGCGGCTCCCGAAGTCGTTAAATCCAACCCGGCGCCGCAAATCCTGTCCCCTGCCCCCAAACGCCGCATCGCCGCTGATCCAACAACAATGGCGGATCCTTCCGGCCTCGCAGCAGCATGTTCAAGCATTGCTGACATCGCAGAAGCATTTTCGAACTTTGACAGTCATCCCCTCAAGCAAACAGCAACGCGGCTGTGTTTCGTCGGCGGTGCCGCAGCTTCACGCATTCTGGTGTTGTGTGACAAGCCGCGCAGTGAAGAAGATCGTTCAGGCGAAGTGCTGGCGGGCAAGCATCAGGTTTTGGCCGAGCGGATGCTGGCGGCCATCGGACTTTCGGGGATTGAAGTGCGCGACGGATTCGAGCAGGTAACGCTGGCCAATTTCATGCCATGGCGGCCGCCGGGCAACCGTGCCTTGGTTGAATCCGAAGGCCAATTGGTGGAGCCGCTGGTTCGACGCTTTATTGAGCTTCTGGCACCCCGGCTTATCCTTTGCCTTGGACCCTTGGCCGGGCAACATCTGGCCGATGGTGAGGAGTCACCAGTGCGGGCCAGAGGCAAGTGGCTGACCGTTGAAACGCCCGCTGGACTTGTGCCGATGCTGACGACCTTTCATCCAGAAACGCTGCTGAAGAGCCCGCAAAGCAAACGGCTGGTGTGGCAGGACCTGCAAGCATTTCGCAAACGGATTGGAGAATTGTGATGACATCAATCCGTAAAGAGGTTCGTGAATTCCAGCCAGCAGGTCTGGCTGTCATTACAATTTCAGATACGCGCAGTACTGCTGATGACAAATCAGGCGATACGCTGGCAAGCCGTATTGAGGCCAGCGGCCACAGGCTGGCAAGCCGACAAATCGTTAAAGACGATATCCGGCAGATCAGAAGTGCGGTGCGCAAACTGGTGAGGCGTCAAGACGTTGATGTTGTCATCACCACCGGTGGCACAGGGCTCACAGGCCGCGATGTGACCATCGAAGCGCTGCGTCCGCTGTTCGACAAGGAGATTGAAGGCTTTGGCGTGGTGTTTCACATGATCTCCTATGCCAAGATTAAAACCTCGACCATGCAATCAAGGGCAACGGCCGGCATCATCGAAGGCACTTACATTTTCTGCCTGCCCGGTTCACCCGGTGCCTGCCGCGACGGCTGGGATGAAATCCTGCTGCACCAACTCGACTACCGCCATCACCCCTGCAATTTCATCGAAATCATGCCGCGACTGGAGGAACATTTGCGGCGGGGAATCTGATGGAAGACGAGACAGTTGGCTGGATAGTCGACTTGAACAAAGTGAGACTCGCCTACTCTTGGAAATTGTGCTTGAATCAAGGGCGATGGGGCCGCTTCCGACAGACATTGAATCGCTCGTGAGCGCCGAGAAAGTTCTCGGCGGAACCCCAAATTGGAACTCTGACGCAAACCAAAAATATGTCTACTTTTCCTATCCGTTGGAGATCGACAGGATTACAACTGGGGGATTCCAACTTCGAGTTAAGGTATCAAAACGATGGCCTGACCGGGATTGTATGGCACAGCTAGAATATGCTCCGACAGCAAGAACTGCAATCCCTCTTTGGCGGGCGGAATGGCGTCCGCTGTCGCCGCACACGAACAAGGGCATATCAACGGACTATCCTTTTGCCCAATTCCATGACACCCATCATCACCCGTTTGATGAAAACTACATTGCTGATGAGCTACGAATGCGGGACGGGAACCTTCCAAACGCCCGGCCATTATCAAGTGATCTCAATACGTTATCGGATTTCCTTGCTTGTGTTGGAAAATTGTTTAGAATCAAAGATGTACAACGTATCGAGTTGCCGCCGACTAGCGCTGACATGTTTTGGACGCTAACATGATAGAAATCAAAATTCATAGCAATTCCAAGTCTGTTGATGAGGCCGTGCGGAGTCTTGTCTCAACCCGGCACGCCCTTGCTGGGTCGCTTGTTACAATGCCCGTGATGTATCCGAGTGGCGCATCTGTTGTACTGGAAGTGGCAGTTCATGGGGACAGGTGTTTTGTGTCAGATATGGGTACCGCTTTTGAGGAAGCGGAAATGATGGGAACCAGCCGATACTTCAAGTCAGAGGCAGCGCGAATTGCTGTGGGCTACGGCATTCGATTTGATGGACGACTGATGTTTGTCGCTGAAGTTCCTATCGACAATGTACACGGTGCCATGGTTGTTGTTGCAAATGCCTCAGGAGATGCAGCCCGCGCCGCTGCCAATAAGCAGTCGGAGAGACATGAGCATGATGCCAAGGAACTGCTCTATGAGAGGCTTGTGTCTGTTTACCAAAATAGGCACGTGGCAAAGGACGCCGAGGCAATTGGGCAGTCAAACCATAAGTGGAAAATATCGGTTCTGGTAAGGGATCGCGCAAGCACTTTGATGTTTGAACCTGTGTCTGGTTATTATATCACCGCAGTGGGAACCGCTGCGAAGTTTCACGACTTCGCAGCGCTAGAATGCCCGCCCACACGCATTGCGGTTATCAAGTCTCGCGAAGATATTGGAGACTTTTTTGGGCTGGTTGCTGGTGCATCTTCCAAGGTTGTGCATGCTTCAGAACCGGATTCTACCTTCATAGGGCTGTTGAACGCCGCATGATATTGACGTTTTCGGAGCGTCAAAGGCCATACCAATTGTGAATGCTATGCCGCGAAAATCCGAGTGACCTTATGACAGCCGCGCAATGTTCGCTTAATGCGTCCGGGCGATGCAGAAATCGACGGCTTCGAGCAGGGCGGATTTCCATTCTGTATCATTGAAAATGGCCAGGGCATCCTTGGCAAGTCCGCCATAGTGGCGGGCCCGGTCTGCGGTATCGGCAAGTGAGCCGTGGCGCTCCATCAGTTTCAAGGCGTGGGCCAAATCATTTTCCGTTTGGTTTGCCTCTTCCAACGTGCGCTTCCAAAACTCGCGTTCTTCGGTATTGCCCCGTCTGAAAGCCAGAATGACGGGTAAAGTAATTTTCCGTTCACGGAAATCATCGCCAACGCTTTTGCCCATCTGGGCGCGTGATCCGGCATAGTCCAGGGCATCATCCACCAACTGGAAGGCAATGCCGAGATTGCGGCCATAGGCCTCAAGCGCTTCCAGTTCGTTGCGGGGACGATTTGAAATGATGCCGCCAACATGGGCCGCTGCCGAGAACAAGGCTGCGGTCTTGGCGCCCACGACTTTGAGATAGGAATCTTCTGTCGTGCCAGTGTCTTGCGAAACGGCAAGCTGCAAGACTTCGCCTTCGGCAATGGTGCAGGCGGCCTCCGAGAGAATGCGCAGGCAATCCAGCGATCCCGTCTCTACCATCATCTTGAAGGCCTGGCCCAGCAGGTAATCGCCGACCAGCACCGAGGCCTGATTGCCCCAGATTACGCGGGCTGCATGCTTGCCACGCCGCATGTCGCTTTCATCCACCACATCATCATGGAGAAGCGTTGCCGTGTGCATGAACTCCACCGACATGGCGAGCTTGACATGGTGCAGGCCCTGATAGCCACACATCCGGGCCGCCGCCACGGTCAACATCGGGCGAATGCGCTTGCCGCCGGAATTGATCAAATGGCCCGCCAATTGCGGTATCAATTCCACATGGCTTTGGGCTTTTTCCATGATTAATTCATTGATCAGGTTCATGTCCTGGCTGGTCAAGCGCACCAAGGCATCAAGGCTGGGTGCAGGCTTGTTTTCAAACGGTATGACGACGCCCATGCTTTCCCTGCCCTTGACCCTGGCTTCAATTTGTTGAAACACTCTATCGTTTTGCGGTGCCGGGGGCGCGTGGCGCTTTGACGCTGCAATTTGCCGTCTGGTAACGAAGCGCTAACCAAGATTGTACTAGAATTTGATGATGCATCTGGCCACTGACTCTTCATCCCCCATTGCCCCCAGCGTTCCCATGGGCAGCGCTGGCGTGCCCCATTCCCTGACGGAAGATGCCTTCCTTGGCGGCAAGCTCAGTATTTTACAGCCGGAAAAAGGCTATCGCGCCGGTATTGATGCGGTGTTTCTGGCAGCTGCCATTCCCGTGCAAGCCGGTGATACGGTGTTTGAAGCGGGCATTGGGGTGGGCGTTGCTGCGCTTTGCCTGGTGACGCGAAGTCCGCAGACCCATGTCACAGGCATTGAAGTCACCGCCCGCTATGCCATGATGTGCGAGGAAAATGCCAAACGCAACGGCTTTGGCCCCAACGTCCGTGTTATCCATGCGGATGTGAAAGAAGCCCAGCGCAAAGACCTCGCCACCATGCCGCAACATGGCTCATTCGCCCATGCTTTCGCCAATCCGCCCTATTTCGAGGAAGGCAAGGTTACAGCCTCTCCAAGCTTGCTGAAAGCCGCCGCCCATGCCTTTGGTCCCAATGATCTCGAACTCTGGATCAAGATCATGTATCAAATGGTCTGCCTGCGCGGCACCGTGACCCTCATTCACCGGGCCGACAACCTCGGCAAAATCCTCACTGCCATGGAAGAAAAATTCGGCGACATCCGTGTGGCACCGTTATACGCCCGTGAAGGCACCGCAGCGAGCCGCGTGGTCGTGCAAGGTGTTCGCGGTTCAAAGGCTCCCATGCAACTGCTGCCAGGACTGATCCTGCACGGCGATGGCAATGCGTTTACGGATGATGCGGACGCGGTGTTGCGGGAAGGCATGGCTTGGCGGTTGAGGTAGGAGGTTGCCAGACTGACGGTCCATTGCCTTGTGTTGACAACGACAACACGCGACTTTAAAACTGCTCCCATGACAAATGCAACTACCATTGCCGACATCAACATTCATCTGCGGGCCCGCGCCGAAGACAAGGCCCTGATTGATCAAGCCGCTGAACTTGTAGGGGCCAATCGTTCCCAATTCATGCTGGCGTCGGCACTCAAGGAAGCCAAGAACGTGCTGCTGGATCAGACGACAATTTATGCTGACATGAAGGCGTTTCAAAAAACCTTGACTTGGATGGACAAGGTGGCCACGCCAAAGGAAACAGCCGGGATGAAGCGGTTGCTGCAAGCCAAATCACCTTGGCAAGATGATTGAAAGTCAAGTTGATTGAAGGGTTGGCTCCACCCACTTTGTTGACGGATGTGCATGATCTGGCAGCATTTCAATCTGGTGAAGCTGTGATTGATGATTGGCTGCGGCAAAGGGCTCTCAACAATCTGGAGATGGGTGCCAGCCGCACCTATGTGGTTTGCCCCCGTCATTCTGCAAAAGTCATTGGTTTTTACACCCTCAGCATGGGGCAAATCCTGGCAGTTGATGTCACCGGAGCGATGCGGCGCAACATGCCCAAAAACATTCCTGCAGTCATTCTGGGTCGCTTGGCAGTTGATGCGGGATGGCAGGGCCACGGCATTGCCAAGGCTCTGCTCAGGGATGTCATCCAACGGTCGGCGCGAGCCTCAACAGAAATCGCGGCAAGGCCGGTCATTGTGCATGCCATATCAGAACAAGCCGAGAAATTTTATATCCACCACGGCTTTACGCGTCTTGCGGTTCCAGCGCCGACGCTGGCTTTTGATCTGGTGAAGTTCAAGAAGTTCGTCGATGAGGGTGGGACGGGTTAGGATTTCATCCCCGTCATCAATTCGACTTTGATAAACGCAAACTTCAAGTCAGTTGTACGCAGTGTTCGCCTCTCAACTTGGAGGTGATTGTCAGGATCAATACCGCACTATAACTGCGCACTGGATTCAAAGTTATGTGAAGAAATTGGCGTTTATCCGGCTTTAACCATGTTTGGGTTAGGGAACAACAGTCCAAGTGAATCGTTCAGTGTGTACAGTTCTCATATGAGTAAATACAATTTGCGTGCTAGCACCAAATTCCCGGTTTCTTGCGCCCGGTCGGTGTTATCCAGAGTCATCTCAGCCCTCGTGCTGTTGGTCTTTACCGCAACGCAAGTCTTCGCCCACGGCGTCTATGTCGGTACCAGTACTGCAACAAGTACGCTGGACTATTCGAGTGCCACACAAACACTTCTGCAAAACAACATCGCCGCAGGTCTGGGGGGATTTGTTGTCGGTGACTACATTGAATATCAGGCAAACTTGGCTGTCGGCGTGTTTGGCACAACGGCTGGCCCGAATGGTTACGTTACGTTCTACCCACCCTCAGGCACCGAAGTTGCGGGTGCGTGGATTGTCGATGCAGCAGGCACCCCCATCAACGCATCGCTTCCCGGCGGTATGAGCCAGGGTTGGGGGCCGCGTGGCCAAAACACGTTCTTCACTGGTTTAAATGGCTGGACCCTGAACTAGGCCGCCTGTACCAGCGCCGGCTACACAGCAGCGAACTGCAACTCGGGCCTTGCCTACATTTATGGTGACACCGGCATCTTCTATTCGACCAATGCCGATACAGCGATGTATACGGGGGGCGGTTCAACAATCACCTATACCAACGGTTACCAGATCAACCCGACGGTGACGACCGGCTGGACCACTTTGGGCGGCGCGGCACCGGTTCGCGTACATAATAAATGGGACGCCGTACAGGCCAATGCTTTCGGCGCAGCCTCGATCCTGGCCAATCCCGGATTTGTCGGATCGGACATCACTCAGATCGTCTTGACAGGCCGTGCGTCTACGCCCTTCAACTCGGGAAGTCCGGTCGGTGGTCCCGACAGCGGCCAGAAGCTTGACCGCAACGGTGTTGTTGGCCCATGGGAACGCATATCCTATGGCGGTTCTTGCTATGCAAATGACCCAAACATTGCCGGCACTGAAGGACCAGCCAACGGAATTGGATCTGTCGTACCGCAAGCAGCAGGTGGGCCTGTAAACTCCATAAATGTCTGCACGCCAACCACCGCTGGCATCAGCCCTTCGGACGCGTCAACTTTGACGAACACGACCAAGGCCATCCGCTTCGCCGTCGGCGGCATTGTGAGTGGAGGAACTGTACGCGTTAAGTGTCTGATCGAAAAAGAAGTTGGGTGATATCAGTCATTTGTGATTCAATCGGTGTTGCAAAGCATCGATGGAGGATTACATGTGGACAGCTACCACCCGCAAGCAGTTTGCCAGAGGCGGTCTGCTTTTGCCAAGCGATTTGACAGACGGTGAATGGGCGGTGTTGGAGCCGCTGCTTCCGCCTCGCTCGAAGCTGGGCCGACCAGCATTTTGGGGCTACCGGCAGATCGTCGAGGCGCTGCTGTATTTGCTGCGTGGCGGCCTGCCGTGGCGGATGCTGCCGCCTGGACTGTTTCCACCGATGACCACGGTGCAACATTATTTCTACCGCTGGAGCGAGATGGGGCTATGGCCGCAAATCAATCATGCATTGCTGATGGTGGCCCGTGAAGCGATG
>JANOVS010000029.1:0-28256 GCA_031417515.1 Hyphomicrobiales bacterium
GGCGACCACCTGATTCCCAAATCAGATCGAAAACCGACAAACATCACGCGTTCTCTTTTTTGTGGCACACCGTAGTCAGCCGCATTCAATTGAAAGAAAAGCACACGATACTCTTCTTTGTCTTTGGAACGACCAACTTCATGCCGTTGCAATCGTGACAAATGATCACTCCATTGTTCGCATTTTTTTTTGGCAATACTCGGATACCGCAACTGCAACTCCACATAAGAAACGTATGTTGCGAATGACTGTCGCGTCAGGCCTTTGACGTTTTCAAAAACGAATGCTTTTGGCCGAACTTCTCTTACGGCCCTCACAGCTTCAGGCCACATGTCTCGATCATCATTATACGCTTGATGCTTTCCACCCATTGAAAACGGCTGGCATGGTGGCCCACCTGAAACAAGCGCAACCCTACCTTCGAAAGGTCGGTAGTCAATTGAACGGACATCCCTTTCAATTGGCTCAGGCCAATTCCTGAGCGGTCGCCCAGCTAACCTGTTCGAACGCAAGTTTACGCAACTCCAGCGATCCCATTCAGCGACAACAAGCGGTTTAAACCCTGCTGAACTAATACCAAGTCCCAAGCCGCCAGCTCCGGCAAAGAGTTCGATTGCACCTAAATTTGGCATTCACTCCGCCCTGCTTCTGTGTTCTATAATTGTTCTTATGACAAAAAACCTTTCAGGCAGCAAGTGATTTATAGTGTGTGAATGCTTAAAACTGACGAAAATGCGCAGCTATTTCATTGGCGGCGTCTTCACCAAGGACCAGATCGAAAGCTACATCGAACTGAAACAAGAAGAACCAGTCCGCCACAGGATAACGCCACATCCGGTGGAGTTCGACATGTATAATAGTTGCTGAGTTATGGCGGCAGATTCATACATACCAAACCCCGGTGGTGACACTGGCTTTTTTAATGCAGTATCTGCTCGAGGAACAACTTCGTCCTTGGGCTTTTCGGGTTTGTGAAAAATTCGTTCGGTTCGTTCTCTTCGACGATTTGTCCCTGGTCCATGAAAATCACCCGGTCGGCCACCTGCCTGGCGAAGGCCATTTCGTGGGTGACGACCAGCATGGTCATGCCGCCTTCGGCTAGGTCCACCATGACTTCCAGAACTTCCTTGATCATCTCAGGGTCGAGCGCGGAGGTTGGTTCGTCGAACAGCATGATCTTGGGATGCATGCACAGCGAGCGCGCAATGGCGACGCGCTGCTGCTGGCCACCTGACAACTGGCCGGGGTATTTCAGCGCCTGCTCGGGGATTTTCACGCGGGTGAGATATTTCATCGCCGCAACTTCGGCCTCAGCCTTGGGTGTCTTGCGCACCCACATGGGGGCCAGCGTGCAATTCTCAAGCACTGTCAGATGCGGGAACAGGTTGAAATGTTGAAACACCATGCCGACTTCGCGGCGCACATCGTCAATGTTTTTCAAATTGGCCGTGAGCGGAATGCCATCGACGATGATGTCGCCCTTCTGGTGTTCTTCCAGCCGGTTGATGCAACGGATCAGCGTCGACTTGCCGGAGCCCGAGGGGCCGCAGATGACGATCTTTTCACCCCGACCGACTTTCAGGTTGATGTCGCGCAAGACATGGAACTGGCCGTACCATTTGTTGACGCCACTCATTTCAACGACGAAAGCACTTGCCATCTCTACCTCTTGTGACCGGTGTTGAGCCTGCGCTCGATGAACATGGAATAGTGCGACATGGCAAAGCAGATGACCCAGTAGATCAGCGCCAGCGCGAAGTAACCTGTGTTGGCCGTCTGCGCCGAGGCCCACTTGGGATCGTTGAAACCTGCTTGCACGATGCCGAGCAAATCGTAAATACCGACGACAGTGACGAGGCTGGTGTCCTTGAACAGGCTGATGAAGTTGTTGACGATGGACGGGATCACCACTTTCAAGGCCTGCGGCATGACAATGAGGCCCATGGTTTTCCAATAGGAAAGTCCCATGGCCTGGGCACCCTCATATTGGCCTTTCGGTATGGCCTGAAGGCCGCCACGAATGATTTCTGCCATATAGGCCGAGGCAAACAATGCCGTGCCAATAACGGCCGTCAACAACTTGTCCGGGTTCACACCCGGCGGCATGAACAGCGGAAACATGTTGGCAGCCATGAACAACACCAGCACGAGTGGCACACCACGCACGGTTTCAATAAAGACTGTGCAAAGCAAACTGACAATCGGCATGCTGGAACGCCGACCCAGCGCCAGAAACATGCCAAGCGGGGCTGACACCACAATGGCCGTAACCGACAGAACCAGCGTGATCAGCATGCCGCCCCATTGTTCGGTTTCAACTGGTGTCAGTCCAAACCAACCACCCAGCAAAAGCACGAAGGCGATGATCGGATAGACCAGGAAAAAGAAGGCGGCATTCCATGGCTTGAAGGGAATGGCAGGGATCATCAGGCCCGCCAATGAAATGGCACCGATGAGATAAACCAGGTCGACCCGCCAACGTTCTGCTTGCGGATAAAAGCCATAGACCCATTGCGCGGCCCGCGCCTTGATGAAAGGCCAGCACGCCCCTGCGCCTTCGACATTGCAGAGTTCACGGTCAGGAGCGGTCCACACACCGCGCAGGATGGCCCAGTCAAACAGCGTCCAGGCTGTCCAAGCCAACAGGGCCGTGATCAGGGCTGCAAGCACGCCGCCCCAAACAGAATTGAAAATCCTTTCGCGGATGGCATGGACCAATCCCGTTTCGCCAGAAGGCGGTGGCAGGAGAGGCGCATCAACGCTGCGGACGTAACCGGCCATGTCAGCGCTCCACCAGTTTCATGCGGGCGTTGAACCAGTTCATGAACAGCGATGTCACAAGACTCGTGGTGAGATAGACGATCAGGGCAATGAAGAAGACTTCGATGGCCTTGCCGGACTGGCTGTTGACGGTGCCCGCCGCATACATGAGATCGGGGTAGCCGATGGCCACGGCGAGGGATGAGTTTTTGGTAAGGTTGAGATACTGGCTGGTGAGTGGCGGGATGATGATGCGCATGGCCTGGGGGATCACCACGAGACGCAGAGTTTTGCCGTTGTTCAAACCCAAGGCGCTTGATGCTTCCGTCTGGCCATAGCTGACGGCAATGATGCCGGAGCGCACGATTTCGGCAATGAAGGCTGCGGTGTAAATCACCAGCGCCAGAAACAGTGCGATGAATTCCGGTACAAGCGTCATGCCACCTTTGAAGTTGAAACCGGCAAGTTCTGGATAATTCCACGTTACAGGCCAGCCAGCGAGCAGCAGGCCGATGATGGGTGCGGCAATGATGATGGGAATCGAAATCCACCACACCGGAAGGATCTGTCCCGTCGCTTCCTGGCGTTTCCAAGACCAGCGCCGGAATGCCCACGTGCCCACAAGAGCGGCAGCAAGCAGTGCCAGAGATAGCCAGGCACCATCACCAAACGTGGCGTGAGGTGTTGTTATGCCGCGGTTGCTGACGAACAAGGTGTCTGAAATGTTGATGGCCTGCTTCACACCCGGCAGCGGTTTCAAAACCAGCGCGTACCAGATGAAGATTTGCAGCAGCAACGGAATGTTGCGGACGATCTCGATGTAGATCGTGGCGGCGGAGGAAATCACCCAGTTCTTCGACAACCGCATGACGCCGACGATGAAACCGAGAAGGGTGGCGAAGACGATGCCGACGATGGACACAAGTGCGGTGTTGTAGAAACCGGCGAGCATTGCGCGCCCGAAATTTGAACTTGAACTGTACTCGATCAGCGAAGTCGACAGGTCAAAGCCGGCCGCCTTGCCGAGAAAATCAAAGCCAAAGTTCTGGTTGAGCTTGACCAGATTGGCCTGGGTGTTGGCGACAATCCAGTAGAGTCCCCAGGCCAGCAGCGCGAGCACGATCAGCTGGCTGACAATGCCGCGCAGTTTCGGATTGTATAACCAATCCAAGCCGCTGCCTTTTGGTGCGGAGGTAAAGCGTTTGTCGGATTGGTCGATCATTTGATCTTGATGAAAGGCCCCACCTCAGCCCCTCCCCAAGAATTGGGGAGGGGAGAAGTCTTCACCCCGACCCGCTTTGCGGGGAGGGGCGACGCTCTTCACCCCTACCCGCTTTGCGGGGAGGGGCCGGGGGTGGGGACTGACTTCGCGTTTAGCGGATCGGGGGGGCGTATTGCAGGCCGCCCTGGTTCCACAGCGCATTCTTGCCGCGGGCAATGTTGAGCTGGGCGAGGTTTTTGTCAAACACTTCGCCATAATTTCCAACTTGCTTGATGGCGTTGTAGGCCCAATCCGGGCCAAGGCCGAGGCCCTTGCCGAAATCATTGTCAGATTCTGTGCCGTCGGGGTTCTTGACCTTGGTGGACAGCAGACGCTGGATTTCCGGATTGGCTGAGGCTTTCATTTCGTCGACGTTCTTGGACGTGACGCCGAGTTCTTCCGCATTCAGCATGGCGTTGTGAACCCACTTCACGATGTTGAACCACTGCGGATCGCTCTGGCGCACGACAGGCCCGAGTGGCTCCTTCGAGATGATTTCAGGCAGCACCATGTGTTCGGCAACATTGGTCAATTTCAGGCGTTCTGCATAAATCTGCGACTGGTCAGTGGAATATACGTCACAACGGCCTTCCTGATAAGCCTTCAGAACCTCTTCGTTTTTTTCAAAGGCGACGACCTTGTATTCCAGCTTGTTGGATTTGAAATAGTCGGCGAGGTTCAGTTCTGTCGTCGTTCCGGTCTGCACACAAACCGAAGCGCCGCCCAACTCCGCAGCAGACTTCACATTGAGTTTGGTCGGCACCATGAAGCCTTGGCCGTCATAGTAAGTGACGCCAGCAAAGGTCAGGCCCAGCGTGGTGTCGCGGCTCATGGTCCAGGTCGAGTTGCGTGAGAGAACGTCGATGGCGCCGGATTGAAGGGCGGTGAAACGCTCCTTGGCGTTGAGCGGCGAGAACTTCACCTTGGTGGCATCGCCCAGCACGGCAGCAGCCAGCGCGCGGCAGAAGTCCACGTCAAAGCCGGTCCAGTTGCCCTGGTCATCGGGAACGCCAAAGCCAATGACGCCGGGGTTGGAACCGCATTGGATAAAGCCCTTGGCTTTCACATCATCCAAAGTGGCGGCGTTGGCAGCAACGGCAGTGAGGCCGAAGACTGACGCCATCACAAGTGTCTTGAGAAATTTCATTGCAATGTGCTCCCTGTACGAACCAATTCTGGTTCAAGCATTCAAAAGCTGATGAAGTTCAGCCTAGTTTGAACGTCGTCTCATTTGCGCAAGTGGTCAAGACCCAAAAAACCGAATGTCACTATTATAACCAGCGTTTATTTGTTCACTTTATGTTTTATCGCAAGGCCATGCCGTGACTGAATTTTTCTACCAACTCCCAGTAAATGCAGAGACGCAATAACGACAAAAGGATTTGAACAGCCTGTTGGTCTGCCGTGATGACAAAGGCAAACTAAAATACAATAAAGTGGAGTGGCACCGTAATTAACGATAATTCCATACAGTCCGGCGTAGCGACGGTAACAACCTGCGCCGTCCACGATATTAACCGATACTACCAACAAATGGGGAAGCCTTGTTGTCGCGATCAACCTTTCGCAATTTTACCGCGCCACCCCTACCCGCCTTCGGGGAGGGGCAGGGGTGGGGTGGTTTCCACCAGTCAATTATTTAATGCACTGTCACCGTTATACCCGCTGTTGTGAGGGGTGGGGAGTCGTTTGGCTTGGAATAAGGTGGAGTGGTAGCGTGAATATTATGCAATCGAAAAATGGGTCCACAACTCTGGCGTAAAAACATCCTGAAAATCACGTCGGAACTGGTCTCCCCAAAATTTTCCGTTCAGAGAGTGAGAAACAAAATATCATTTCACGTTTTCGAAGGCCGAGTAGTTCTCGATTGCGGGCCAAACAAATTAGAATTGTCTTGTGGGTGTTGAAGATTGCGGTCAGAACATTGATTTTTTTGAAAGAGGTATCGCGTACCATTGCTTCTTCGGCATAACCCCACAAGCGTTGAGAACTGGTATTCCCTTGGTGACTCGAAATCATCTTCTCGATGTCAGCCAACTTGGCAGGAATCCCCACTGTGAAATCGGAATGAACTTGCAACCCGCTTAATGAACACTGCTTAATGTCCTCAGGGTGCCAGTGCTGATCGCTCCATCTGCATAAAACTGCCTCTGCTGGCAGACAAAAATTATCTACGATTGATGCTATGGCTACTTCCTTCAGAATGGGCTTGCCTGAAATGCTGCTAACTACAAAATGCTCGCGCGTAGCCCTGACGCCACTTGCTTCACACTTATGTAGTTGGGCCGGAATAACCTTTTTCCCAGACATATCGCATTGAACCAGTTCACCTCTCGCAACCATAGCTCCACTCAAGTCACAAGTTTCAATTTCATTTTTCGCAACCGTCTTTTCAGTAAGCGCACATTTTACAAATTCAGACTTGTCGCCTTCGATTCCGGATAAGTCCGATTTGACCGACCTATCAATCCGCAAAAGCTTTCCGCTAATGGCACTGATCTTGCTTTCGTCTCGCAAAATGTCGGACTCGGAGAATTCGCATTGTACAAAATGTCTCTTTTCAGCAATTTTGTCGCTGAGCGCAGATTTTTTCATAACGTGCTTGGCTACTGTTTTGCCAGTTACGTCTGAGATTGTGGCTTCTTCTTGCAGCAAACTCATATTGGTTTCAGCACATCGCACGATGTGCGCTTTCAAAGCCAGTCGACCTGACAGTTCCGATTTGTCCAAAAATTCCAAGAGATTTACAGTTCCTGAAATCTCGCAGACCTCCAAACAATCTGTTGGTGCGTGGCGTCCCGACTTGACGCAGGTTCCAAAGTCTGGCCCAGCGAAAATGTTCTGCGCAGTGTGGTCAAGTTGCAATATTGATTTGTATTTGAAGTCTGAGTCCAATGTGTAGTGAATTGTCGCAGCAAGTCCAATGGCTGTTTGGCCATGAACTCCAACTATTGTACAGTCCAAGCGAGGAGTAAAGTCGTCCGCAAGTTTGCGCGCTTTCCGTTCGTCACCTGCGGCTGCTGAAATTTCATCTGTCCGCCTCTCCTCGTAAAAGCGAGAAAATTCGTTGATGGCAGGCTCATTTTCAATTGAACCCAGGAGATGTTCAACTCTGATACCAATTTCGCTCGGTGTTTTCGGCGATTTGGCGTGCTTGAACTTGCCATCATTTAGAATATCTTTGAAGTGATAGCGAGGATCACATGCGATTTCAACAATTCGTTCACAAGAGTCGTGAGCAACAAAGGCCCTGACTCGTGTGAGAACTTTACCGACGAATGAAATACGGTCTGGTGCGCATTCTTGACGTTCAAATTTTCCGTTGAACCCCCTACACCAATGCTCGGCTAGCAACTGTGATATAGGCGTTTGAGGTTCCTCTAATGTTTCAAGTCTGGAAAGCGCTTTGCCTGCAATTCGCTGTGATAATTTGTCAAACGTTGCAGCACCCGGTCTATAGTCCGTCCACTTGCGGTCTACTGGAGGCTCGACACCCTCAACCACAATAGTTTGTTTTCTGCCTTCAATATCAGCGATTATTGTTCCATCGGCATTCCCTTCCAATTTGCATCCGAGAAATTCAAGGCCGCGCACCGCAAATTCATCGGCGCTCATTTGTCTCATGATGGGCGGCAGCTGTGGTGAACGTGGTCCCGTAAGCCCCACATCGTCCATATTCCCCAAGGTACTCTCGATGGTTTCTGCTTGTTCCTTTAGTTGTGATTTTGCTTGGATGATACTTTCTTCAATGCGGCGTGTTGCAGTTTCCACATCTTGACCTTGCAATGATGCAACGACGAGCTTTCGGATCATTTCCTCAAAGTTTTCGCCGCCGTCTTCCTCATCTGAGAGATTGGCTGTTTCAAGCAAGGCCTCTATGTCGCCTATAGCGTTTGAAGCCATATGGAGCTTTTCGATCAAACGCCCTACAATATACTCATCAAATGTATCAGATAGCACCAAGTTATAGATCGACACAGCATCATGCTTCGATCCAAGTCTCTGAATTCTACCAATTCTTTGCTCCACAATCATGGGGTTCCAAGGTAGGTCAAAGTTGATGAGCACATTTGCAGCTTGGAGATTTACACCCTCTGCACCAGCTTCAGTTGAAACAATGACATTGATCTTTGGTGGCTCTTGTTTGAATTGGCGAATTGTCTCGGGATTTTGGTGGGTGGTTTGACCGTTGATCAGTCCGCATCTCACCTTCATTTGTACAAGTAAATTCTGAATGCTGGTTTGCGTTTCTCTGGAGGTTGTAAAGATAACAATTCTCCAGTCGTTGGGTCGCTCCAAAGCCAACTGATAGACTAGTTTTCCAAGCTCATGAAGTTTTGTGAAACCATCCATTCGTGAAACAATTTCGCGAACTCCTGTTGCAAGTTGTTCTGGTGCCGTCTGGTTTCGCACCATGCTTGTGCAATAGGACAAAACTGCTTGAGGACTGCTTGTGAAGGCCTTTAGAATGCCGATCTGTGACAAGTAATGTAAGTCGATGATATGCTTGCTAAGAAACTTGAGGAGTTCTTTTTCTTGTGGTGTTGGTTTCACTGGATGGAGAAGAACGCGGCGGTCTGGGAAAGTCAAGTTTGCGTCGCCACGCCTGATCCGCGACATGTAGCCATACACAATGGATTGAAATTCATCTTTTTTTTCAAGATTTAGTTTTCTTGCTTTGTCTTTTTCATCCGCAATGTAGTTGCGGGCAAACATGCCGGGCAATCCGAATGGGTTTTCGTGTCCACGTGCAGCTGAGAGTAGATCAACCAGCGAATACAAATCCCACAACCGATTCTGAATTGGAGTCGCCGTTAGCATCAAGACGTACTTAAATGCACGTTCAGCCAAAGCTGAACGAATTTTGGTCGCTACTTTTGGCGCGTTGTCGGTGCCATGGAGATTGCGAAGTTTATGTGCTTCGTCGAGTACCAACATTTGAAAATGATCGTCGGGCAGCTGATCCATGTACAAACGGGCAGAATTGTAGGTGGTAATTACTGCATGGCGCTCCTCAGGACATTTGGCAGTCAGTAGATCTTTTCCGGTTGCAACAACTGCCGCTATTCCAAACTTGGTTTCGAGTTCTTCCTTCCACTGTGGACCTAGAATCTTGGGGCACACGACCAAGATTCGCATAACTCTTTTGCGCGCCATGAGTTCACTGGCTATGAGCCCGGCACTTATGGTTTTGCCCAATCCCACGTCGTCCGCCAGCAGGGTAACGGGCAATCGCCGACAGAAAGTGAGAAGATTTCTGACTTGATGATCGTATGGATCAACAAGACCTTTCCACTGCGTTTCTGATTTGAAGTCCTCACGCTTTTCGATGGCAATTGGATCATCAAGAGACCACTCAAGCGCAGCGAGATACAGTAAATACTCATCTTCTGTTTTCGCCTGCCGAAAAGTTGGAAACTTCAATGTTTCAAGGTTGAATTCTGGCATGCCCTAGACCCCTGTTAGTATGATAGGGTACATTGCATCCGCTATTCAAGTCGCAGAGTTCAAAGTTTCCACGTTACTGCATCCCCCCAACGTCGTCTTCGTGATGGGTTCAAGACTTTTGTTGGGGCGGATTTTGGGGATGTAGCGGCTTATAGGCGATGGGCCGCGCGGTGTCAAGCATTAAATTCCTATTACAGGATGCGAATTCGACGCCCCCTTGACCTTTCCCGCTCGCTTTCCTACAACCCCTCCCATGAACAAACTTATCGTCGTCGTGGGATCGCGTAGCACCGGGCAGGGTTAACCTTGCTGGACACATGGTGCTGCGCGGTAAACGGAAGGCTCCCACAGGGGGCCTTTTTTATTGGGAATTTTCGGCTAATGAAGGTTTTGGAATTTCAAGAGGGTATGATGGCTCAGGAATTGATGAGTGGTGCGGAAATTGTCTTGCAGGCGCTGGCCGATCAGGGTGTGGCCCATGTGTTTGGCTATCCGGGTGGTGCGGTTTTGCCGATTTATGACGAGTTTTTTCAGCAGGACAAGGTGAAGCACATTCTGGTGCGCCATGAGCAGGGGGCCACCCATGCGGCTGAGGGCTATGCCCGTTCCACGGGGAAAGTTGGCGTGGCGCTGGCCACCTCCGGCCCGGGTGCCACCAATTGCGTGACGGGCTTGACCGATGCGCTGATGGATTCGATCCCCATGGTGGTGTTGACCGGGCAGGTGCCGACCCATCTCATCGGCATGGATGCGTTTCAGGAATGTGACACGGTGGGCATCACGCGGCCTTGCACCAAGCAGAACTGGCTGGTCAAGGATGTGAATGATCTGGCGCGCATACTGCACGAGGCGTTTTATGTGGCACGCACGGGCCGACCCGGTCCCGTTGTGGTTGATATCCCAAAGGATGTGCAATTCGCCAAGGGAAAGTATGTCGGGCCGAAGGGCATTACCGTGAAGTCCTATGCGCCGCGTACCACGCCGGATGCCAAGGCCATTGCCGCAGCCATTGAACTCATCAGCAAGGCCAAGCGCCCCATTTTTTATACGGGTGGTGGCGTGATCAATTCCGGGCCACGCGCCTCGCAGTTGTTGCGTGACTTTGTGGCGATGACGGAAATTCCGCTCACCTCAACCCTGATGGGGCTTGGGGCTTACCCGGCTTCCGGCAAGGAATGGCTGGGCATGTTGGGCATGCACGGCACTTATGAAGCCAACATGGCGATGCATGATTGCGATGTGATGATCAATGTGGGCGCCCGCTTTGATGACCGCATCACAGGGCGGCTCGATGCCTTCTCGCCCGGTTCCAAGAAAATCCATATCGACATTGATCCGTCATCCATCAACAAAACGGTGAAGGTGCAAATCCCGGTTATCGGCGATGTGGCAGAAGCCTTGGAAGCAATGATTGGGCTTTGGAAAAAACAAAAGCATGTGTTGGACAAAAAAGCATTGGGCGAATGGAAAGCCCAGATCGCCAAATGGAAGGCCGTGGATTGCCTGAAGTACCGGCCCAACCGCGATGTAATCATGCCGCAATATGCGGTGCAGCGGCTTTATGAACTGACCAAGAACAGAGACACTTACATCACCACGGAAGTCGGCCAGCACCAGATGTGGGCGGCGCAATTCTATCAATTCGAGGAACCCAACCGCTGGATGACATCGGGTGGCTTGGGCACCATGGGTTATGGGTTGCCAGCCGCCATTGGCGTGCAGGCGGCGCATCCCAAGTCGCTCGTCGTTTGCGTGGCGGGTGATGCTTCGGTGTTAATGAATATGCAGGAAATGAGCACGGCCCTGCAGCACCGCTTGCCGATCAAGGTTTTCATCATGAACAACCAATACATGGGCATGGTGCGGCAATGGCAACAGTTGCTGCATGGCAACCGCCTGTCGGAAAGCTACATGGATTCGCTGCCGGATTTTGTGAAACTGGCTGAGGCCTATGGTGGCGTTGGCATACGTTGTGAAAAGCCAGGTGACTTGGATGATGCGATCAAGGAAATGATCACAGTGAAATCCGCCGTGCTGTTTGATTGCCGTGTGGCCAGTCTGGCCAATTGCTTCCCGATGATTCCATCAGGCAAGGCGCACAACGAGATGCTGCTGGGGGCTGACGTTTCGGACGAAGAAGTGGGATCGGCGATTGATGCAACGGGCAAGCAGCTGGTGTGAGGAAATGAAAATGAACACGACAACGGCGCAACCGCAATCTGCCTACATCATCGACACGACGAAACCAGTTATCCATCAGCATACGCTGGCGGTGATTGCCGAAAACCAGCCCGGTGTTTTGGCCCGCATCATCGGCCTGTTCGCAGGCCGGGGATACAACATTGACTCCCTAACGGTTTCTGAAACCCAACATGACAAACACATCTCGCGTTTTACGATTGTCACATCAGGCACCGACAGCGTAATTGCACAGATCAAGGCGCAGCTCGACCGTATGGTGCTCGTCCATTCGGTTGCAGACTTGACGGTGCTGGGCAATTATATTGCCCGTGAGCTGGCCATGGTGAAAGTGTCAAGCAAAGGCGACAAGCGGCTGGAGTCATTGCAGATTGCTGAAGCTTTTCGCGCAAGGGTTATCGATGCCTCAACCGATAGTTTCGTCTTCGAACTCACCGGCAAGCCCGACAAGGTGGACCAGTTTATCACCTTGATGGTGCCGCTGGGCCTGGTTGAAGTTTCAAGAACCGGTGTTGCCGCGATCAGTCGAGGGCCGGAGCCGATGAAGGTTTGAGGGTTTGCAGCGGCGTTTGGGGATAATCCCCCTGCACCCCCTCCGCCCGTTGGGCACCTCCCCCAGCGAAGCTGAGGGAGGGCATTGATGGCGGGGTGGTCTTGGATGGTGGGCGGCGCAACGTGATTTCGGCAACCCCCCCATCAATGCCCTCCCACCAGCTTTGCTGGGGGAGGTGCCCGAAGGGCGGAGGGGGTGCGAGGGGGTTTGGTCTCATGCGTCCATCATATCATCCGGTGGATCGGCTGGCGGCTTTGCAACTTCCTCAACCTTGTTGGCCAGGGGTCGCAACATTGTGACAATGGCTGCGATGGCCAAAAATTTTCCACCGATGCCATAGAACAACGCCACAACGCCAGTCTTGGTTACGGCTTCAACAGCATTTTCAACTCCTTTGTCCCAGCCTTTGCCGGCCGCGTTGAGTGTTCTGTGGCCCAACGCCTTGAGGCTTCGCGCTACAAGATTTCGAACATTAAGAATACGCTCCCGCACCAAACTTGCCCGTGCTTCAATCGCACCTTCAACTTCAGTAGCATTCTGCGAGTCTGCGATGGTTGTCGATAATTGTGTGATCGCACCAACTTCAGAATCAAGGTCAAATCTCTCAGCAATTATAGACCCTGACTGCGACAACAAGGAATTGTACGCAGCGTTTGGTTTTTTTACGTGCAACTTTTGTGGCAACTTTCGTGGCAATTTTCTTGATGTTTGGTTTCGGTGCAGGCTTTGCGATAGTCTGCGGCTTTTTCACTGTGGCAATGGTTTTGACTTGGCGCGGTGGTGGCACAAATTTCTGCTGCTTCACAATGTTGCGCTTGTTGCGCGGCTCGGCAGTGAGCTTGCGTCGGTCGCGCCGTAGCGTTGGGGGTTGGACCTGCTTCGGTGTTTTTTCCGATTTGATTTTGGCCGGACTGCACAATGTTGCGTCTGATTTGGCTTGAAGTTGCGAAAGCAGGAATTCTGAGGGCTGCAGTGGCAATTCGTTGTCGCCGCTGGCATTGAGATATTTTGACAGGGCGTCTTTTGAATTTTTGCCCCAACTTCCAGTGTCGGATTTACTCAGGCAACCCAACCTTTTGAGTTCGGATTGAATGGCGTTGACCAATGCGATGTCATCTTTCTGAAGCGGAATTTCAGATTGGCTTTCTTCTTGTTTGACCAGTGGCGATGATTTGGGGAGAATGACCGCAGGTTCGACAGAAGCAATTTTGAACTCGGCCGCTTTCTGCTGTTTCTCGACCTCCTGCTTTTTCGCTTCTTCGGAAGCCAGTTTGGCCAGCATTTCTTCCTTTTGCCTGGCCTTCTCCTGTTTTTCCAAAGCGGCGATCTTTGCCAATCGCTCCTGTTCAGTTTTCTCTTTTGTCTGTCGTTTCTGCGCCGCCAGAATTTCGGCGGCTTTTTGTTCTTTCAGAAGCGCGGTTTCAGCTTCGCGGGCCTTGGCTTGCTGGCGCAATTGCTCATCGGCGATGCGCTGGGCCTGGCTTTGTTCCTGTTCAATCAAAACCTGACGCGCTTGCTTGATTTCTTCCAGCTTCTGATCAATCAACGGCCCATAAATGATGAATTCCGGATCATTGGCATAAAGTTTCTTGAAGCCGATCAGGGCAGGGATATTGCCAGAGCCAGCAACGGCCGACCATGCGTCGCGAATACCCGATTGGACAGGAACAACTGCTTCAACTTCGGGTTCAATTGCGACAGGTTGCACGACCGGTGGATTAAGATAGACTTCTTCGCCACCAAGCGAGGCATAAGTGAATGGTTCTTGCTCTTTGTTCGTGGCCCTGAATACATCATCGCGAACTTTGCCAAACAACAACCGCACTTCAAGACCTGGCTTGCGGATCGCCGCTGCCAAGGCCTGGGCGAATGGACTGTTGCCATCTGGAGGACCATCGATTGCTGTTGTGCCTTCCTTGGCGGAGTAGGCGATAAACTCGCTTGAGTCAGCCTCAATGGCGCGAAGTCCACGTCCGCCGCCGCGTTTGCCGTTGGCACTTGCTAATTTGAACGGATTGTTGCGGCAGGCATCCAGAATAACCATGCGCAGCCCCGTTGCCGGCGACACGGCGGTCCGAACCAAATCCAGCGGAATGGCTTCAAAATTAACCGAGGTTGCCTGAAGCAGTGTAGCATCCACGGGCACCAGATAATTTGTGCCGTCAACTTCAACCCCGTGACCGGCGTAATATATCAAAGCTATTTCGGATCCAACAGCGGCGCTGGTGAACTTCTGCAATTCATCACTCAGCGCTTCGCGCGTCAGATCATACACAAGCTCAACGCTGTCAAATTTTGCCTCACGCAACGCATGGGCAATTTCGCGAGCGTCATTCGGTGGATTGAGCAGGGTCGAAAAGTGTTCATACTTGGCGTTGCCAATGATCAATGCCACGCGCTTGGCGCCTTGGGCGTCGCCAATAAGGCACACAACTGCAAGTACAGCCATGAACAATCGAAACAACATCGCTCCGTTCTTTCGTCGAGAAAGTCCAATTTTCATTAGAACAAACTGCACGTTTTCACAACGACTTACTGCAGTTTCGCGCAGCCTCGGATTCCACGTGGATGGCGGTTTTTTGCAAAACCGCCCAGGCAACCAGGAAAGAAGGCGGACCATCTTCTGATTGCTGCGTGGCTCGCAGCAGCACCCAACAGCTACCATAGGCCTTGGAAGTTTCAAAATTATACAGGGTGCCGCCCGAACCGCCTGGTTCTTCGGTTATGCGGTAACGCAAACCAAAAACCCCAAACCAGGCACGCGGGATATGGGGTGGGGTGGTTGAAAACGGAAGCAGCGACAGGGATATACGCGTTGGGTTTCGAAGCTGCTGAACTTCGAAGAACTCAAATCCCGTCGGATTGGGTTCCGCCCGGAATCCTTGTGGCTTCCGTGTCACAAGGCCATTCTGATGCTGGAGGGTTTCGCTAAATCCCACTTTCGCGGTTTCCATCTGGCAGCCTTGCAAACAGGTGAACAGCATTAACAACAAACAAGTTTTGATGACTGAACAACCCAACATCGTCATGAAGTTTTGCTATCTGAAACGACAAATGTGCGGATCAACAGCGCCGCTAATTGGTCTGATAAAAAAATGTGATTCTGGCACATATCAGCAATCCGCTTTGTAGTAAGTCTCTGGTGAAGGAGCGACACCATGTCTTGCAAACTCTCAGTCAACGTCAATGCCATTGCATTTTTGCGCAATCGCCGCAATTTGCCTTGGCCCTCGGTTGTAGAGTTGAGCCGGATTGCTCTTGAGGCGGGGGCCCATGGTATAACTGTTCACCCGAGGCCGGATGAGCGGCATATCCGGCGCCATGATGTGACGGATTTGCGGGAGATGCTGCGGCGTGATTTTCCGAAGGCTGAGTTCAATATTGAGGGCTATCCGGATGAGCGATTTCTGGCGCTCTGCGAAATTGAGAAGCCGGACCAGGTGACACTGGTGCCGGATGATCCGGCACAATCGACATCGGATCACGGTTGGGATTTCGAGCAACATCACAATTGGTTGTCACCCATTATTGAACGGCTGCGTCATAACAAGATGCGCGTTTCGGTGTTCATTGATCCAGATGAATCAGCTCCCCAGTTTGCCAAAGCTGTTGGGGCCGACCGGGTAGAAATTTATACGGGCCCCTACGGTGATGCGTTGGATTTCGAGGCAATGACACGCGAATTTGCCAAAGTTGTGGCGTGTGGCAGGGCGGCAGAGGCAGCAGGTGTGGGACTGAATGCAGGCCATGACTTGACCCGTGAAAACTTGCCGCGCCTTGTCGCAGCACTTCCCAACTTGCAGGAAGTCTCGATTGGCCACGCCATTACAGCCGATGCCCTGACTTTCGGCATGAACCAAACTGTCCGCATGTTTTGCCATGCAATCAGCGATTCCGCATAACCCATATGACAATTGCAACGTGTACAGATAATCCTTGCACGGATGATTATTCGGCGTACTTCTGAATGTGCAGGTGATTCGTCTGTTTGCCGTTGGGTATTTTGAACCTGAACAATTGCAAAGAAGGGATTCCGCCATGAAGACACCAAGCACTCCAAATGAAACTCCAGAACCCGATCTGGAGCAGCAAAAGCAGTTGATTGCCTATCAGCTGTGGGAAGATGATGGCTGCCCCGAAGGCAGGGCCGAAGAGCACTGGCAACAAGCCTGTCTGGTGGTCATGTCATTGGGCGAAGGTGAAACTGCAACACCGCCGCTCTGGTTGAAGCGCCAGGATGAACCAACGGTGGAGCAACCGACTGTGGTTGAAAATCTCGGCAAGCGCAGCGCCAGCCGCCGCGCCGCCTGAACAAACCCCACATCTGCTGTGCGACTGAGTTGATCACCTGCGTCGCCCAGCCTATGGATGGTCTGCAAACATAGCAGCTGATCGGGGTTGATTTTTGGCGAACAAAAGTTTGAACATTGCAGTTGCCGGGGCTGGTCCCGGTGGACTGGCGGCTGCTCTGGCGCTGCGCCATCAGGGCCATGCCGTCACCATTTATGAGCAGTTTGACCAGCCTCGGCCAGTTGGTTCCGGACTGATCTTGCAGCCAACAGGTTTATCAGTTTTGGACTGGCTTGGTCTGGGTGATCGGTTGCGCGGATTGGGTGCCCGCATTGACCGGCTTTCGGGCACGTCGGCCTATTCCGGCAAATCGGTTTTGGATGTGCGCTATGATGCGCTTGGTCCCGACAGGGGTTATGCCGTGCATCGTGCGGCGCTCTTTGATGTCTTGTTCCAGGCCGTGGTTGAGGCCGGGATTTCCATTGAAACCGCCTGCCATATCAATGAGTTTGCCGAGGGTTCTCTAGTTTTGGATAAAGGCGTTCAAACACCGCGGTTCGATTTGGTGATCGATGCTTTGGGGGCTCGTTCTCCCTTGCGGCGATGGACCTATGGGGATGGAAAAGCCCAGGAGTTGGAATATGGCGCGATATGGTCTTCATTGCCGTGGCCCGGAAAGCCGTTCGATCCCAATGCGTTGACACAGCGCTATCACAAAGCGGCTGTCATGATCGGGGTATTGCCGATTGGGAAGCTGGCAACGGGCGGTGGCGACCAGGCAGCATTTTTCTGGAGCTTGAAACATGGCGACATGCCCCATTGGCGAACGCAAGGCTTGAACGCCTGGAAAGACCAGGTTCTCGGCTATTGGCCAGAAGTGGAGCCTTTGCTGCTGCATCTTCAGCATACGGATGATCTAACCTTGGCCCGCTATCAACACCACACAGCCAGCAAGCCCTACGGCAACCGCTTGATCAGCATTGGTGACAGTGCCCATTCCACCTCGCCGCAATTGGGGCAGGGTGCAAACATGGCGCTGCTGGATGTGCGGGCGCTGGTGGAATCCCTGCGCACGCAATCCTGTTTCATGCATGTGGCCAAGGACTATGCCCATCGCCGCCATCGGCATGTGCGGGCTTATCAGTTTCTGTCCTATGTGTTCACGCCGTTTTACCAATCTGATTCTGTGGTGCTGCCGTGGTTGCGCGATCAAATGGTATCTCAGGGTGCGCGCATTCCCGCTGTCAATCGACTGTTGGCGCGCATGGTGGTCGGGCGATTTGTTGAACCCATCCGGCAAGGCTTGAACTTTGGCAGTTCAATGGCTAGCGGTGCAGGCGGTGAGTAGCCGCTGGAATGCCGCTTGCCTTGGTCCCCGTGGCCCGCTATGCGAAGTGCCGAAAATCCACACAAAAGGGCTTCTGACCAATGCGCGTATATTATGATCGTGATGCTGACGTAAACCTGATCAAGGGCAAAAAAGTTGCCATCATCGGCTATGGCTCGCAAGGCCGGGCCCATGCGCTGAACCTGAAGGATTCCGGCGCCAAGGAATTGGTTGTCGGCCTCAAGAAGGGTTCTGCGACCGCCAAGAAAGTGGAAGCCGACGGCCTCAAGGTAATGACCGTTGCCGAAGCCGCCAAATGGGCTGACCTGATGATGATGGCAACACCTGATGAATTGCAGGCCGATATTTACCGCGACGAAATTGCGCCAAATATTCGTGATGGTGCAGCGATTGCTTTTGCTCACGGCCTGAATGTGCATTTCGGTTTGATCGAACCTAAAAAGACTGTTGACGTTGTGATGATCGCCCCCAAGGGCCCCGGCCACACAGTGCGCGGCGAATACCAGAAGGGCGGCGGCGTGCCTTGCCTGATCGCCATTCACCAGGATGCTTCGGGCAATGCCCATGACCTTGCGTTGTCGTATGCCTCAGGCGTCGGCGGCGGTCGTTCCGGCGTGATCGAAACCAGCTTCAAGGAAGAATGCGAAACCGATCTGTTCGGCGAACAGGCTGTGCTTTGCGGCGGCTTGGTTGAACTCATTCGTGCTGGTTTTGAAACCCTGGTTGAAGGCGGCTATGCCCCCGAGATGGCTTATTTCGAATGCCTGCACGAAGTGAAACTGATCGTCGATTTGATCTATGAAGGCGGCATTGCCAATATGAACTACTCGATCTCCAACACCGCAGAATGGGGCGAATATGTTTCTGGTCCGCGTATCATCACGTCTGATACCAAGAAAGAAATGAAGCGCATCCTGACCGATATCCAAACCGGCAAGTTCACGTCAGAATGGATGCAGGAATACCGTGCTGGTGCGGCAAGGTTCAAAGCCATACGCCGCAACAACGACAATCACCAGATTGAAGCCGTGGGTGCAAAATTACGCGAGATGATGCCGTGGATTGCCAAGAACAAGTTGGTGGATAAGGGGCGGAATTAGTTTCGTCCGTACCCGGAGCAAACACCCCCTCCCGGCTTTGCCGTACTCCCCCGGCCCAAGAGCCGAGGGAAAAGATAAACTTTCTCCTTCACGCGAAGCGTGGGGGAGTACCCCGAAGGGGGGAGGGGGTGGTTCAGCCAGTTCCACTCCCGATCTCTTGCTACATCAAATTCGGTCGTTTTTCACTTCGTATATTTCCGATCCAACCTATCCAAAATTGCCAAACCCTTGGTTTTGTCACCACGTGCCGCACGAAGCCTGAAACGGTTTTCGGTGTCGAATTCGGCGATGGCTTTGGTGGAGAATTCTTCGAACAATTTGTTCAAGCTCACGCCACGCTGTGAAGCCAAGGTGCGCAGGCGCTCGTGTTGATCGTCGGGGAGGCGAATGGTCAGGGTGCACATTTTACAACGCGTCCTTCTGTCAGAATCTCTGCAAGACATAAAACTTTGATCGCGGCGAATTAAACCAACTCAACCCGCAACGTTTTCCCCACCGCCGCCGCTGCCTTCCTCAACGTCGTCAAAGTCACATTCCCCGACTTCGGATCAAGCACGCGATCCAATTGGGCGCGGCTGGTTTGCATGGCTTTGGCCATTTTGACTTTGCTGAGTTTTTTCTTTTTCATGGCTTCGCTATACTGCCAAGCCAAAACGGACTTGATCGCGGCGTTGGTTGCCTCTTCCAACATGCCATCTTCTTCCAGAAGTTGGTCAATTGATGTGCCGATGTTTTTCTTGTTGAATGTTTTCACTTTAAGTCTCCTTCAATCGTTTTCGGGCCAGATCAAGATCGTGTTTTGGTGTCTGGGCAGATTTCTTGATGAATCCATGCAACACCAAAATTGTTTGGTCATCTGTGGAAAATATCACGCGAGCTTCACGCATTGATGGCAACGACGTCCGCAGTTCCCACAATCGTCCACCCAATGGTCTCACCAGTGGCATGCCAATTGGCCAACCGTACTGGAGCCACTTCAAATCATGTCCCAATTTTTGGCGGTCTTCATCTGGAAGCGCTTTAAACCAGTCCCTCGCAGGTTGGTTTCCAACCAAGCTCGACCACATTGCAAGTGGAATAGGCCTGATCTGGTTCATATTCCTGTGTGTACCATAAAAGATACCTCAATTCAAGGGTCGTATACTTTTTAGCATCATCATCAACACGAGGCGACGATTGCCAAACCCTTGTCTCAAAAACACTTCGCTTGGATCACATGGCAAGTTATGCCAAAATCCGCAGTCATGAAAAGGACTGGCTTTTACCCCGGCACATTTGACCCCATTACCTATGGGCATCTCGACGTTATTGCCCGGGCGGCACGACTTGTCGACACGCTCGTGATAGGAATCGGTGTCCACGAAGGCAAGCGCACCTTGTTGGGTGCCAAAGAACGCGCAGATTTGATTCTGACTACAACGCGTCCCATTGTTGAACATAGCAAACTGAATATCTCGGTGGTCACTTTCGACGATCTTGCAGTTTCGGCGGCAAAACGCTCCCATGCCTCGGTGATTATCCGGGGAATACGCGATGCATCGGACTTCGACTATGAAGTGCAGATGTCGCAAATGAACGGGGCGTTGGCCCCCGACATGGAAACAATTTTCCTTGCCGCATCACCGGCAACGCGAATGATTGCGTCATCTTTGGTCAAGCAAATTGCCAAAATGGGCGGCGATACCTCTTTGTTTTTGCCGAAAGAAGCTGAGAGTGCCATTCGTGCAGCTTTAGCCAAAGCGACCTGAACCGGGCACCATAGCAAAGTTGCACCATGCAGCGGAGTGGGCTAGGGGGATGGCGTTAATTGGAGATTCCCATGAAAAAACTTCTTCTGGCAGGCCTCTGCCTCGCCGCCCTTGCCAGTCCTGCCTTGAGTGCTGAAAGCCTCAATGTCGAGACCAGCAAGAACTGTGCATTTACGATCAAATTGCGCGCTGATCTGGCCCCCAAGCATGTTGCGCAAATCAGCAAATTGGCTGCTGCTGGCTTTTATGATGGCATCGTGTTTCATCGCGTGATTGATGGCTTCATGGCGCAAACCGGTGATCCAACCGGCACAGGCATGGGCGGATCAAAAGAACCTGATCTTCCGGCGGAATTCAACGCGGAGCATTTTGCCCGTGGCATCGTTGGCATGGCGCGTTCGCAAAGTCCCGATTCAGGCAACAGCCAATTTTTTGTGATGCTGGCTGAAGGTGGTTTTCTCGATGGACAATATACCGTTTGGGGAAGTGTTGATGCGGAAGGCATGAAATGTGTCGATCAAATTGCCAAGGGCGAACCCCCGGCAAATCCCGATAAAATGACAAAGGTGACTGTGCAATAATGGCTGATCTGGAAAATACCCTTCATCTCGATATCGCAGACCATGCGGGTGCTGCAAAAGGTCGTATCGTTATTGCTTTGCGTCCTGATCTGGCCCCTGGCCATGTGGACCGCATCAAGGAACTGGCCCGCGAAGGTTTTTATGATGGCGTGGTATTCCACCGCGTTATTGAAGGCTTCATGGCCCAAGGTGGCGATCCCACCGGCACCGGCATGGGCGGATCGAAGAAGCCTGATCTCAAAGCCGAGTTCTCGAAAGAGAAGCACACGCGAGGTGCCTGTTCCATGGCACGCTCAAGCAATCCCAATTCGGCCAACAGTCAGTTTTTCATCTGCTTTGGCGATGCCACGTTTCTCGACAACCAATACACCTATTGGGGCAAAGTCACCGAAGGCATGGATATCGTCGACAAGATCAAGCGCGGCGAACCCGTGAAGCAGCCGGACAAGATTGCAAAAATGGCGGTTGCTGCCGACGCTACCTGATCAAATTCACTTGCATTTTGCGAACGCGCGTGGCTCTAAACGGCCATGCGCGTTTCTGATTTTGATTTTGTTTTGCCGCCGGAACGGATTGCCCTGAGGCCGGCTGTGCCGCGTGAATCTGCCAAGTTGCTGGTGATAGGCGATGGATTTTCCGACCATACCGTCGCCGACCTGCCATCACTTTTGCGTAGCGGCGATGTGCTGGTGTTCAACAACACGCGCGTCATTCCCGCATCCTTGACGGGCATGCGCGTTGGAAGGCTTGGCACAACGCCAAAGATTGAAGCCCTGCTGCATATGCGGCTCGATGGTTTTCGCTGGAAAGCCTTCGTCAAGCCCGCGAAAAAATTGGTTGCGCGAGACATGGTACGCTTTGGCGGTCTCGAAGCAGTCGTCGAAGAAAAAGGCGAGGCGGGGGAAGTCACACTTTGCTTCGCGGTTGGAAATGCTGCGTTGGATGAAGCACTCGTCAAATGGGGGCGTGTGCCATTACCACCCTATATCGAGGGAAAGCGGGCGCAGGATTTGCAAGACCGTGACGATTATCAGACCAGCTATGCGCGTCATGATGGCGCCGTTGCCGCGCCCACAGCCGGATTGCACTTCACACCAGCATTGATGAAACGTTTGCAAGATATTGGTATTCAACAGGAATATGTCACGTTGCATGTTGGGGCTGGAACATTTCTGCCGGTGAAAGTGGATGACACTAAAGACCACAAAATGCACCATGAATGGGGGGAAGTATCTGTAGAAACAGCCGAAAGGTTGCAGAAAGCCCGGGCCAGTGGCCGCCGTATCATCGCCGTTGGAACCACGTCTTTGCGCCTTTTAGAAGCGTCCGATCTGGCACCGTTTCAAGGTTCCACTGATATTTTTATCACACCGGGTTACAAATTCCGTGCTGTTGATGGTCTGATCACCAATTTCCATCTGCCACGCTCAACATTGTTCATGCTGGTTTCTGCCTTTGCTGGTTTTGAACGGATGAAGCAGGCCTATGCCCATGCCATCGCTGAAAACTATCGCTTCTATTCCTATGGCGATGCCAGCCTGCTATGGCCCCACGATGCAAAATAACATGATACAGGATTTTGGATTTTCGCTTTTGAGCCAGGATGGCGCGGCGCGATTGGGCACCGTTCACACAGGGCGTGGTGAAATCCGCACCCCAGCCTTCATGCCCGTCGGCACTGTGGGTACGGTCAAAGGGCTATATCTGGATCAAGTAAAAGAAACCGGGTCGGACATCATCCTTGGCAATACCTATCATTTGATGTTGCGACCAGGAGCTGAGCAGGTGGCAGCGCTTGGCGGTTTGCATCACTTCATTCGATGGGATGGACCGATCCTCACCGATAGCGGCGGCTTTCAGATCATGTCGCTTTCGAAGATCCGGAAAATCACCGAACGTGGTGCCATGTTCCAATCCCATATCGATGGCAGCAAGCATGAGTTGACGCCGGAGCGGGCCATGGAAATCCAGCGCCTGCTGGGGTCCGATATCCAGATGCAGCTCGACCAATGCATTGAATATCCCCACACCGAAAAGCAGGCTGTCAAAGCCATGGAACTGTCATTGCGCTGGGCCGAACGATCGCGATTGGCCTTTGGCTCGCAGCCAGGCAAAGGCAACTTCGGCATTGTGCAGGGTGGTACAGATGAAGCCTTGCGCCGTCGCAGTGCTGAAGGCCTGCAACAAATCGGTTTTGAAGGTTATGCCATTGGTGGTCTTGCCGTGGGCGAAGGGCAAAAACTGATGCTCGATACACTGGATTTCACCACACCAATGTTGCCGCACGACAAGCCACGATATCTGATGGGTGTTGGCACACCGGATGATATTCTGGAAGCCGTGGCGCGGGGCATTGACATGTTTGACTGCGTGATGCCAACGCGGTCAGGTCGCCATGGTCAGGCTTTCACCCGTTTTGGTAAAATCAATTTGCGCAATGCCAAACATGCCGCCGATATGCGCCCCCTAGATGAAACACATTCATGCCCGGCTTTGTCGCAATACTCGCGGGCCTATATTCACCATCTCATGCGCTCGGGCGAATTGTTGGGCATGATGCTCTTGTCTTGGGCCAATATCGCCTATTATCAATCGCTCATGCAGGGTATCAGGTTGGCCATTGCAGAGAGTCGCTTTGAAGAATTCAGGCTTGCGACCAAAGCGCAATGGCAGCGCGGTGATATCTGAGCTACCTTTGCAAATATGGAGTTGAACACATGAAAATGAGCGGCGAAGAAATTATTGCGGCACCTGTTGAAACTGTTTGGGCGGCCTTGAATGATCCGGATATTTTGAAGCAGTGCATTCCCGGTTGTGAGACGATCACCAAAACCTCGGACACTACAATGACCGCCCGGGTTGTCATCAAACTGGGACCAGTAAAAGCCGGTTTTAATGGCAATGTTCAATTGAAGGATTTGAAACCACCCCATAGCTATCGAATCGAAGGCAAAGGCGAAGGTGGCATGGCCGGGCATGCTTCGGGCGGTGCATCGGTAAGACTTGAAGCAGTGCCAGAGGGCACACGCATGACCTATGACGTTGATGCCCAGATCGGCGGAAAATTGGCGATGTTGGGATCGCGACTGATTGATTCAACGGCCAGCAGTCTGGCCACACAGTTTTTTGAAAAATTTGCCAAGCTTGCAGCATCGGCTGCGCCTGTGGTGAAAGTAACGAAAAAAGTGAAAAAGCCGATTGCCAAAAAAGCGGCGAAAAAAACCGCGAAGAAAGCTGTAAAAGCCCCCGCCAAGAAGCCAGTGGCAAATAAAAAACCGAAGAAATAAAAAAAGCGATCATCCCTGTAAATGATCGCGTTGGTCTTCACCCCAACCGCTGCTCCAGTCTCCCGGCCAATTCCTGTATCAACTGCCAGGCCACGCGGCCAGACCGGGAACCACGCGTAACGCTCCATTCGATGGCGGCGGCGTGGAGGTTGGGTCGGGAAATTTCTAATCCGTAGTGATCGGCATAACCTTCGACCATCGCAAAAAATTCGTCTTGCGTGCAATGATGAAAACCCAGCCACAGGCCGAAGCGATCCGACAGCGAGACCTTTTCTTGCACGGCTTCTGATGGATTGATGGCGGTGGAGCGCTCGTTTTCGATCATATCGCGCGGCAACAAATGTCGACGATTTGACGTGGCATAAAAAATCACATTGGAGGGCCGTCCCTCCAACCCGCCATCAAGAGCGGCTTTTAGGGATTTGTAGGACGTGTCCTGCCCATCAAAGGATAGGTCATCGCAAAACACGATGAAGCGAAACCCATGTTCCACCCGCAACAGTGCCATCAGGGCGGGCAGGGTGTTGATATCTTCCCGGTGGATTTCGATGATTTTCAGAACACCACCAACTTCGCCATTCACTGTGGCCTGCGCCGCCTTGACCAGCGAAGACTTGCCCATGCCGCGGGCTCCCCACAGCAACGCATTGTTGGCCGACAGCCCCTTGGCAAAGCGCCTTGTGTTTTCCAAAAGCTGGTCCCGTGTCAGGTCAATGCCCTTGAGTAAAGCGAGGTCAACCCGGTTTACAGACACAACCGCATCTAGCCCCGCTGGCTGGCTGCGCCAGACAAACGCTTCATGATCCGCCATTCGCACAGCCGCAGGCGGGACAGGGGCCAGCCGTTCCAGCGCCTCGGCAATGCGGATCAACAGGGGATTTTCCGGTTCACGTGTCATTTTGCCAATCCGAATAAAGACATGATCATAACTTGCAAAGCCCTATGCCATCGCTATATCTAGCGCAACTTGAAACCGACTTTTGCCGCACTCAGCGGAATTGGAGCCTGCCCGATGTTTATCACCCCAGCTTATGCCCAAGCCGCAGGCGGACCCGCCGGCGAGATTTTTGGCATGATTGTGCCGCTGATTCTGATCATGGGCGTGTTTTACTTTCTGCTCATTCGCCCCCAACAAAAGAAAGCCGCCGAACACCAGGCCATGCTGCGAAAAGCCGCCAAGGGCGATACTGTCGTGACCATTGGTGGATTGATCGGCAAAGTCACCAAGATTGTCGACGACAATGAAATGCAGGTTGAAGTTGGCGAAAACGTCAAAGTGCGGGTTTTGCGAAGCGGTCTTTCCGAGGTGCGTTCCAAGGGCGAGCCTGTTAAGTAACCCCCCGTAACTGATTCAGGACTGCCTCACACCGTGCTGCAATTTCCCCGCTGGAAGATCATTTCCATCCTCATGGCCGTCGTCATCGCGGCTGTGCTGTCGCTGCCCAATCTGCTGTCCAAACCCCAACAGGAACAATGGGCAAGCTACGGCATCCGCCCGATGACCTTAGGGTTGGATTTGCAAGGCGGTTCCAATGTGTTGTTGGAAGTTGATCGCAAGGATCTGATCAGCCAGCTGCAACAGCAACAATCCGGTGATGTCCGTGCCGCACTGCGCGAAGCCAAGATTGCGTACAGCGGACTTAGCAAAATTGCCAACGGCGTTTCCGTCAAGATCAGTAAGCCTGAAGACATGGAAAAAGCCAAAACGGCTTTTGCCGCATTGTTGCAGCCGCAAGCCGGAAATGTGTTGTCAGGCGGTGCTGCAATCAACTTGTTTGACCTGACGGCCAATGAAGCTGGTTACACTTTCACAATAGCCGAAAAGGGCCTTGAAGCTCGAATTGCGAAAGCCATTCAGCAAACCCTGAAGATTATAGAGAACCGGGTAAACTCATTGGGCACCACGGAGCCAGTGATCCAGCAGCAGGGCCTTGATCGCATAGCAGTGCAGTTACCAGGCGTCACTGATCCTGACGCGGCCAAAAAAACTATCGTCATCACTGCCAAACTGGCTTTCCAGCTTCTTTGCGAAGAACAGCCATCCATCGATAGAAAGAACCCACCCCAAGATTGCGTTTCCTATCCTTTCAAGGAGGCTGTTGATAAGCTGATCAAGGAAAAAGATGCAAAGAACGACAAATCCCCTTTGACCGAAAAAGAAACAGGCGGTTTGCCAAGCCTTTGGGTGCAAACTTCGAGCCGTGCCACAGTGGACGGCGCTGACCTGACCGATGCTCAACCGTCTTTTGATCAAAACAACCGCTCAGTCGTCAGTTTCAAATTCAATCAAAAAGGCGCATTGCGCTTTGGCAAACTCACGGCAGAAAACGTGGGCAAACCGTTTGCAATTGTTCTTGATGCGATTGTACAGAGCTATCCCACTATCAACGAACCAATTCTCGGTGGCACTGGCCAAATCTCTGGAAACTTCACTGTTGAAGAATCGGCGAAATTGGCAATCGTTCTTCGATCCGGGGCACTACCTGCCAAGTTGACAGTTGTCGAAGAACGCACCGTCGGCCCTAGCCTCGGCGCCGACTCGGTGCGGGCCGGCTTCATCGCCTGCGTCATCGGCCTCATCGGCGTGATGTTGTTTATGCTTTTGCCCTATGGCTGGTACGGCATTATTGCCAACATTGCCTTGCTGGTGAACTTGCTGATGCTTATCGCCTGCATGTCCTTCTTCAGCTTCACCCTCACGCTGCCGGGTATCGCGGGCATTCTGCTCACCCTCGGCATGGCGGTTGACTCCAACGTGCTGATCTACGAGCGCATCCGCGAGGAATGGCGCAATGGCCGCACAGCTTTATCGGCCCTAGAAGTCGGTTTCAAGTCTGCCCTCGGCACCGTGTTGGACGCCAACATCACCACGCTGATTGCAGCAGTCGTTTTGTTCGGTGTGGGCTCTGGTCCGGTGCGCGGCTTTGCCATCACGTTGGCCATCGGAATTTTTACAACAATGTTCACTGCCTTTACCGTGACACGCATGGTCGTGGCGATCTGGGTCAAACGTAACCGGCCCAAGGAGATCAACCTCTAATGCGTTGGAAACCCATTCGTTTTGTTCCCGATGGCACCAACTTGCCATTCATGCGCTGGAGTCGTTTCGGCTATTTCATCTCGGGTATTTTGTGCACCCTCTCGGTGCTGTTGTTCGCCTATCAGGGCTTGAACTATGGCATCGATTTCAAGGGCGGTTCGGTCATCACCATCCGCACCGAGCAAGCCGCCGATATCGATGGCTTGCGCAAATCTCTCGGCGCTCTTGGCATCGGTGATGTTGAAATCCAGGAATTCGGCAGTCCCAACGATGTACTGATCCGGGTCGAAGCCCAGTCTGGCGGCGAGCAAGCTGAGCTCGAAGCACAGGCAAAGGTCAAGACTGCCTTGGGTTCCAATGTAGAAATCCGCAGCGTCGAAACCGTTGGCGCAAAGGTTTCCGGCGAGTTGACGCAACAGGCCATCCTTGCTGTAATCATCTCGATCATTTTTGTGCTGTTCTATTTGTGGTTCCGTTTCGAATGGCAGTTTGCTGTCGGCGGCGTTGTCTCGCTGCTGCATGACACACTGTTGTCCATTGGCCTGTTCAGTCTGATCGGCCTCGAATTCAATTTGCAAATCATCGCCGCAATTCTGACCATCATCGGCTATTCGTTGAACGATACTGTAGTTGTCTTTGAC
>JANOVS010000030.1:0-14610 GCA_031417515.1 Hyphomicrobiales bacterium
AAGGCCGGAGGTGGGGACGTGCGGTCAATTAAAACGTCTGGCGTGAATTCCTCTAGGCTGCCTTTTCCGCTTCCAGTGCTTTCAACGGCAACCAAACCGTGAAGACAGTGCCCTTTCCCGGTTCAGAGGTTATGTCCAGCCTGCCGCCATGCTGCACAGCAATTTGCTCGATGGCCGGAATGCCAAGGCCGGTGCCAAAACTCTTGGTGGTGAAAAGTGGCTCACGCACCCTTTCAAGCACGTTGGCAGGAATACCTGGTCCATTATCAGCAACACGCACGCTGACATGATCATCCTCAAGACTTGTGGTTATTACAATTCGTGGCTCAACGACCTTTGGCGTTTTAACATCCCCCATGGCTTCGGCGGCATTGCTGATCATGTTGATGACCGCTCGCTGGAGCCGCGAAGGGTCAAATGGAATGTGCCTCCCCAATAGGCCCAGTTGCAAGTCCAGGCTGAGCCTTTCAGGCAGTTTCCTGGCTTCCTCTTCCACAACTTCCATCAGCCATGCATCGAGATCAGCAGGTTGACAAAACAAGTGCTTGGTGCGCGAAAAATCGAGGAGTTGCGTGATGATGTTGTCACACCTTGTAACACCCTTGTTGATCCGTTCCAGTTGGGTTTCTATCCCGAGTGCCTTGTCTTTCAGTTTTCGTTCAATAAGGAAGGCAGAGGTTCGCACGGTCCCAAGTGGATTGCGCAGTTCATGGGCAATCGTGGCCGTCAGTTGACCCAATTGCTACATGCGGCCTTTTTTCAACAACTCATCTTGCGCCGCTGCCAGCTTCGCCATGTTGTCAGCCAGTTCACGGTTCAGCCGCGACACCTCCTCGTTGATCCGTCGCAATTCCATCATTTCGGATATGTCAATAATGCTGATGATGGCAGACTTGCCGGCGCTGCCAATGTTCATCCAACCAGAACTGATGGCAATCACACTGCGCCGTCCAAGACCTGCGACAACCACATCTGTTTCAAATTTACAGGCAAGACTGGGAAAGCTTTCATGTGCTTTGCCCAACTTGCTGATGAACGCATGTCGGCCTTCGGTTGAGACGTCGCCGCCACAATAGGCATTGAACAAATGGTTGCTGAAAGCAATTGTTCCATCTTCTTCGAGCTGCACCACACCAACCGGTATCGTCTCGGTAAGGGCCTTGTATTGGTCTTCGCGTTTGCGCAATGTTGAAATGTCGGTGTTGGTGACGAGCAGGTAGGTTTGACCGTCGCTGCTGGCCAATCGAGACTTCTTGGTCAAAATGATTGAGGCTTTGCCAGAACCATTGGTCGCAGTTTCTTCGGCTTCGAACGCAATGTCCTGCATGAGAACTTGCTTGTCATTCGCCAGAAATTTTTCAGCTTCTGCCGGACTCCAGAAATCCTGGTCAGAGGCTCCCAACAATTCAGCTTCCGACTTTCCAATGATGTCGCAATGGGCACGGTTGCTGTAGACAAACTGCAAATCAGTATTTTTCACGGCAATCGACGTTGGCAGATTATCGAGTATGCCAAGCAGTAAATCGGGATCACTCAAGCGCTTGTTGTTTTTTTCTATTGGCATGTTTGCCTCCCGCTCGGCAGTTATGCTGCTTCATTTTCAACGGCAAGCAGCAGCCGAGAAAGATCAACCGGCTTGCTGAAAACACCCAGCGCCCCACCCGCCACTGCCTTGTCCAGCAGATCATCGGCGCTATATCCTGTCATGAAGTAAACCCGCGCATCAGGGTTGAGTGCCTTGATTTCCATAAAAGAATCCACGCCGTTCTTGTTGGGCATCATGACGTCAAAAAATCCAACATCGACCTTGTTCAAACTGAAAGCTTCGATGGCTTGTACCCCATCATAGGCGACAATAACCCGGTGGTTTTCCATTTCGAAAAGTTCGGCAAGCGAGTCGGCGTTGGCGGCATCATCATCGACGATAAGAATATTGAGTTGGCGGGACATGGTTTTACCTTTCAGGGATTAAGCGGCGAGTTGCTGAAGTCGTGTCAGCAAGTCCAGGGGATCAAAGGGCTTGTTCAGTATGCCGGTGATGCCAACATCGCGGAGCGCTGGCGTACCGTCGCCCGTGCGTTTGTCGGTTCGTGGCACAACAATGGTGGCAGCTCGGTGGCCAGACTTGTGGGCATCCTGGTATGAAGACACCGCATCAATCAAGGGAAGATGGGCATCCAGCACCAGCACCTGCTGAGAGCCCAAGGGTTGCGACAGTTCACTGACATTACGCACCAACTTGCTGGAAAGGCCGGCATCATGCAGTGTCGAATGAATCGCCAAGCCAATATCCTTATGGTCCCGAACAGGTGCGGCAACGACCAGACCACAAGGGCCAACGGATTGTGTAATGCGCAGAACTTCTTCAGCTTCAAATGGCTTTTCAAGCACACCCATTGCACCTTCGCGCACAGCCTGCTGCAAGAGCTCTTCCACGCTGTAACCTGTCATCATGAAAATCTTTGCGGTTGGCTTCAGTTTTCGAATTTCCAGAAAACTTTCGACGCCATTCTTGTCTGGCATCATGACATCCATGAATGCGATGTCGAAAGTGTTGTTGGCATAGGCATTGATGGCCTCGATGCCACTATGCACAACTTGCACGCGGTGGCCCTCGAACTCAAATAGTTCTCCCAGCGAGGCTGCATTGTCCTGGTCATCATCGACAACCAAAATACTGAGTGAATTCAACATTATGCAGCCTCTTGGGTTTTGTCTTCAAGCGGAAGATGAATTGCAAATGTGGCACCTGACCCGACTTCAGAATAAATCTCGAGACGACCACCATGTTGTTTGGCAATTTGCTCGATCGCAGGAATGCCAAGCCCTGTGCCAAAACTCTTTGTGGTAAACAGCGGTTCCCTGATCTTGCCGAGGTTTTCAGGGGTGATGCCCGGCCCATTGTCTTTTACCGAAACAACAACTTCAGCTCCGGAAATGCGCGTCGAAACCCAAATTCGAGGATGACTGACAGCAAATTTGCTGGGGTCTTCACCCGTGCCGACCATGGCTTCCGAGGCATTGCGCATGAGATTTTCGACAGCCCGCTGCAAGCGCGCACCGTCAAAAGGGATAAGCCTGTTGTTCAGGCCAAGCGTGCACTCTGTATAAACCGCCTCAGGCAACTTCTCGGCAATTTCCCGAACTGTATTGGCCATCCAATCATCCAGGTTGCCAAGCGTGCAAGCGAGTTGCTTGTTGCGGGAATAGTCAAGCAATTGCGTGATGATGTTGTCGCACCGCACAACACCAGCATTGATCCGTTGCAACTGGGTTTCAACGCCCAGCCCCTTGCCGGCAATTTTCCGTTCAAGCAAAAAAGCCGAAGTGCGCACTGCACCCAAGGGGTTTCTGATTTCATGGGCAATTGTTGCCGTCAGTTGACCCAATTGTTCCATCCGGCCTTTGCTGACAATTTCATCTTGCGCTTCACGCAGCCTATGCATTTTTTCAGAGAGCTCCCGGTTGAGCAATGCAACCTCTCCATTGATCCTTTCGGTTTCCAACCGTGAGTACTCAGCGGATGCATGCAGGTCGGTTACCTTGTCCAACTGGACAAATGTGCGCCTGAACATGAACAACGAAAGCAACATCGCCAAAAAAGCGCATGCCAGGCCAAGCGAGCCCATGACCAGTGTTTCCCGAAGTGCGGCAGACCGGCGATCCTTCAGGAGCGTGCCAAGCAGCCTGAATGCTTTTTCGCTGGTCCCTTTTGCAGCTACCCGCACATTGGCCATGGATTGATGCAAGATGTTTCTGTCAGCTTCTGCAAGGCCCTTTGACGTAAAGGTCAATTGCCCCAACGTCATTTCGGTGCCATGGGTAATGCCCCGGATTTTGGTCAACTCAGTCTTGAAGACAGCGTATTCAGTCGGCGAGGGAAATGCAAAGTTGCTGTTGGCAGACTCTATCGCGGCTGCCAGGCTGTCATAACTGGCGTAGACCCTGCCAAGCATTTGTTGTGATTCAGCTGCACTCAGCGCCATGTTTGACATGCCCGTCACTTTTCCGCTGAACCTCCCGACAAGCATTTCATAGTCAGCCACGGCTTTGGGCAGTTGGATGATCAGCCCGTCGATGAGATGATAAGAACGGGCATCGGAATCCAGTATGAGTCCTGAAATGTCGCCAAGATTGGCAAGATATCCAGATATGGGGCTATCATTGTCACGGGAAGCAGCCACGTAGGCTTTGAAATTCAATCTGCTCTGTTTGCCGAATTGGGCTTCCAGAGATGCAATTTCTTGCAACTTTTTGGCTGTCCAGTTGTGTTTATCATTCAACAAGGCGCCATAAACCTGCTCGGCCAGATGCAGCCCCTTGATTTCATGGTCGATGAAAGTGATGTCTTGCCATGCCTTTCGGGCATAAAGACTGCCGAGAACCAGCAAGGGCAACAGCAGGGCTAGAACAATTGCCAGCAGGGATTTGCCGGCTCGACGCGATGCAATGTTGTCGACCACGTATTTACTTTCTGCTTCGCTGATAGAATCAGCCCGTTTGCCCAAGATTTTTTTCTGCGACCGGAGCGGTTAACAACTTGTTTAAGTGAACCATAAATCAATGGGTTTCCAACCGATAAAGACGATGGTGTTCACATGATTTAACTGGATGCGGTGCCGTGCGCCGACCTCGCCAAGCTGAAGTCACTTCAACACCCGGGTCACGATTGAGCAATCGAGGTGCTGTTCGCTTCTTACTTCAATGCATGCCGCACAGCGGCAATGGCATCCGCAGCTTTGGCACCGTCGGGGCCTCCCGCTTGGGCGAAATCGGCTTTGCCACCACCGCCCTTGCCGCCCAAGGCAGCGGCGGCCAAGCGCACCAGAGCCACGGCTTCAAATCTGCCCTGCAAATCCACCGATACGCCGGTAACAACAGCACCCTTGCCGTCTTCGGAAACGGCCACCATTGCCACCACGCCGGAGCCGAGTTTTTTCAAACTGTCCATGACCAGCGGCTTCAAATCCTGGGGCGCCAGACCTTGCAACACGCGGCCCTGGAAAGCCACACCAGCTATTGTTTCAATTTGCACCTCGTCAGAACCAGCCCCACCCAAGGCCAAGGCCTTTTTGGCATCGCGCAATTCCTTTTCAAGTTTCTTGCGCTCATCCAGCAGGGCTTCGATCCGCTGTACCACTTGCGAAGGCGGCACCTTCAACGCCGAAGCGACCGCAGTAACCCGGCGATCCTGCTCATCCAGATAGGCCCGCGCCGCTTCACCAGCCAAAGCTTCCATGCGCCGCACACCCGCCGCAACAGCAGCTTCCGAGATGACCTTGATCAAGCCAATATCGCCCGTGCGATTGACATGGTTGCCGCCACAAAGTTCGAGGGAATAAATCGGCCGACTTTCATCGGCCCCATTGCGCCCCATGGAAACCACACGCACTTCATCGCCATATTTTTCGCCAAACAACGCCATGGCCCCCTCGCTAATGGCATCATCAACGCTCATCAACCGGGTGGTTACCTTGTCATTTTGCAACACAAAGTGATTGGCCATGGTTTCAACAGCCATCATGTCTTCTACTGTCATTGGCTTGGTATGGGAAAAGTCAAATCGCAGACGATCTGGCTGCACCATGGAACCTTTTTGCGCCACATGGGAACCCAGCCGCTTGCGCAATGCTTCATGCAACAAATGGGTTGCCGAATGGTGCTTGCGATTGCCGCCGCGCCTCGCAGTGTCTACCGAAAGCGTGCAGGCCTCGCCGCTGCGAATGGTGCCGTGTTCAACCACGCCCACATGCACAAAAACATCGCCAAGGCGCTTTACAGTGTCCGTCACGCGGAAACGGCTGCCATCAGCCAGTGTGATGAGACCTTGATCACCGGTTTGGCCACCTGATTCCGCATAAAACGGCGTTTGATTGACAGTGATTTGCCCTTCATCGCCAGTGCCGAGTTGACCAACAACAACGCCTTTGACGACAATGGCCTGCACAAGACCTTCAGCTTGTTCGGTGTCATAACCGAGGAATTCCGTGGCGCCGTGCTTTTCCCGCAGGTCATACCAAATGGTTTCCAAGGAAGCATCACCCGAACCCTTCCAGGCCCGCCGCGCATCTTCGCGCTGGGTGGCCATGGATTTGTCAAAGGCTGCAAGATCCACCGTAACGCCGCGCGATTTCAGGGCGTCCTGCGTCAAATCAAGCGGGAAGCCATAGGTGTCATAAAGTTTGAAGGCGGTTTCACCCTTGAACACATCACCTGTTTTCAGGCCTGCCGACTCTTCATCCAACAGTTTGAGTCCACGATCCAGGGTCTTGCGAAAGCGGGTTTCTTCCAGCAATTGGGTTTCTGCAATCAGGTCCTGGGCCCGCACCAATTCTGGGTATGCCGCGCCCATTTCCTTGACCAAAGCCGGCACCAGCTGGTGCATCAAGGGTTTTTTCATGCCCAGCAATTCGGCATGGCGCATGGCCCGGCGCATGATCCGGCGCAACACATAGCCACGGCCTTCATTGGAGGGCAGCACTCCATCGGCAATCAGAAAAGACGTGGCCCGCCAGTGATCGGCAATCACCCGGTTTGAGGCTTTGTTTAAACCCGTGGCCGCAACGCCGGTGGCCTGTTCAATCGCCCCAATCAGTGACCTGAAAAGATCAGTCTCGTAATTGTCGTGGGTGCCTTGCAGCACTGCCGCAATACGTTCCAGCCCCATGCCGGTGTCAATTGACGGCTTCGGCAGGTTGACCCGTTCGGTTTTTGATATCTGCTCATATTGCATGAACACCAGATTCCAGATTTCAATGAACCTGTCGCCATCGGCATCCGGACTGCCAGGAGGGCCACCTGGAATCTTGTCGCCGTGGTCAAAGAAAATTTCCGAACAGGGGCCGCAGGGACCCGTATCACCCATCGACCAGAAATTGTCTGCCGTGGGAATGCGAATGATGCGACTATCGGGCAATCCGGCAATTTTCTTCCACAGGCCAAAGGCCTCATCATCATCATGATAGACGGTGACCGTCAGCTTGTCTTTTGGCAACCCGTATTCCTTGGTGATCAGGGTCCACGCCCACTCAACGGCATCGGGCTTGAAATAGTCGCCAAACGAGAAATTCCCCAGCATTTCAAAAAATGTGTGGTGGCGCGCCGTGTAGCCCACATTGTCAAGGTCATTGTGCTTGCCGCCAGCCCGCACGCATTTCTGTGCTGAGGTGGCCCGACTATAGGGCCGCTTTTCCAGTCCGGTGAAGGTATTCTTGAATTGCACCATGCCGGAATTGGCAAACATCAACGTCGGATCATTGCGTGGCACCAGCGGTGATGAGGCCACGATCTCATGGCCTTTGGACCTGTAGAAATCCAGGAAGGTGGATCGAATTTGGGCCAGGCTGCTCATGATAGGGTCCGCTCATGCAAGGGGCCATCACTGAAGATCGGCACCCGGGTTTCGAAGTGTCGCGTCTTTAGGGCCAGACACCCTCAACTGGCAAGTGGTTGGCTGGAGTTCGCAATGGGCAGGGTGTTGCACATGGCCGCCAAAGAGACCTCATCCGCCCCGTTGGGGCACCTTCTCCATCTGCGATGGAGAAGGGACAATGTTTGAGACCGGTTTGAAATTCAGTCCCTTCTCCACGCCTTCGTGGAGAAGGTGGCGCAACGCGCCGGATGAGGTCCCTTTGGCCACCCGCATTGCCCTGCTCCCCATACAAAACACCCCCAGACAGGACAAATCCAAATCCGGGGGTGTCGTAGAGCAAGGCTGTGGGGCAACACGAGACCTCGCAAGGAAGCAGCCAGTCAACGCGGCTTGCATTTCAAACCGGATCGGGGGGAAAAGGTTTGAATACGCGCAATACCAACCAGCTGTCCGGATAAACTGCCTATTGATCAATCATCGGCATCTGCCTCACCCTTGGTCTTGTCGGTAATATGCGCTGCCAACAGGCCCGCATTGGCGCGAACCGCAGCCTCAATCGACTGGGCCATCTCGACATTGTTGCGCAGGAAAGTCTTGGCGTTTTCACGGCCCTGGCCAATACGTTCGCCATTATAGGAGAACCACGAACCAGATTTTTCGACCACACCGGTCGTAACCCCCAGGTCCACCAACTCACCCACCTTGGAAATGCCTTCGCCATACATGATGTCGAACTCAACCAGCTTGAAGGGCGGTGCCACCTTGTTTTTGACAACCTTCACCCGGGTCTGGTTACCCACCACTTCATCCCGATCCTTGATCGCACCAATACGGCGGATATCAAGGCGAACTGAAGCATAAAACTTCAAGGCATTGCCGCCCGCCGTGGTTTCCGGACTGCCGAACATCACACCGATTTTCATGCGGATCTGGTTGATGAAAATCACCATGCTGTTGGTCTTGGAAATCGAAGCCGTCAGCTTGCGCATCGCCTGGCTCATCAGGCGGGCTTGCAGGCCCGGCAGGCTGTCACCCATTTCACCTTCAAGTTCGGCTTTCGGCGTCAACGCCGCCACCGAATCGATGACCAACACCTCAACGGCACCGGAACGCACCAGGGTATCAGCAATTTCAAGCGCTTGCTCACCTGTGTCTGGTTGCGAAATCAGCAACTCATCCACATTCACGCCCAGTTTACGGGCATAAAGCGGGTCCAGCGCATGTTCAGCATCAACAAAGGCACAAATGCCCCCGCGCTTTTGCGCTTCGGCCAACACATGCAAGGCCAGCGTGGTTTTGCCAGACGACTCAGGGCCATAAATTTCAATGATCCGGCCCTTCGGCAGGCCACCAATGCCAAGGGCAATGTCCAACCCCAAGGAACCCGTGGAAATCGCTTCGACTTCCATACCCAGATTGGCCCCCAGTTTCATGATTGAACCCTTGCCGAACGCCCGTTCGATCTGGCTCAAAGCGGCTTCCAGCGCCTTGTTTTTATCCATGGAAGAATTCTCTATAACCTTAAGACTCGGCTGCCCCATTGCATTCACTCCTTATTTCACTTGGCTGAACATTACGCAATCATGAGAGATGTGTTCCTCTCGTGTTTTGTATATGTTCTATTTTTGTTCAGAGTTCAAGCGAATAATTCAGAAGCCGCTTTCCCGCAGGAAAACCGTCACCAACCGCCCAAAAGCCATGGCGAGAAGGCTTTGTGGAACGGCCTCAATCGTTGCAGTTCCGCGCAAAGCCGTTGCAGGCGCAGCGTCATCAACACGCACCAGCAAAGGTAATTGGCCAACCAGGGTCTTGTTGGAATTCCCGGTTGCTTCAGGCGCAACCGCTATTGGTCCGCCCCGTTCGGCGGAGAGGTAAGTCTGCGCCACGCCCTGCCCGCCTGGAATGCCGATCTCGACCAACACCCCCATAACGCCGCGCCGTGCCCCGTCTTCCGAAACAAAATAGGCTTGAGCCCCGGTCTGCAACCGGCCCACCAATCGCTCTGCCACAAGCCCGCTCATCACAGCCCCGTCGGCTGATACCAAGTGAAACACCTGATCCTCTTTTCCAACCCATTGCCCTGCCATCAGTTCCTGGTGCCATCCCGTAACAATGCCATCATGGGGTGCCACAATCGCCAGCAACAAATTGCGTTGTCGCAGTCCTTCGAGTTCAACCCATATGGCTTGCCTCTCCTGCAACAAAACCACCCGTTGCGCCCGCACCTTGGCATCGGCTGCAAGCCGCTTCAGGCGTTCCTCAACTATCTCCAACCGCAGCATGGCAAGCCGCTGCAACTGTCCAAGTTCCGGCACCAGCAAACGCGCCAAAATTTCGCCCTTGCGAACCGCGACGCCGGGTCTGGCATGCAGTGAAATAATTTGGGCCGGTTCTGGCGGATAAATCGAGCTTTCAAGTTCTGGCAACAACACGGCCGGCACCGAAATGCTTTGCCCCAAAGGCAAGGCTGCCAAAACCAAGGCTGCGGCCAGAACGCCAAGACTGGTCATGCCACGTTTTGTCCCCAATAACTTTGCAATGCCCATGGCATGCCACTCCTTCAATTCACGGAAAACCGGCAACAGAATAAAAAACCAGACTTCAACAACCGCCAGCGGCAAGCCCACGGCTTTCGGCAATATGGTGTAAACCAGCCATGCGATGCCAATGAAAAGAAAAAATCGGTAGATCCACGTGCCATAGGCAAACAGGCTCAACAACCGTTCAAGGCCACGCGGCAGAAACTCCGGCCTTGGTTCAAGCGGCGCAAACAGCAGTTGCCGCAATTTCCAATTTGCCAAGGCATTGGATCGCGCTCCAAGGCTGTGCATGCCCAAGGCATCGCCAAGCATGTGATAGCCATCAAACCGCATGAAGGGCGAGAGATTGACCGCCAGCGAAATGATCCAAGCCGTGGCCGCCACAAAGTAGGTTGCCGAGCGCAACGGGCCGTCTGGCAGGAAGGCCCACAGAAACAGCGCCACGGCGGCCAAAGACAGTTCAACACAAATACCAGCAGCACCAATGGCAAAGCGTTGCCAGCGTGATGAAAGCCGCCAGGCATCGCTGGCTTCCGTATAAAGCATCGGCGTCAGGATCATGAAGGCAACCCCCATGGCCGGAACGCGACAGCCATAGTGCCGCGCCACAAGTCCATGGCCCAATTCATGCAAAACCTTTAGGCCAACCAATGTCGTTGTATAAAGGAAAGCCCCCTGCAACGAGAAAAAATCCAGAAAGGTCTTGGCAAACTGGTCCCATTGCCGCGCCGCAAAATAAAATCCGACAAGGCCCAAAATTACAATGCTGATGAGCACAAAGCGGTGCACCAGCAACCTTGCAAATGGCAACCCCCAATCCAGAAACGGTTCCGGGTTGAACAGCGGCACGCGGAACGACAGGTAGCCATGCAGCAGTTTTCCAAACAGCGACCGTTCACTTCGCTTCTTTTCATCAAGCAAACCAGCACTTGCGCCGAAGGGCACTGTGACCAGCCGCGATGTGCGCAGGAAGTCAGCCAGTCCCCGCACTTCCGCTTTGGTAACACCAGAGGCCGCAACGACTTTTGCCACACTGCCCAAATGCCACTGGTCCAACACCTGCCGCGCCTTGCCCGATAGCCTGAAAAATCGGTGCCGGATCGGATCATGCAGGATCGCACCGTGGTCACCACTCAAATCAAAACCGCCATCTGCATGAATGATGTCGGGCCGCAATTGCAGCAGCAAGTCGTCTTCAGGTTTTGCAGCATTTCCTGCGGCCGTCGCCATCGGGCATTACCAACCGACGTATTGGCGGAGCGCTGCAATCGGCCGCCGAAAAAGGTAAAATCCCAAACTGACCCGTTCACCCGAAAGCTGCGCCGTGCCACGTAATCCCAGTCGCGCTGGCATGGTATCCGTGACCTCAGGTTTTGCCTTCAGGGTATAGGCCAAAGAACCTGCGGTTTTTTCCACCGCATGATAGCTTTCTTCATAAAGCGTGGCGGTTCTTGGATGCAAGGGATCGGCATCCAGAAACAACCGCACACTGGCATTTTTGCCCATGGCAATGGCATCATGCACACCAAGGTCGATGCGATAGGCAATGTGGGCCGGATCAGCCACTTCCATCACCTTTTCACCCACCCGCACCGGCTTTCCCAGCCAATCAGCCTTGGCCGAATAAACCAGCATGCCAGAAGTTGGTGCCACAACATTCACCCGCGAAAGCACACTGAGCATGTAATCATATTCGGCGCGTGCAAGCAGCAATTCCTTCTCAATTACCGCCATGGATTTCTTGGCATCGGCATCGGCAAATGCACCACTGCGCGCGGTCAGCAACTTGGCTTCGGCCACTACCACCCGCTGTTCGGCAATACTGGCATCGGCCTGTTGCTTGGTGGCGTCAAACTTGAACAATATCTGGCCGGCTTTGATGGGTGAATTGGCTTCCGCAAGAATTTCGGAAATCACTCCTTCAATCGGGGATGTGACGGGCGCTGCGTCAAACGGCACAACTTCAAAAGGTGCCAGTGTTGTCAAGGGAACCGGCACAAAAGCCAGCAACGCCAGAACAGTTGGGAATGACCACATCATCCAGCGCGGCATCGAAAGCATTTTCAAAAGGACCGGCGGTTTTTGCACACGCAATCCGTGGCCATAGGCTTCCATCAATCGCTTGGCAATTTGCTGTTGGTCTTCTGCCCATGCCCCGGGCTTTGCCAGCAGGAAGCCACCAAACACCCGACCCCTGCCATCCTTGACCGGCAGCCAAAGTCCCCCATCCAACCCATAGGTTTGCGAGCGTAAAATTTCGCGCAAATCAAATGCAAAACATTCCCCAGGTTTTGCAATCCGGTTGACCACACTTGTTAGGGCCGCAATCAACGGTGCATGGCTATCGACAGCCGCCACGGCAGAAGCCGCTTCCGCCGAAAACACATCCCGGTTATTCGCCCTAAAGAAAAAACCCTGTTCGAAACCCAGCAACGTTGATGTCTCATTCAGCGCATGAAAAACTGTTGCATTCCACGATGGTAACTGACGTATCTCACCTTCAATCTTAAGCAACAACGCAAGCTTGTTGGGTGCCTCGGGTTTTTCCGAAGCACCATCCGAAGCAATAACTTTTGGTCTCAACAACTGTACAGGCCAGGGCTCTGTCGATTCCTGGTCACGAAGAGGTAAGGCCGGATGCACACGGTAGGGGCTATTCATGGTTGAATTTGCCGCCCTTTCTGGGGAGAGAGTTGGTGCATCCGGCCTCAGCTGCCGTTCTGAGCGAACGTTGCCGTTCCACTCATGCCCGGCAGAACTGCATGGCTTCTATCGATCAAAACGCCATAGGCTTTGATCGTTTGACTGACAGGATCAACCAGCGCGCCCATGCGCACAATCTTGGCTGTCAGGGTTTCGCCCGTTTCGTCAACGGTGAATGCGAAGGTCGAGCCGGATTTGACCCAGCTCAGCCATTTGGAAGGAATGATCGCCTCGATTTCGAGGCGCGACATGTCTACGATGCGGATCAGCGGTTGATTTGGACCAGGAATTTCATGCTCCTGGGCAATTCTTTCCACCATGCGCCCGGCAAACGGCGCCTTGAAATCACAAGACCCGGTGCGCACTTGCAAGGCCATCACATCGGCCTTTGCCTTCTCAAGCTCGGCTTCCGAAATCTTCACTTCGTTGCTGCCCATGGCACCGCGCGCCGCCAGCTTGCGGTTGTTGACGGCTACCAGTTCCTTGGCCCGCGCCCCTGCCCGCGCTGCATTGACTTCCGCAGCATAACGCCTGCAATCAAACACAATCAGCACATCGCCTGCCGCAAAAGCTTCACCTTCAAGCACCGGCAAGCGCTTGATGCGCGCGACATAATCCATCGCAACGGTTGCTTCAGTCACAGCTTGCACAACACCCCGTGCCGTCATGTCTTCTGCTGCGGCGGGGTCGACAAAATTCAACCCAACTGCCAAAATCGCAGCAGTTACGATTTGGAGGCTATACGTCCTCATTTTCTTCATTTTCATCTTGGCTCTCCCCGCCCGTATCCGATTTTGGAAAACTATGTCCCCGACTTGTCGCCGCGTTCAATCCACGTGCTGCGCAAGGCCTTGGACATGTCTTTGACAGTTTCAACGCCGGTGACGCCTGCGCCATAGGGATCAACACCGACGGTGGCATAGACATTAGCAAAAGCATTTTGCAGGTCAGCGTGCGCCATGTCATACTTGACTGACGCCAGCAGCGTGTTCATTTCTTCGCGGATCAACGATTGCTCGCTTGCGGCATTTTCCACCGCTGCAGATTTCACTTGTTGCAAAATCTTCTTCTGAACCTCGTAGTAGTCCTGCGCATCTGTCAGAATTTGTGCATTCTGCGCATACCGCGCCCGCGCGGCATGAACCTGGGTAAACACCGCCATTGTCAACGCCAGGGATTGTTCACGGTTCAAATTGCTTTGCGCTTCATTCTGCTTTTTGACGGCAGGATAACTGAATACCTTCATTTCATTCCAGCTGGCCTTTGCACCCCATGACAACCAGTTCGAACTGAACAACAGATCATTCGAGTCAACATTCAAGCCTCCGAATGCCTGAATGCCGGGCAGCAGCTGCAGAAGCGCCGCATCAGCTTCCTTGGTGCTGATCCTTTCCTTGAGCAAAGCTTCACGCAATTCAGGCCGATTCTTCATGGGCATTTCCACCAACTCGTTGCTGTTCTTGCCCAAAGCCAGTTTCGTGCCATTGCGCTTGGGCACCACCAACTTGTAGCTGGAGCCGGGTGGCACATTCATCAAGGCAGCAAGCTGGATTTTTGCAGTTTTGAGTTCGAGTTCAAGCTGGTGAATCTGTTTGCGGATATCCACCAGTTCCCGTTGATAGGTCAGCGCAGTGAGCGGTGCCAAAATTCCTTCGTTGGCCAATGATTTAGAATTGAACAACGCATCATTCACCCGGGTTTCAAGCTGGGTCAAACCACCCAACAATTGTTCGGCGGTGACCGCCCGCCAGTAGGCCGTGCGTACATCCTCAACAATCCGGTTGACGATCTTGCGTTTGCGTTCCTCGGCAATCAGTGCTTCATCCGTCGCCTGCTTTGCCCGTACGTAAGACAAACCAAAATCCAGAACGTTCCATGATGCGGTGATGTCGGCATTGAGCACGTTTCTTTCAGACGATGAAGAAGCATCCGCCGATCTGTTGCCCGTCGTTACCGAGCGCGAATAACTCCCTGCGGAAGGATCACGCCCCGCAT
>JANOVS010000031.1:0-22832 GCA_031417515.1 Hyphomicrobiales bacterium
TTTCAGCGGCAATGATGCCATTGGCTGGGCCAAATACATCCTGATGCCGGGTGATGAACAGGTGATCGACAATGTCGATTGGGTCGTACCGGTGATTGGACGCCGTTCCCGGGAAGACTTGTTCCTGAAACTGAAGGCCGATCCGCGCTTTGCTGGCGTTCGTATCGAACGGACGGGCGATTGCGTCGCGCCAAGGCTGGTGCAAAGCAATATCAGCGAAGCGTTTCTGCTGGCGCAGACACTTTAGATAAAAGCAGTCAACACGCTGTCACGTCAAATCCGGCGCGGGGGAAATGGATGCTGACTTCACCGACGCTCGCTTGCTCGAACCTGATGACAATCTCCAGTGAATCAGCACCCAGGAGTTGGCCTCGCACGCCGTCGCGGCCCGTATCGTCCGCTCTAACCATGACCATGGTGCCGACCTTCAGGCCGGAAGGATCATTGTCACCGGGTGACAGCCCATTTTCAGGACGCGCATCACGGGCAACCTGCAGCGCTTCGTCCGCCCTCAACTCGACGGGTGTACCGTGACCCAGTGCCGCGACGCGCGATGCCCAGTCCCGCAACCCCTCATAGGGCAGTCTCACAACGGCGGCCTCGCCGCCCTGTTCATGCAGTAACCAGAAAGTCGAATAGGCAGCGAGATCGGCGACACTCACAGAGTCTCCGAGCATAAAGGGCCGTCCATCAGACAGCATGTCGGTCAACCAACCAAGATGAGCTGCACCTTGTTGGAGGTGCCGATGGAGCACGGGTTTCACATCCTCCTCCCCAAGCGGAAAACCGAATGCCTTGCGTTCCCGAGCGAAGTCGGCAGGAATTTTGGGTCCGAGCGTGTCAGCGAGAACGCCGAGTGCATTCCAGAACAGCGACTTGTCGACCCACCAGGCGAGTGCAGTGGCGAGGCCCTTGCTGTTGTCCGGATAGAGTGACGGCGCGGGATGCAGTTCCTCGATCTTGCGCAAGATCAATTGCGTGTCGCAGTAGATGTCGGCACCTATTTGCATGACCGGTGTTCGTCGATAGCCGCCGGTCAGCGGCATGAGATCGGGCTTCGGCATCATGTGTGGGATCGTGACCGACCGCCAGGACAACCCCTTCAAACCAAAGGCGAGTCTGATACGTTCGGAAAACACCGATATTGCGTAATGATGCAAGATAATCTCTGTCATCGGCGCTGTTCCCTGAAACTCTCTTGGTGGGGATGTCGCTGTAATGGAAAGGTTTGCTTGAAGTCAACATCCATTGAGAGCAAAACTCTCTCACACACTGACCAATTTGATCGCTTCCATGGCCACACTTTCACCTTCGCTTGCCAGACAGGCCTACAGCATAAAGGCCACGCGCGAACTGGCACGCCGGGCCTTGCCGCGCGCCGTCTTCGACTTTTCCGATGGCGGGGCAGAAGATGAGCGCACGCTGAGGCGAAATGAAGAGGCTTTCTCTGACTTCGCACTCGTTCCGGAACCGCTGCGCGGAGCAGCCACGCGTGACCTCTCTACCGTGCTGTTCGGAAAGACGTTGAGCATGCCCGTGTTGATCGGTCCCACCGGCCTGGCTGGACTTTTCTGGCCCGACGGAGAGCGCTGCGCCATGCGGGCCGCAGCTGCGGCCGGTACTGCCTATTGCCTCAGCCATGGATCCGTCTGCACACTGGAACAGCTGGCTGATGCCGCAGGCCCCGCGAACCGCTGGATGCAGGTGTTCATCTACCGTGACCGTGGCTTCACACGGGAGCTGGCAGAGCGTGCTGCGGCCAAGAATTATGACGCCCTTGTGCTGACGGTCGACAACCAGCTCATGGGCAACCGCGAAAGGGATATCCGCAACGGCTTTGTTATTCCGCCGCGCCTCGGCCCCTCCGAATTGGCCGCCATGGCATACAAATGGCAATGGCTGTGGCGCATGCGTGAAAATCTGCCACGGCTCACCATGGGAAACTATGTGAAACCGGGGGATAGCACAGGTATTCGCGAGATCGCCGGACAACTGGCCTCAAGGCTCGATCCCGGAATGTCGTGGGCGGATGTCGACATGCTCCGTTCGATTTGGCGCGGGCCACTGGTGTTGAAAGGCATTCTCAGCCCCTCTGAGGCCAAGGAAGCCGTCGCACACGGGGTCGACGGCGTGATCGTATCCAACCACGGCGGTCGCCAGCTCGATGGAGCCATTGCCGGGCTCGACGCACTTCCGCAAATTGTAGAGGCTGTCAACGGGCGCATTCCCGTGCTAATGGACGGCGGCCTGCGCCGCGGTGCTGATGTGGTGAAGGCCATTGCGCTCGGAGCGACCGCCTGCCTGATCGCACGTCCCCAGCTGTGGGGCCTTGCCATCGGTGGAGAGGCCGGTGTTGCCCATGTGCTCGACATCTACCGCCGCGAGATTGACCGCACCATGGGCCTATGCGGCATCAAAACTATCGGAGAGATCAATCGCGCGCTCATTTCTCCCAAGCACAGTTGAGAACGTCTTATTTAGCCTGAAGCTTTCTATCCCTACCCCAACACAGCTTTTACAAGTTTCGCTGGCGGGGGCATGTGCCAGATGACTTGGTAGGACTCGATGACATTCTCCGGTGAGACTGCGAGACCGGGGAGTGCAAGCCACGGTGGTGGTTGACGTTCGATGAGTGACAGCAAGGTGGCCCGCGCGGCTGCAACGCCTTGATCATAAGGTCGCTGTGAGCCGACGCCTTTCATGATTGTTCCTTCAGCCAAGGCTTGCGCTGCCTCTTCTCCAAGGTCGATTGTTGTCATCGGCAGGGTCTGTCGATTGGTCTTCATCGTCGCCAAGGCGGATATGGCTGCCTCGTCCCACACTGCAAAAATACCGGCGATATCAGGATGCAATTCGAGCAAGCGGTTCAGCGTCTCACCTGCCTGTGACGGGTTGTCAAATTCACCCTGCCGCACAATGATGTCAGGCCGCTTGGTTTCAATCCATCGCCGGAAGGCAATTTCACGTTCGTTGGTGACGTAGAAATCTTTCCGATAAGATAGAATGCCAATTGCAGCATTGTGCGCAACATGGGGCGAGAGAAGTTCGGCACCAATCTGACCCAGCCCGAAATTATCTGCGGAAATCAGACTGACATAGTCAGTGCCGGGCAAAAGCCCGGTAGGCACATTGTCGAGCAGAACAAGCTTGATTCCGGCCTTTGAAGCCTTGCGGTATGCGTCCGCCATGGCGGTATTGCCGACGGGTAGGCTGATGATTGCATCTGGCTTTGACTGCGTGAGGCGTTCGAAACTTGCATTCTGTGTGGACGCACTAAAATTGCAGTCGACAACTTCGATGATTGCCGCCCCGTGATCACCCAGTGTCTTGGCGATGCCAACGAGATGCTGCTTGGCCCAATCGCTTTTTGTGGTGTGCAGGACCACGGCCACGCGGAATTTGCCTTGGCGGGCGCGTTCGGCTTCCTCGGCTGAAATGCGCAAGCGGTCAGGAGACTGGGCGATTTCGCCATGGGGACCAAGTCCGGAAATGGGCATCAGTGCTTTCCTTTCACGTCACAGCCGGAGGAACGGGGCGAGCCACCTCGCCAACCACAATCTTGTTTGCCCGGTCGATCTGGCGCAACACGCCATCGGACAAGTGGGGCGCTCCGGAGCCAATCCAGTTCACAATTGACTCCGCTGCAAACATTGAATCAGTGACGACCAATGCAGCACCTGAAAGGCCTGCAGAATTTCCAAGGGCTGAGCGCTGAATACGCAAGTCTCTGGTGACCAGGGGATGGGAGCTGCGATAGACAGACTCACGGATGGCAGCCAGCAGAATGTCGTCGAGTTGACCAACTTCGCCGCCCAGGGAAATCAGCGATGGATTAAAAGCATTGACCAGCGAGGCCAGTGTGGTGCCGATCAGACGGCCTGCACGCGCGAGAATTTCAGCGGCGGCTGAATCGCCGGATTGCGCGGCGATGCTCACATCAGCGGCTGAAATCGCGCCTTCTGTTGCCAGCGTTTCAGCCAGCATGAGACTTTCGCCAGAACGCGCCAAGGCCAAGCCCTCGCGGGCTATGGCGTCGGCACCTGCTTCGGTATCAAGACAGCCGATGTTTCCACAATTGCAACGATATTGGTGGCCGTCCGTCAATGCTACGTGGCCGAGGAGTCCGGCTCCGCCTTGGGCACCGCGATGCAGTTGCCCTTCTGAAATAAGTCCAGCGCCAATGCTGCGTCCGAGATTGACGTAAATAATGTCGCGGGTGCCAGCCGCACTTCCCGATTTGTACTCGCCGTAAGCCATCATCTGCACGCCACTGCGCATCCAGACCGGCGCACGGAAATGATGCAGCAGATGGTCTACAATGGGGTATTCATCCCAACCCGGCAAAAGCCGCAGGCGTGGTGAAGCATTATCAGATTCTTCGACGGGTCCAGGAGCCGATATGCCAATGCCCCAGACTTTACTATCCTTGCGGTGTTGCTTCAGCAGCCAGTCGAAAAGTGTCGTCAAACGTTTTTGGACTTGCACCGGGTCGGCAAAATTATCGGTTGCCTCATGGTGTTCGACAATCAACCTGCCCTTGAGGTCAGCCATGCCCACGCCAATGCGGGATTGATCGAAAGCCGCCACCAGAATAACACCGGCATCAGGATTGAATTGAATGGTGCGGGGAGCGCGACCGCCCGTGGTCTGGCCAAGATCGCCTTCTTCGGCAAGCCCCAATGAAAACAGCGTTGACAGCCGATCTGCCACAATGGCGCGGCCAAGGCCCGTCAGCCGTTCAATTTCTGGGCGCGTGTCGGCATCGCCATCGCGCACAATATTGAGAATGAGTGCGAGCGAGGACCGTTCTGCGTCAGCGCGGCGTGGTCGTCCCGCATGGTTTTCGTCGTTGGCGCGCCCTGCAAGCCCAGCCGCCAGGTTCGTATCAGCAGGCATATCAAATTTTCCGGGCAAGGCTCGTGTCATCACAGTCGTTCCGTTCCAGCCTCACTCATTGTTTCTTCTCTTGCCGGAATTGAAGCAACAATCAGCAGAATTACCGACTCCCCTAGCATTTTCCACTAGGTTTGGCGAACCAAAATACGAAAACAAGTGCTAAAAAATCTTAAGATCGTGCACTTATGTATTTTTAATGTTGACTTATGTATTTTAAATACTTAACAAGAGGGAATTGCAGACACTGAGAAGGTAGGAAGACAATCGTGACCAAGACACTGAATGTGGCGATGATCGGCGGCGGCTTTATGGGCAAGGCCCACGCCATGGCTTATGCGGCAATGCCAATGTTTTTCTGGCCAGCCCCTGCCATCCCGCACCGCAAAGTCTTGGTGGATATGAACAGTGAATTGGCCGCGCAGGGGGCTCAGCGCTACGGCTTTGAAGAATCAAGTGCTGATTGGAAAGCAACAATCGCCCGCAAAGACATCGACGTCATCGATATTGTAACCCCCAATGACAGCCACGCCGAGATTGCCATTGCAGCCTTGAAAGCCGGCAAGCATGTGATCTGTGAAAAGCCCTTGGCACGCACGGGCGCTGAAGCCAAGACCATGTTCGAAGCGGCGCGAAAATCCGGCGTCATTCACATGGTGGCCTTCAATTATCGCCGCACACCGGGTGTGGCCCTGGCCAAGAAGTTGATTGACGAAGGTCGTATTGGAAAGATTTTGAATTTTCGCGGCACCTATCTCCAAGACTGGTCAGCAGATCCGAATGGTCCTTTGTCGTGGCGCTTTCAGAAGAAAGTTGCTGGCTCCGGCACAGTCGGTGACATTGGCACCCATGTTCTCGATTTTGCGCGCTACTTGGTGGGCGAAGTCAGTTCGGTCAACGCCATCGTGAAAACCTATATTCCTGAGCGCCCGTTGCAAGCAGGCGGCTTGGACAAGCTGGGCGCATCTGACAAGTCTGGATCTGGCCCCTTGGGCACAGTCGACGTTGATGATGAAATGATAACACTGCTGAAATTCCAGAATGGTGCAGTCGGTTCTGTCGAGGCCTCGCGCAATGCCTATGGCCGCAACAATTTTCTCACCTTTGAAATTCATGGCACCAAGGGTTCGATCGCGTTCAACTATGAGCGCATGGACGAAGTGCAGGTGATGTTTGCCGATGATCCGGCAGAAACGCGGGGCTTCCGCACTATCTACACAGGTCCGAACCACCCCTATGGCCAAGGCCTCTGGCCCATTCCCGCGCTGGGCATCGGCTATGGTGAAACAAAAATCATCGAATGTTATGACTTCTTCTCGGCCATCATGAGCGGCAAACAGCCGTCACCAAACTTTGAAGATGGCTACAAAATTTCCGCCATTGCTGATGCCATTCTTGAATCCGGTGCCACCGAGCGCTGGGTCAATGTTGCCAACTGAGGACCCTGCACCATGGCCAACAAACTTGCTTATCATGCCAATTGCTGGGGCCCACTTGGCGGTGATGCCGTTGGTGTCACCTCGATTACCAGGCTGACTTATCGCACCTACGGCGATATGGAAAAGGCAATCAACGACATTGCATCAGCAGGCTATGAAGGCACGGAAATTTTCGATGCCAACTTGATGGACTATGCTTCGAACAATTTCAAAGGCCTGAAATCCATTCTCAAAAACGCTGGCATCAAACTCGTTGCCGCCTATTCAGGTGCCAATTTTATATTCGATGACATTCTCACCGAAGAATTGGCCAAGTTGGAACGCGTGGCCGCTGCTGCTGCGGAATGTGGAGCAGAGCATTTCGTGGTTGGTGGCGGCGCCAAGCGTGCCAAGGGCACCAAACGTGACGACATCAAGAAGCTCGGTGCTGCACTCGAAAAAGTTGTGAAGATCGCCAGGAAGCATGGCTTGAAGGCACACTACCATCCGCATCTCTCGACGATTGTCGAGGGTCCACGCGAAGTGCGGAAGATCTTCAAGGAAACCTCAATCGATTTCTGTCCCGATACCGCACATCTTGCGGCCGCTGGTGGCGATGTTCCCGCGATGATCCGCGAACATGCAACACGCATCAGTTACGTCCATCTCAAGGGCTGGCAGGAAAAGCCGTTTGCTTTCACGCCGCTTGATGAAGGTTCACTCGATATCGGTGCCATCGTTGCGGCACTCAAAGACATCACGTTCAAGGGCTGGATTACAGCGGAACTTGATTCATGGCCTGATCCAAAAGACGGCGCCATTCGCAGTTTGAAGTTCATGCGCAAGGCAGGACTTTGAAATCATAACTCAACGGGAGAAAACCAAAATGATGAATAAACGTATGTTCTTGGGCACCGCAACTGCTGTTGCTCTTTTTGCAGCAGGCTTTGCTGCTCCAGCATTTGCAACTGATCCGGATGCCGCGCTGAAAGAGCTGATGGCACAGGTTAACAGCAAGGGTCCGAATGGCGAAGACCCAGCACTGGCGTCGAGCATCACTTTGACGGACGACGAGTTGGCGAAAATCAAGGCCATGAATGCCACGGCCGCATTGATTTTTCACATTGGTGGCAATGATTGGACCAACGCCCAGACCGCTGCATTGACCGAGCAGTTTGGCAAGATGGGGATCAAGATTATCGCTGTTACCGATGCTGGCTTCAAACCAGAAAAGCAAGTTGCTGACATTGAAACCGTGATGGCCCAAAAGCCAAACATCATTGTTTCAATCCCGGTCGATGGCCAAGCCACTGCCGGTGCCTACAAGGCTGCCGCAGCAGCAGGTGCCAAGCTGGTGTTCATGGACAACATTCCGGCTGGTTTCAAAGCCGGTGTTGATTATGTGAGCTCCGTTTCAGCCGATAATTACGGCAATGGCATTGCCTCGGCGCATTTGATGGCCAAGGCACTTGGCAGCAAAGGCGAAGTCGGCATCGTTTTCCACGCCGCAGATTTCTTCGTGACCAAGCAACGCTATGATGGTTTCAAAAAGACCATCACCGAACAATATCCGGATATCAAGATTGTCAACGAACAAGGTATTGGCGGACCGGATTTTGCGGGCGATGCCGAGAAAGCTGCCGGTGCAATCCTGACGTCGAATCCTGAAACCAAGGCCATCTGGGCGGTCTGGGACGTTCCTGCCGAAGGCGTCATGGCCGCAGCACGTGCCGCTGGCCGCGAAGACCTCATCATCATCAATATGGATCTCGGTGAAAACGTTGCTATCGAAATGGCCAAGGGCGGCATGATCAAGGGTATGGCATCGCAGCGCCCCTATGATGCTGGCATCATTGAAGCCATGCTTGCTGGCTATGCCTTGATCGGCAAGCCCGCTCCTGCCTATGTGGCCTTGCCTGCAGGCCCCATCACACACGACACACTGTTGAAGGGTTGGGAAGAAATTTATCACGCTGCCCCAACAGACAAGATCACGTCGAGCTTCAAGTAAGCCTCCCTGCACTTGAAGGGCCGGGTCTGTTGCGACAGATCCGGCCTTTCTTTAGCATGCCGATCAAAGGGCCGACGATGACCAACGCACCTCATGACTTTGCTGTGAAGATGACCGGGATCGGCAAGTCCTTTGGTCCGACCAAAGTTCTTGATGACGTCAACCTGGAAGTGCGGTCCGGCGAAATCCATGCGCTGCTGGGTGGCAATGGAGCGGGCAAGTCAACTATTCTCAAAGTTCTGCGCGGTGTTCACCGCCCGGATGCTGGAACGTTGGAAGTCTTGGGCAAAGTGTTGACCGAACACACGCCAGAAGAGTCAAAGCGCGCCGGCATTGCCATGATTTTTCAGGAAATGAGTCTGGTGCCAACCCTGACCGTGGCCCAAAATATATTTCTTGCCAATGAACTAAAAACAAATTCGGGATTGATTGACGACAAGCTTGCCGTGGATCGCGCCATCGAACTGTTCAAAAGCCTGGATGTTGATGTTGATCCAATGGCAGAGGCGGGGAGCCTTGGTGCTGGCCAACGTCAACTCACCGAAATCGTCAAGGCCATCGCCCAGAAAGCGCGCGTTCTTATTCTTGATGAGCCAAGCACCGCACTTTCCACTCATGATGTTGAAAAGCTCTTCGCCTTCCTGACCAAGCTGAAGGCGGAAGGTGTTGCCATTATCTATGTGTCGCATCGCATGGATGAGATCATGAAGATTGCTGATCGTGCCACGATATTGCGCGATGGACGCCACGTTATTACTGCGCCACTCTCGGAGCTGACGCTCGAGTCGATCATTGAACACATCGTGGGCAAGCAGTCGCGCGGCCTTTCTGGCATTCAGCGCGAAGACACACGGCGCAGCGAAACACTATTAGAACTTAAGAACGTGTCTGGCGTTCACAAGCCCCGTGATTTGAACCTGACCGTTCATGCTGGTGAAGTTGTGGGCATAGCCGGGCTTTTGGGCAGCGGCAGAAGTGCAATCGCGCGGTTGTTGTTCGGTATCGACCAGAAAATCTCTGGTGACATCGTTGTGGCCGGAAAGACAGTTGCACTCAATAGTCCTGCCGAGGCGATTGCGCATGGTATTGCTCTCATCCCGGAAGACCGATTGCGCCAAGGGGTAGTGCTTGAGCATAGTGTTGCCGACAATATCAGCCTTTCGGTTTTTGACCGGATCAGCAAACGGGGATGGATATCGCAACAAAAATGGAGCGATCTTGCAGCCGAGAAGATCAAGTCTCTCAAGGTCAAAACAGCATCCGCTGCCGCTGCCGTGCGCACCCTGTCGGGTGGCAACCAGCAGAAAGTCGTGCTGGCAAAATGGCTGGCTTCGGACCCTCGTATTGTCATTTTTGATGAACCAACGGCTGGCATCGACATTGGCAGCAAGTCGGAAATCATCCAGCTCATCCGTGAACTGGCGCGCCAGGGCAAGGCCATTATCGTGATTTCTTCCGAACTCAATGAACTGCTCGCCGCCTGCGACCGCATTCTTGTGATGTCAGATGGACGCTTGCTGCGTGACATGCGCCGGGACGCATTCGAAGACCCAACAGCAGGAGATCACACTGCTGCGGGCAATATGCAATTTGCGGAACGCAAACTCCAGACAATCCTCCAAGAGGTACGAAACCATGGCTGAAGCGCTGACACCATCACCAACACCATCACTGGCAACCCGGATTGGATTGACCGACTGGCGTCAAAACATCATCTACATCGGGTTTGTCGGCATCTTTATTTTCTTTGCGATTACCCTTGGCCACAAGGGATTTCTCGATACCAACAATCTCCTCAACATTGTACGCCAGACTGCACCCATCGCCATCATGGCAGTGGCCATGACTTATGTGCTGGCCGCTGGTGAAATCGATCTCTCAATTGGTGCCGTTGCGGGCCTTGCGTCGGTGGCCGCAGCCATGGCGATGGACATAGGTGGTGTCCCCTTGGGCATCCTTGCAGGCGTTGCAACCGGCATCATCGTCGGCGTTATCAATGGTGTGATCAGCACGCGCATTGGCATCCCGACTTTTCTCACCACACTCGCCATGATGGGTGTTGCCAAGGGAACCTCAATGTGGGTGAGCGGCACCAAGGCTGTGCCAATCCTGAGTGATGGCTATAACTGGTTTTTTGGTGGCGGTTACATCGGCCCCTTGCCCGTGTTGTTGTTCTGGATGGTGATTGCTGCTGCAATCGGACATGTTGTGCTCCGGCGCACAACGTTTGGCCGCTGGGTTCTGGCCACAGGCGGCAGTGAAACGGCGGCGCGTTATTCGGGTGTCAACACCCGCAATATCAAGTTCAAAGTCCTCATCATCTCAAGCTTCGCCGCAGCGATTGCCGGCATGCTTTATGCCGGGCGTTTTCAAACCGGACGTTTTCAACTGGGCGAGGGCGACGAGCTTTCTGTCATCGCGGCGGCTGTGCTGGGTGGCACCAGCCTGTTTGGCGGCAAGGGCACAGTGATTGGGTCAATCATGGGTGCCTTGATGATTGGCCTTATCAATAACGGCCTCATTCTCGCGGGCCTTGAATTCTCGCAACAGCTCATTGCTCGCGGCGCCATCATTATTCTTGCCGTGGCGATTTCCCAGAACAGGAAGTCAACATGAAAAATCCCGGATGCACTATCATCGGCACTGTTGTCGCCAAGCCTGAAAAACGCGATGAGTTGATGCGTATCCTTGCCGCCCAAGTGGCACCCACACGGGCTGAACCTGGTTGCATCAATTATGATTTTCACTGTGACAAGTCTGATCCCAATGTCTTCGTTTTCTACGAGAACTTCGTGAGCAAAGAGGCCCTGGAAGAACATCTGAAGCAAGCCCATCTGAAGCCATTGATGGATCAATTGGATGAACTTCTGGCCGAACCTGTAAACATTCGACACCTTGAAATGCTGAGTTTGCGGGCTGAGTGACAAACTAAGACGCCTGTCCGCAGAACGTCCGCAGAATATCCGCAGAATATCCGCAGAATGCGGGGCGGTTCAGTGTTGGATTTCGGGGCGCACATAGGGACCGAAAAATTTAGAACTGCCGCAACCAGGTATCCACTTCAGACCGTGCTTTTAACGGGTCGTAGCCATGATATTTCTGCAGTAGCGTTTCAAGTTGGGATCTTCGTCCATCAATCACTTCAACGTCGTTGTCCGTTAATTTATCCCATTCGACTTTTAACTTGCTTCGTTCGGTGTTCCAATTTTGCTCGACGTTGTTCCAACTCATAGCGCTCGCCAATTCAGATTTGTGGCAGCTGAACGTTTCGAGCAGAGATTGGTTCCACTGTTCGTAAGGGTGAGGATTGGCGGTGCTGCAAAATGCAGACTAAAAGTTTTTTATCGGAACAAGTTCAAGCAGTCTTCGTTCTCGACTGTAGTGTCAGTTTTGGCACATCACAGGAGTGTAGATTATGCAGAATAAATTTTTGAGTTACGTCAGTGTCGCTGGCATATTGATGTTGTCAACGGCGTCCTTCGCTCAAACCGCAGCAGGCGTTGACCCTGCTTGCATGATGAAGAACGCCGATGGAACTGAAGCCATCGACAAGGTGAAATGCCCTGATGGCATGAAGGTTGGCACCGGAGACAGCGTGACAGCCGCACCTGATGCCAATGCGACAACGGCTCCAATGGCAAACACCATGATTGTGCCGCCAGAATCTTTTGCTGGAGCAACAGTTATGAGTGCAACGGACTTCATCGGCAAGCGGGTCTATTCCCGCGCAGGTGATGACATTGGCGAAGTCAATGACCTCATCTTGAGCACCAATGGCGGCATACAGGCTGTCGTTTTAGGTGTTGGAGGTTTCCTCGGCATGGGTGAAAAGGATGTCGCGGTTTCAATGGCGTCGATTGAAATGAACAAAGAAGGCACATCAGTTCGGCTGGTGGTGGATGGCACCAAGGAGCAGTTTACCGCTGCACCAACTTATGATCGCACCACCCGTACCTATCTTCAGTGATGAGTCATTTGTCTAACATAAAAAGCCGCAACTGACGTTGCGGCTTTTTTTGCCCTTGCGGGTCAAAGAAACAAAGTGAGTAACGGCAAGTTGGCCGTTGTTGCGACAATCGTCGCATATTTCGCATCGGAACCAAATCCAGTTTCATGCGTTGGATCATCATAAGTCCATTCATGAAAAGGAACACCCAATGAGCCGCAAAAACACACGTCGCACAAAGACAACGACATCATCCAAAAATTCGACACGGAGTTCGGCCCGTCGTGGAGGCAGCGCCCTGTACGGTGACATCATGGGAATTGCCGGTAGTTTGTTGCGCAGCCGCCAAGAAGCCGGTGCGGAAAAAATAAGCTATTTCGCTGGTGCCGCACGTAACTTCGCCGTTGAAATGACGGACAGTCCAAATATCCAAACATATGTTGACGCCGCAGTTGATCAAATGGAAAGCTTGGCAGACTACGTTCAAGACAATACAATTGAACAAATGGCGGATGACGCCGTCATCTTTGCAAGACGTCACCCCATGGCGACAATTGCTTTCGCGGTTGCTGCCGGTTTTGGTTTTACCCGTTTGTTGACTCATGGTGGCATCGACTTTCGCCACTCGAAATCGAAACCCTCCAAAGGCGCGACACGATCACGGGCCAGAAAATCAGCAGCGACCAATAGACGTACAACACCCAAGCTAAAGGCAAATGGCCGAGCGCCATCACACGATGCCGCGAATGCCTCGTGAAAAACCAGCCGATGAGTCGATGTTAGCATCGCTGCATCGCTTATCGCGGGATGGACGATCTTGGCTTGCTGCAGAAGCTGCTCTCGCTCAGGCGGAAGTGGCTTCCGATGGCAGGCGATTGGTTGAGATATTGGGTTTTTTAGCCCTCCTCGCTAGTTGCCTGTTCGCCGCATTAATCTTGCTGTCGGTTTTTGTGGTCGCCGTGCTGGCATCTTACGTCGGCGGCATCGCAAATGCTGCCGGTTTGCTTTCGCTTGGACTGCTTGTTGTTGCGATGTTGGCGAGTTGGCGTATTTGGCACTTGTCGTCAAAAGAGTTTGGCCTGTTGGCGGTGTTCAAACGTTGGTGGCGCATCGCCGCTACTGGCCCCGGGAGGGACGCATGACTAGAAACGAAAAACTGCGCGCAGAGGCCGATCAACGTGCTGCGGTGTTTCGTCAATCGGCTTCGGCTGTGATCGATGAAATTCGTCCAGCGCGATTACTTGATGAAATTGTCGGCGCATTGGACCCCAATTTTGCGCTGCTTGATCGAATGGCCTTTCAAACCAAACGCAACCCTGTCGCCATGTTGGTGGTGGGTGGAGGCCTGTTGCTGTTGATGCGGCAGATGACAAGCGGTGACTTGAAGCCAAGCTCTTTAACACGCCAAGGCAAGCGGCCACTCCGTTTGTCGCGTGCAATTCGAGAAGGAGAAGAAAATGACAACCTCAGCCATGCAAAACATTTCTGAAAACAAAAAGGGCAAATTGTCGAAGGGTTCCATTAAACCTAAAGTGCGGGCACGTTCCAATGGCAAGAAGACTGGCGCAAAAGCTGATGGCCTTGCCGCGAAGCTTTATCATCAAGGCAGAGATGCAGTATCAAGCGCCTATGACAGCGCCGCCAAGGCAGGTGCCAAGGCAAGCCGGGCATTGCCACACCTTCCCAATGATCTGCACTTAAGGTCTCGCGGGCAATCATTTTACACCATGATGGAGGAGCGTCCAATTGTTATGGGCGCTGTCGGCCTGGGTGTAGGCATGGTGTTGGCCGCGTTGTTGCCGTCGTTCAGCAGTGACCGTCGAAAACATTAGTTGAAAAAAATGTGGAGACGGCTCACGCACGCGCGCCTTAAATAAAAGGCCGAAGTTGTTTTGGGCCGTCTTCAAAACGTGCAATTGTTGCGAGCTCACTCTCCTTGAGAACTATGAGTTTCCGTGACTTCCAGGAAATGACGCCGAGGTCATAGAGCTTGCGTAAGGTTTTATTGGTGTGGACGATGGACAAGCCCAAGGTGTCGGCCACATGCTGCTGGTTCAATGGGAGTTCAATTCCGGTACTCTCCAGCATTTTCAGATCGCGGACGCGGCGATGCAGAAGCAGCACAAAAAATGCCATGCGTTCAAGTGCCGAGCGCCTGCCAATGCTCAACAAATGATCATCGAGCATCTTCTCTTCTCTGGATACCAGCCACGTCAGATCAAATCCCAGTCCGGGCTGCGTTGAATAAAGCGACCAGAGTTTTTCCCGCGTGAACACACAGAGCCTTACATCTGTAAGGGCTTCGACGGTGTGTTGCATTTCTTTCAGCACTGCTGATTGCATTCCGACAAAGTCACCGGGGAGCGAATAATTGAGAATTTGCCTGCGCCCATCCGGCAATGACTTGTGGCGGTACATCCAGCCTGACAAAAGCGTGTATAGGTACGGACTGGTTTGGCCTTCATGAAGTAGCGTTTGACCTGCGTCGAGAGTTAATTCCCCAATTTTAAATGTACTGACAAACGTCAGTTCCTCCGCTGTGAATTCTCTGAATACTGGCAAACCACGCAGAGGACAGCGTTCACACGCTACTGTGGATTTTTGAACGTTTCCGGACGCTCCGGTCCTGTTGATTTCGTTCTTCAACTTAATCCTTGTCCTATGTCTTTGTTAAATGACAGCCTGCGCGATTTGCAGCCAAAGCCTTAATTTTACATCTTGGGAGCTTACTCTATGCATGGGAAATTACAAAGCTGTTCGCGCAACGATAAACTGCCTAGCATTAAGCATCAGCATTCAATTTTGATTGTCGAAGATGAAAACCTTGTGGCATGGGATATTGAGCAAACACTGCGTGACCACGACTTTCAGGAGGTCATTGTCGCCACTTCGGTGCGTGGCGCAAGAAAATTGATGAAGTCAGTCGTTCGTCAGTTTTCGCTTGTCATTCTCGATCTGAAGCTAGGGGATGGCGACGGAAGCGCTTTGATTGATGAATTCATAAACCAAGGTACCGCAGTCATTGTGATAACTGGCTACAGTGATTTTGCACATCCTTGCATCCCAGTCCTTCATAAACCGTTCGCAAGCAGCGAGATGATGCAGGCCATTCATTTATGGCTTGACAGTCGACACTGAAATAGCGGTCTCTTCGGCCTGTGTTGGCGTGTCCTCTGGATATTTTTCTGAAAGGAATTCACCAATGCCAGCCAGACTGTCGAGATGATCGCAAAATACTTTGATGGCCACCAAGATGGGTACGGCAACCATCGTGCCCGCAATGCCCCATATCCATGTCCAGAACGTCAGCGCCAGTAAAATTGCAACAGAATTCAATTGCAAGCGGCGGCCTAACAGCAGTGGTGACACAAATTGATTTTCAATACCGTTGAGGACGGCATAGCTGAGCGGTGCAAGAGCCGCGTAGGCAATTGAATCAAAGCTGACCACCGCCATGAATGCAGCAATGCCAATGCCAGTGACCGCACCGACATAGGGAATGAAATTCAGCACAAATGCCAGTGCGCCCCATAGCAAAGGAGTAGGCATGCCGAGCGCGTAAAAACATAACGCCACGGCCACGCCCAAGACCGCATTGATCACAGTGACGATGAGCAAGTAAGCCGAGACTTCACGCTCGACATCATAAACAATGCGTAAAGCTGTTTTCTTGTCTTGAAGTGTCGGAAGCACGCGCACAAGTTTGGCGTAAAACAGGTCACCTGATGCCATCAAGAAAGCAGCGATGACGAGAGTGAGGATGATGGTTGCCACAACACTCATGGAATAGCCGGTGATTTGTCCGAGATAGGCCAGAGGCGGACCTTCACGAATGATAACTTCCTGCACCACGACCTCCCCATCCAATGTGGCGGCCTCTTGCATTTTTTCAGCTAGCCGCATCACTCTACTGAATGAACTCTGTAAGTCCTGCAGTTTAGAACCAAATGTTTGAGCATAGAGTGGGGCATTTTGCATGAAAGAAGAAACGGGGCCCGCGAGGAGATATGCAAACATCAGAACTGCCATGAGTACGAGACTGATGAAACCACTAGCGGCTAGCCATTCAGGCACATGACGGCGCGCCAGTGCTCTTATGGCTGGTCGAAACGTGATGGCAATAAAGAAACCGAGAAGCACAGGAAGAATAAAGTCCTGCGCGAAATCAAGAAACACACCTGCGGCTAACAGGAACAGGCCCAATAGCAAATTTCTAATATGCTTGGGGTAGTTGGTGGTTTGCTCTGGCTGTTCCATGGGTGTTATACTTTCGCAACAGACCGGGCAATTTTCGGCTGGACAGCGACACAACGCACGTCGTCAAGAGTTGTTCCATGTTTTGGAAATCTGGACTCTGTTTAAGTTGAGCACTCGATCCGACAGTGAACTAAATTTATGTGACGTGGGAACCAAACAAGAAATCCGCCGTTGTGGAGTGAGTTTGCAGTTTGCAAACCGCTGAAAATGACTTGGCTCGTTTCAAGCGGGAAACGGCTGCCCCACACCCAATAGGAGGATTGAATATGAACAGTATCATCTACATCGTAGGTCTGGTTGTCGTCGTGATGTTTGTTCTTGGTTTTTTGGGCCTACGCTGATGACGAATGTTTCAATGACTCCTGAACGCAGGTCTTACACATCAACGGCTGACGAAAGTGAAATTCGGAGTGGTTCCTATGTGGACTGGTCCAGCGCACTTGGTGGTGCAGTTGTTGCAGCGGCCCTTTCGTCGCTTCTATTGGCTTTTGGTTCCGGCTTGGGCTTGTCTTTGCTTTCGCCTTGGCCCCCGGAGCGCATGAATGGTACTTTGTTTGGTATCATCATGATTGCCTGGACAGTTTTTGTGCCACTTCTATCGTTTGCGTTTGGTGGATATTTTGCGGGCCGACTGCGTCGTCCGTGGCAAAACTTGAACACTGACGAAGTCGCGTTCCGGGATTCAGCTCATGGCGCATTGGTTTGGGCGACAAGCATTTTAATCGGTGTTGCCATGTTTGGCATGCTGGCTTCGGGCGTTGCCAATATTTCTACTTCTCCCACTCTTTCGCGCACGGTCGATGATCTTTTCCGCACGGAAAAACCAATGGATGATGCGATGCGTTCAACCCGCGAAGAAGCTCAACGCATCGTTGGCATGACGGGTGCCATTACATTGTCTGAGGCTGACCAGACATATCTGTCCGGGATCATTGCCAGATCAACAGGTCTTCCAGCGGCAGAGGCAACGCAGCGGGTGAGTGACGTCTTGGCACAGTCCCGCACGACTGCGGAAGATGCACGAAAGGCTGGCATTGTTGCAGCATTCTTTAGCGCCGTAACACTGATGATGGGTCTCGCCGTCGCTTGGTTTGCAGCACGAAAAGGCGGAGAACACCGCGACAATACGATGACACGGGTCCAGCGTTAACCCCCAAATGCAGGGTCCGGACACGAGCGGCTGGCCGACCCTTGTTATGAGTGGGAGCCATCCGCTTGGTCTTTGGCAACCAATATCCTAAGGGGAATGATGTTGAACAATTCGAATTTCAATTTGACGTCAATGCAAAACATTCATTCTGTCTTGCATGCACGTCCCACTGTCTTCCAACTCTGCGTGTTTTATGTGTTTTATGTGTTGGCTGCAGGTTTTGGCCAAGGGCTGGCCTTGATACCCGGGATCGCAATCTCATTTTGGCCGCCGGCAGGAATTTTTGTCGCGACCCTGTTGTTAAGCTCAAAATACAGCTGGCCATGGTGGATTTTGGCAGGATGTACTGCCGAGATCACTTGCAATGCCATCTGGTTTCACAACTCCATTCCATCTGCATTGATCTATTTCAGTGCCAACGCCTTGCTGGCGCTGACAGCCGCTGGCCTGATCCGCTTTTTCGTCGACATGCCTTTTCGTCTCGAAACGCTTGAAGAGGTCGCAGCCTTCGTGGTGCTGGGTGCGGGTGTCGCACCCATGGTGAGTGCTACAGTGATCGCTGCAACGGATGTGTTTTTGGGGAAATACCCGTTTTGGACAAGCTGGGCGCATGTATGGTTGGGGGATAGCACAGGACTTCTGGTTTCGGGACCTCTAACGATTGTCACTTTGAATGCTTGGCACCAACGCGCCAAAATTTCATGGCCAAGTGCTTTGGAGGCGGTCGCAGTCATTGTCATTCTGCTTACTGTCAGTATTTTGGCATTTAAGGCCTATCTTCCATCACCTTATTTGACGTTGCCCCCGTTGCTATGGATATCGGCGCGGTTTCAATTGAAAGGCGCTTCTGTCGCGCTGGCGTTGATTGCAATTACAGAGGCATTTTTTGTCGTAATCAACGAGGGAGAGCTTGCTGGTCAATCCGGGTTGTTGATGCAAAAAATTGTCGGCCTGCAGACATTTCTGGGTGTCGCTGCAGTTTCATCTCTCGTTGTGGCCGTGTTGTCACTGCAATATAAGCGGGCACTGCATTTGGTGGAAGAGACCAATGCCGGGCTTGAAACCCGCGTGCTGGAACGCACCAAGGATTTACAAGAAACCAATACACAGTTGAATCTGGCCTTGACCGCAGCGAGTATGACGGCGTGGCGCTTTAATCCACAAAGTGGTCTGGTGGAATTGAGCCAGAATGCAGCCTCCGTCTTGGAATTGAATCCAGAAGACACCATTCAAGACGCCAGCCAAGGTTTTGCGCTCATCCATCCTGACGATGTGGAGCAACACCGCGCCAAAGTGGACCAGGCGCTCGCCAGCAATGGCCGATACCTGAGCCACTATCGGCACATACATGACGGTAGGGTCGTCTGGTTCGAGGAACACGCTCAAGCCATCGTCGATCCCGACACCAGAAACACCGAACTCATCGGCATCACCGCCAATATTACTGAAGAAAAAGTCGTCGAAGAGGCCTTGCGGGCAAGTGAGCGGGAACTCGCAGCAATATTTGCCGCCAGCGATGTCGGCATGGCGCAATCTGATCCTGTGAGCCGCCGTCTGCTGCGCGTCAATGCAGCAATGAGCGCCATCACTGGCTATAGCACGGATGAGCTATTGTCGATGACGGTTGATGATCTCAATCATCCAGATGATAACGCACAACATCAAAGCGCTTGGCGCAAACTTGATAGTGAATTCGGTTACTCCGTTGAAAGGCGATATGGGCGCAAAGACGGTAGTACAGTGTGGGTGCAAATGGCCGGCAATCTCATCGAGGATGTCGAGCAAAAACCACTACGAACTGCCACCATTGCATTCGATGTGACAGCGCGAAAACTGGCGACAGAGGCATTAGAGACAAGCGAGAGATTCAGCCGAAGTGTTTTGGAAGCAAGCCCTGACTGCGTCAAGGTAATGGCGTCGACTGGCGAGCTTGAATTTATGAACACACTTGGCAAAATTCAATTGGAAATTGACGATTTCAATCTTTGGGTAGGTTCACAGTGGAGTTCCCATTGGCCAGAAGAAACCCGTCAAACCGTAGTGACCGCCCTTGACGCGGCCAGATCTGGGAAGGAGACTCGCTTCGAAGCGTTTTGCCCGACCGACAAGGGGACGGCCAAATGGTGGGATGTCGTCGTAACGCCAGTACTTGATGCGCGCGGTCAGTGTATTCGCATCGTGTCAGTCTCCCGCGACATTACTGAGCGCAAACAGAATGAACACCACCAGGCTCTCCTCATGAATGAGTTGAACCATCGGGTGAAGAATACGTTGGCCACCATCCAGTCCATGGCGTCGCAAACCCTGCGCACCAGTCCAAGTCTTGCAGAGGCCAAAACCCGATTTGACGCAAGGCTCATGTCATTGTCAAAAGCGCACGACGTGTTGACTCAAGAAAAGTGGGATAGCGCACCATTGGCGGACATCGTGAAACGCGCGGTCATGCCCTATGACGGACTTAAACACGACAACTTTGTGATGAGCGGACCAGATGTGCGCCTGTCTGCCCAAATGGCACTGGCTTTCGCCATGGTATTGCACGAGCTCTGCACCAATGCGGTGAAATACGGTGCATTGTCAAATGACAAGGGCAAGGTAACGATTTCCTGGAATGTTTTAGAGCGGGAAAAGCTCAAGCGTGTTCTGAAATTCCGCTGGGCCGAAAAGGGTGGACCGCCAGTAATAGCACCCGCCACAAGAGGCTTTGGCACCAAACTCATTGAACGCAGTCTTGCAAGCGACCTCGGCGGCAATGTAAAAATCACATTCGCAAAAAAGGGCGTGAACTGTGTCATAAGCGCTTCATTAACCCACAGGGACAAATTCCAAACAATTCCCCGCTCCACACCATACACTAAATTAGGCACACGTTGGGAACACTCATGATAGCTCAGCCAAACCTCGCCGGTATTAAAGTTCTTATCGTCGAAGACGAGCCACTCATTTCATTGTTCATTGAAGACACATTGGCAGACATCGGATGTCGTATAGCTGCTGTCGCGGCAAATCTGGCTGACGCTACAACCAAGGTGCAGAGAGTTGAATGGGATGTCGTTTTGCTCGACGTTAATTTGCACGGTATCCAATCGTTTAGTTTAGCGGAAACTCTATCTGAGGAAAAACGACCTTTTGTCTTTTCCACTGGCTACGGCATTGCGGGCATTCCTGCCCATTTGCAGCACATACCTGTTTTGCAGAAACCGTTCCAAGAGAAAGAGCTAATCGAAAAACTATTTCTCGCTCTATCCGGGACTAAATCTTAAAAGATCCCAGCAGAAAAATTAGTGTTTGGCGGGTGCTTTGGGAATTTCCTTGCGACTTGGACAGGACGGCAGGTCTAAAACTCCAGGGGCTGGTCAGATCTTAGCCGACGCTCCGCATCGGTGGACCTTGCAGCAGTTTGCTCATCGTTGTTTGCCGCTACAAGCGGTGCGCTGTCACTGAGCCCTTGCTTCCATGTCTCCGCTTCAAATTCTGCGCGAGCTTTTCCGTATCCGTGGGCATCCTGTAAGAATACCATAAGTTTATCGCGATCTCCTCCAATGGTCGAAAGGTCTTCGTCAGTCAGCATTTGCCATTGTTGTTTTGCGCTTGCTGAATGTGCTGTCCAGTTTGTTTTGACCCGATCCCAATCCATGTTTTTCTCCACTGTTTTCTATCCATGTGAAACTGCTGGTATGGGAGAAAGTTCCAATTCCAGAAGAATACCAGTCGCCAAAAGATTGCCCCGTTATTCTCCCTGGATTTCTCTGCAGGATTGCCCCGCTTCATGAAGCGAGGCAATCCTGCAACGTTTTTCAAGAGAAAGATGTGCGTATGAATTTCACAAAGCGGCAACACACTTAGCAGTGTGTTGCACATCGTTTGTGAACTCAAGTTCAGCTTAAGCGGCCCGGCGTTGAGACGGTTCGCCCGCTGTTTCCTCATGTTCGTTGGCCACACTATTAAAGGAGCCTTCAGCCAACGCCGTCATTTTTTCGTCTGCCGCCCGCTCCTGATCGCGGATGGTTGTCAAAACGGCTTCAATGTCTGACAAACCAAGTTCTACTGCCCAGACTCGCATCGTACCATATCGGGTGATTTCATAGTGCTCGACAGCTTGGCCGGCAAACACGATTGCTGCATCACACCCGGCTGTATCACCGAAAGTGTCAATGACGCTGGAAACTTCGGCCAGAATGCCGTCAATCGCCTGACACTTTTGACCTTTGGCGGGCAAGCCCAGTTTTTCGAAAATTGCTTCGAGGTGCTCAATCTGTCCCGCCGTCTCTTCGCGATGCGCGGTCAAGGCGTCTTTCAATTCCGCAGACTGTGCTGCCTTGATTACTTTCGGCAGAGACTTGTGAATCGCCTTTTCGGCATAGTAAATATCTTTCAAAGCATGCTCAAACATATTTTCAAGACTGGTTTTTTCGTTTTTGTCAGTTTTAGCCATTGTAATATTCTCCATTTTCGTCGGGTGATTTTGAGGCAGGTTTCACGTTTTTGATTTTGTCCGATCCGGCAGTTGATTTTCTCCAGCACTGTCAGGGTTGATCTTTTTACCCTTGGCACCAGCGTTCAACAGCACTTCAGCGACTTTATGCTTCTTTGTATTTTGAGTTGCGATGGGTTTCGTTTGGCCGTCGGCATATAACTCCCGACGTCCATCTCCTGGAATTTTTTCGCGTGACGTTTTAGCGAGTTCAGCCAGAGCTTCTGGTTGTTGTCCGCGGGAATGATTGCTCTTTTGCATAGGTCGAATCCTTTCAAGAACTTGGAGGTCACACTTCAAGATATGTTCGAATGTTTTGCGACAGCCGAACTATGGTTCGGATAAATTTCTAATGTCCCACGGCCCGCGACATGCGGGCCGTAGATATTTCGGTTCATAATTTTACGGTGGCGGATGAAGTATCATTCAGCGTAATACAAGCATCAGCGGCTGGATTTGCTTTACGGCGTTGTCTTTGGTGCCGTTGACGGGTCTATTGACGGATCTGGTGTCACGACAGGAGGCGTTGGCGGTTCTGTTGTCACGACGGGTGGCGTTACAGGTTCCGTGGTCGCAGCTGGCGGTGTCGTCTGGGTGATTTCAGGTGTTGCCACCAGGGGTGCGCTGGAGTTCATGTAGTAATAGAGGCCACCTCCCAAAATCGCCAAGCCGATTACCGCGAA
>JANOVS010000032.1:0-2878 GCA_031417515.1 Hyphomicrobiales bacterium
TTGAGAATCGCGATGACCTCAAACATTTGGCGCGGCTGGCCAAGCATCCCAAATTTTCTGGTGTGCGTCCGATGATCCAGGACTTGGCCGATCCCCTGTGGATGCATCGCCGGGACGTGCAGTGGGCCTTTGCCGCCATCATTGATCTTGATCTCTCCTTTGATGCCCTCGGATTTCCAATCCACCTCGATCCCTTCCGCAAGCTTTTTGATACCTATCCCAATATGCGCACGGTGATTGATCACTGCATGAAGCCTGTCATTCGCGAAGCTCAGTTCCAACCCTGGGCCGACAAGCTGGCGTCGATTGCTGCCAACACACCCGTGTTTTGCAAACTCTCAGGTCTCGCCACCGAAGCCAAACCCGGCTGGACCATCGACACCCTGAAACCCTATGCCGCCCATGTCATCCAAGCCTTTGGTGCCAAGCGCGTGATGTGGGGTTCCGATTGGCCGGTGCTTGAACTCAATGGCTCCTATGGGGCGTGGCATGATGCGGCTCGCATCGTTGTTGGAACAAATGCCACGGCCATTTTTGGGAGAACTGCTCAAGATTTTTATCGCATTGATAAAGAGATGTAAAGACGGCAAAATTTGACTAACGATAACATCAACCATTGATGTAAATACCTCTTTACATCATTCAAATGATCGATCATGACTTTGCTCAGAACCCATTGGCAACTGAGGAGCAAGACCATGACCAACACCATTGATTTGCTGGAATCCAAGATCAGGGCTGAATTGGCTGGCATTGGCCTGCGCTGGGCCAAGCATGTTTCGTGGAACGTCAATGCAGCCGTGCTCTATCAGGCGGCTTTGGAACAGGGTGAGGGCATGGCAACCGATGCCGGGGCACTGGCCGTTACAACCGGGTGCCACACGGGTCGCAGCCCCAAGGACAAGTTCATCGTGCGCAATGCAGCCAGTGAACATACGGTGTGGTGGGACAATGTGGCCTCCCTGTCGCAGAGCCAGTTCGAGCAGTTGAAACAGGATTTCATGATCCACGCCCGGATGAAAACACTGCATGTTCAAGATTTGCAAGCCGGGGCTGATCCGGTTCTTGCGCTACCCACAAGGGTTATCACTGAGCATGCCTGGCAAGCCCTGTTCATTCGTCACCTGTTGATCAAGCCGCGCACCAAACACGTCGCTCCCCAACTTCACATCATCTGCCTGCCCAGTTTCAAGGCCGATCCCCAGCGTCATGGCACCCGCAGTGAAACCGTCATTGCCATGGATTTGCAGGCAGGCTTTGTCTTGATCGGTGGCACCCACTATGCCGGCGAGATCAAGAAAGCTGTTTTCACGTTCCTCAATCACATGTTACCGGACTTTGGGGTGTTGCCCATGCATTGCGCCGCCAATGTCGGAAAATCCGGCGACACGGCGCTGTTCTTTGGCCTCTCCGGCACCGGTAAAACCACCTTGTCCACCGATCCTGATCGCTCGCTGATCGGTGACGATGAACACGGCTGGTCCGAGCGCGGCATCTTCAACTTCGAAGGTGGCTGCTATGCCAAGGCTATCAATCTCTCAGCCCAAGGCGAACCCGAAATCTTCGCCGCTGCCAACCGCTGGGCGACGGTGATGGAGAATGTGACACTTGATCCCGTCTCCCGCAAACCCGATTTCACCGACGGCGGCAAGACTGAAAACACCAGGTTGGCTTATCCTCTCACCGCGATTGGCAACGCCAGCAGCGACGGCCGTGCCCCCCACCCCAAAGCCATCATCATGTTGACGGCTGATGCTTTTGGCGTTCTGCCACCCCTTGCCAGATTGAGCGCTGACCAGGCCATGTATCACTACATGTCAGGCTACACGGCCAAGCTTGCCGGCACAGAACGCGGCATCACCGCACCGCAGGCCACCTTCTCGGCCTGCTTTGGGGCTCCATTTCTGACGCGCCACCCTTCCGTATACGGAGCAATGCTGAAGGACTTGATGCAGCGCCACAAGGTTCCCTGCTACCTCGTCAACACCGGCTGGACCGGCGGTGCCTATGGTGTGGGAAAACGCTTCCCGCTTGACGTCACACGAAAACTCCTCGCCGTGGCCTTGTCCGGTGCCATGGCGAACCTGCCCCTGCGCGCCGATCCGAATTTCGGCTTTGCCGTGCCTGTTGCTGTTGAAGGCGTGGAAACTGCCACACTGGATCCTCGCGCCAGCTGGAGCGATGGCGCGGCTTATGACGCAGCGGCGCAAAAACTTGTGCAGTTGTTCGAGGAAAATTTCAAGAAATTCGAGGGCGATGAAAACCGGGCCATGATGATCGCAGCGGAATGAAAGCCTGAACTGCGTCCCCCACCTCCGGCCTTCGGCCACCTCCTCCCCGATGAAGAATCGGGTTGGAGGGCATGGAAGTTTGAGGTCGGTGCATGAGTTCACCCTCCACCCCGATTCTTCATCGGGGAGGAGGTGCCCGAAGGGCGGAGTGGGGAGCGTAGTTCAGACGACTATCTCATTCCGCAGCGATCAGCATGGCCCGGTTTTCGCTGGCTTCGAACTTCTTGAAATTTTCTTGAAACAGGCCCACAAGCCTTTGCGCCGCAGCTCCAAGCATAAATCCCATCGCTCACCGTACTGTATAAGCAGATAAAATTTTGATTGATCGCGATGGTAGAGACACGCTTCAACGTTGGTATGACATGGTAAGCACGAAGAGGAAATCCAACATCTGTGGCGTCCTTCCATAAGATGAAACAGCGAAACTGGAACTAACATATTCACGCTCACCCATGTATTCACCTGATCCGCTTATACAGCGAAGGATGTGCTTCCGCGGTAAAAAGAATTCTGGGAAAGATTGAAGGTACGGTACGACGAAGCAAAAGGGAGAGATCGGTGATGCGGTTCACGTCATCAAAACAGGC
>JANOVS010000033.1:0-10402 GCA_031417515.1 Hyphomicrobiales bacterium
AGCATGAAGTCGGGGTTGGTGGCAAGGGCTCGGGCAATCTCCACGCGCCGACGTTCTCCGCCAGAGAGTGCAGTAGCCGGCGAATGCCGGATATGGGAAATTTGGAACTCATCATACAACTCACGCAACTTACTTTCGCGCCTCGCCTTGTCGGGCTCGTGGAGCTCGAGGACGGCACGCAAATTTTGATCCACAGTGAGACCCCGGAAAACACTGCTTTCCTGGGGCAGATAACCAATTCCCAGCCTTGCCCGCTGATACATGGGCAGGTGGGTGATATCTGCACCATCCAGACTGATCGTTCCCTGGTCGGCGGCAACCAGACCGGTGATCATATAGAACACCGTGGTTTTGCCAGCGCCATTGGGTCCAAGCAGACCGACGGCCTCACCACGTCCAACGCTCACGGAAACATTGCGCACCACGGGTCTGCGGCCATAGCTCTTGGCGAGCATCATGGCGTGCAGTCCGTTTTGCACTGGCTTTGCATCCAAGGCACGAACACGCTGACGCGTGCGCGGGGCCAAGGGAAGCGGTTGAGCCGGTTTCCGGGGCGTTGACGCCATTTGATTACGAACCATTTATCTTAAGTTTGAGTGAAGGCGGCAGGGAATGGTGGCCTATTTTTGCAGGGTTGTATTATTTCGGCACAAATTTCCCTTTCACGCGACCACCTGTCATTTTTGTGACCTTGGTCTTGAGATCAACCAACAACTTGGGACCCCGGATGACGGTTTTGCCTTGCACAACCTTGACATTTCCAGTGACAACCAATTCATCGCGCCTGACATAAAAAATCGCAAGATCGCCGGTGATGGTCTGGGTTGCCGTGGTGATGGTGGTTGCGCCCTTGCAGTCCAACTGATCCACATCTGTGCCAGAGGTGCCATCGGCTTTTTTGACATCGATGTAGGTCACCACCATTTCCGCGCAACGAATGGTGTCAGAAGGCCGCTTGGCAACCACGTCGCCGCGGAAAATCGCACGCTTGTCAGTTTCAAGGATTTCCATTTCATTGGCTTCGATGTCGACGGCACCCGCTTCCTGGGCTTGGGCCACGGCTGGCAAGGTCGCGACGAGTAACAGGCCAAGGAACAAGGCTTTAATGGTTTTGGCTTGAGGTTTCTTTTGGTCACTCGACAACGTCATGGGAAAACAACTCCTGTTCATCTTGTTTTTCATTGGGCATATCATACCAGCGGTTCTTTGATTTAACTGTATTCTTCTCCCTCCCCTTTGTGGCAGGGGATTCGCAAACGTCCGCCAAAGGGACCTCATCCGTCTCGGGTTTCGCCCGATCCACCTTCTCCAACTTCGTTGGAGAAGGGACAGGTAGCGATGTCGTCCCTTCTCCACGCCTTCGTGGAGAAGGTGGCGCAACGCGCCGGATGATGTCCCTTTGACCATCCAGTTCATTTGGGTTTTGTCACGAAGCGGGCTTTCACGCCACCCCGAAACAGAATGCGGTTGCCATTATCCAGAACCTGCAAGCTATCGGCCTTGATGACGGCCCCTTGCAGGTTGACTTCCACCGGGCTTTGGGAAGCCAGCAACTGGTTGTCCATGTTGACGGAAGCCTTGGTCATTTTGGCAACAAAGCGCTGGCCTTCACTGAAAATGACATTGCCTTCGAGCAGCAAATCCCGGGTCTTGGTGTCAAAGCGCGCACCTGTGGCCACGACATCCAGCTTGCTGCCGTTGGAGCGTTCAAAGTCACCTTCGACATTTTGAAGATGCACGAGGGTTTCGATGGTTTTGTCCTGCACGCCTGATTTGGCGCGGATTTCATAGGGGCGCTGATTGCGGTCTAGGCCATTGATGCGGGAATTTACGCCGCTGACCTGTTCGGGATAGGCAATCTTGATGTCGGCCTTGACCTCTTCAGGCGAAGGCGGGGCCAGAACACTGGTTTGAACAACAAACACCCCGGCCAATACCAAAGCTACGGCAATGGCCCCCAGCCCAAGAAGCCTTTGCAGGCGAGCACGATCATTGGCTTTCCGCGCCCGGTCGGCAGCCCTGCCCCGAATTAGCAATGGCTCGATTGTCAAACTGGCGTGGTCAGTGGGCAAATATGTCTTCCTCACCCCATCCCCCCAGATCGAGGGCCGTGCGGGCGGGGATAAACTCGAAGCAGGCTTTGGCCAAATGATGGCGGCCTTCGCGCTCCAGCATCTGGTCAAGCCGGGATTTCAATTCATGCAGATAAAGCACGTCTTGGGCCGCATATTCCTTTTGCGCCGCTGACAGCACATGGGAGCCCCAATCGGAACTCTGCTGCTGTTTGTTGGCATCAATGCCGAGGAGTTCGCGCAACAAGTCTTTCAGGCCATGACGGTCCGTATAGGTGCGGGCGATCTTCGAGGCGATCTTGGTGCAATAGAGTGGCGCGGTATTGGCATCCAGATGATGCTTGAGCACGGCCACATCGAAACGGGCGAAATGGAAGATCTTGAGAACCGAAGGGTCTTCCAGCACAGCCTTGAGGCGGGGCGCTTCGCGGGATTTCGGATCCATCTGGATGAGATGGGCATTGCCATCCCCCGTCGAAATCTGCACGACACAAAGCCGGTCGCGGCGCGGGTTAAGGCCAAGCGTTTCAGTATCAATGGCGATGGCAGGGCCAGCCACGAAGTCGGCAGGCAAATCGCCACGGTAGAGCTTTACGGTCATTAAATTCAATCCTGTGGTAAAATTTTAGGGTCAGTGTAGGCGCGTCAGTCCAAGTCTAACTGCAGCTTGATGCAATCGTTTGTCTCGCGTCCAAAAATCCACGCCACTGATTTTTGCCGATGCCAAGAGATGCGCGTCAATGTAACCTATACCTGTGCAATAAAGCGCAGAATTTTCAATCAAGGCGATGACTTCAGTATCAGTAGCCTCATCTGCTTGAGGCAAGAGTTTCAAATATCGCAGTTGGGCCTTGCGACTTTTCATGCTGCCCAGCGCCAGTTCACCAATCACAAATGGATGCAACAATACAAGTTGTTCAACCAGTACCCGGTTAAAAAGTGCATCGCCCTTATTCAAGTAGTCGATCCAAACTGATGAATCTGCGAGAATCATTCTGGTGGAAACCGACGCCTTGGTGCCGCATAAGCATCAGGATCGCTACCACCAAGCAAGGCCAGCCTTCGGCTGGCTTCGCGTGCGACAAGGGCTTTCAAAGCCTCATGAACAAGTGCTGATTTTTCTTTGAGACCAGTAAACTCCTGAGCGGTGGCAACAAGTTCATCATCCAAAGAAATAGTTGTGCGCATAATTTTTCTTCCAAGTTGAAGCGCAAATATAGCATCATTTGATGTCGATTTCAATGCTACTCTTGCGCCAATGCATCTCCAGCAACAAGCTTTGGCGTCAATCTCTTGCTTGCAAACGCTCGGCCATAATGTGATTTCAAGTAAATCTCAAAATCGAGGGCTGATCTTTTGTCTGGAAATGCGCAATACCAAGCAAGTTCCCATGGCATATATTTTGACGTATGGGTTGATTTGCCAGCGCTGTGATCTTCGATGCGCTGCTTCAAATCTTCAGAAAACCCGGTATATTCCTGAGCCGGAGATGAAACACTGCGAATGATGTAAGCTTACCGCATCTTGCCCCAACCAGTCCCGCTTCGCTCTTCGAGCTCCGCCGGACACGCTTCGCCCCAAAAGCCTACTTTGTGGCCGCGCCACGCGCAGCCCCCACTTTTATGAAGTATGGGGGCGAAGCGTGGTGCCCTGAAGAGGACTCGAACCTCCACGATGTTACTCGCTAGTACCTGAAACTAGTGCGTCTACCAATTCCGCCATCAGGGCAATCCGGGGCCTCCCTACACGTCCCGAAGGCAACCTGTCAACCAATTGCGAAGAAGCTTTGCAAGCTGCCGATCACCAGCTAAAAGCGCCGACAACAAGGGACCACTAAAGGATTTTGTCGTGACCGCAGACAATGCAGAGAAATTGATCACCGTCGTTGGGGGTTCGGGCTTTATCGGACGTCATGTGGTGCGCAATCTGGCAAAGCGCGGCTATCGCATTCGCGTGGCCTGTCGGCGGCCTGATCTGGCGGGCCATGTGCAGCCCTTGGGATCGCCCGGCCAGATCATGGCGGTACAGGCCAATTTGCGCTATCCTGAGTCAATTGCTGCGGCCTGCGACGGGGCCTATGCCGTCATCAATGCCACAGGCATTGACCATGCCTCAGGCGCACAAAGTTTTGATGCCGTATTGAATTTTGGAGCCGAGGCTGTGGCCAAAGCGGCACGGGCGGCAAAAGCCCAGGTCTTCATCATGGTCTCCGGCATGGGGGCTGGTGCCAATGCGGAGAGCGAAGCTGCCCGCTTCAAGGCCAAGGGCGAAGTGGCTTCCGCCAAGGCCTTTCCCGGTGCCATTATCGTGCGCCCTTCCATTGTTTTTGGTCCCGAGGACCGTTTCTTCAACAAGCTTGCGGCCATGGCGCGTTTCGCCCCGGCCCTGCCGTTGTTTGGTGGTGGCCATACCAGGTATCAGCCGGTGTTTGTGGGCGATGTGGCCGAAGCCGTGGCCGTGCTGGTCGACAGGGGCGAGGCTTCCGGCAAGATCTATGAACTGGGTGGCGATGAAACTGCCACCATGGAAGAATTGACAAAGTTCGTTCTGGAAACCACGAGGCGCAAGCGTTTGCTGGTGTCGGTGCCATGGCCGATTGCCGCGCTGATGGGCACGATCATGGGTTATTTGCCGGGCAAGCCGCTGACGGCAAATCAGGTGGCCTTGCTGAAAACCGACAATGTGGTGAGCCTGGCTGCAAAGGCTGCCAAGCTTGATCTTGAAGGCCTTGGCATCACACCGCGGTCATTCCGCAGCATCGTGCCGACCTATCTCTACCGCTTCCGCAAGGAAGGTCAGTTCACCGCTGCCAGTGGCACGCCAGAGTAAATCAGGCCTAAAAGTGCGCCGCCCAATATGACCCGGTAGATCACGAAAGGCAGAAAACTCATGCTGCGCAGCAACCGCATGAGAAAGGAAATCGTGCCAAGCGCAATGAAGAATGTCAGCACGCCTGTGAGGATAACGGGACCTGAAAGTGTTACCCCCGATTTCAAGGCATCGCCGATAATCAGAATGGAAGCGGCAGCATTGGCGGGTATGGAGAGCAGGAATGAAAAGCGCGCGGCTTCAGGCCGCACCATTCCCAAGGCACGGCCCGCTGTCATGGTGATGCCGGATCGGCTGGTTCCCGGCGACAGGGAAAGAGCTTGCGCGCCGCCGATCATCAGCGCTGATTTCCAGTTGAGGTCGCGCACGGTGTTGCGTAGCAAACCAAAGGCATCGGCGATGTAGAGTGCTATTCCAAATACAATGGCATTGACGGCCACCAGTGTGGCACTGCGAATATGGTCGTCCAAGTCGGTCAGCTTCACGACAATGCCCACAAGTACAATGGGGATGGTGCCAATTGCGATGTTTTTCGCAAGGTTTGAGTTATAGGTGGTGCGCCCCTTGGTTGCGTCGAACAGACCGCGAAACATTGATCGGACATCGCGCCAGAAATAGATGACCACAGCGAGCAGCGAACCCACATTGGTGACCATGTCGGTGAGAATGCCCTGATCCGGCCAGCCGGTCAGGGCCGGCACCAAAATCAAGTGCCCGGAAGATGAAATCGGCAGGAATTCGGTGATGCCCTGGATCAGGGCCAGAACGATGATTTGCTCAATAAACATGGAACCCCGATTTTTATGAATCGTCAAAAAGCAATTGATTCGACTTGCGAATTGATTCGCCCACGTCTTATATGGGCCATCTTGTGGGAGCAATGGCGGCGCTGCTTCATTTGAAATGACAATTTGAATTGGACCCATGCCCAAACTGCATCACTTTACCCTCGACCCCCACGGACGCCGCTTGCGTCTTGCCCTTGCCGAATATGGTGTTGAGGTGCGGCTTGCCGATGAGCGGCCGTGGCATCCATCGGCGCAATTGATCGAGCTTAATCCAGCAGGCTTGAGCCCGGTCTATGTGGAAGACAGCGGCGTTGCGATATCAGGCATTGAGGCCATTTCAGAATATCTTGAGGAAACTGTCGGCGCTGCCAAGCCCCTGATTCCGGGATCGGCCATTGCACGGGCCGAAGTGCGTCGGCTTGTCGGCTGGTTTGATGTAAAATTTTATACGGAAGTGACTGAGCCTGTGCTGACCGAAAAAGTCATCCGGCGCTTTGTGGCAGCTACCAATGGTTCGGGTGCGCCTGCCATGGGACGAGTGCGCAAGGGCCTGCAGGTGATGCGCGGTCATCTTGATTATATCTCGGCCCTGTCGGAACAGCGGACGTGGCTCGCGGGGGATGAACTTTCGCTGGCTGATCTGGCCGCTGCCGCCCATCTTTCGGCGATTGACTATCTCGGCGATATTCCGTGGGCGGATCATCCGGTGGCGCAGACATGGTATCAGCGCATCAAGTCGCGGCCTGCGTTCAGGGCATTGCTGGCCGACACGATTGCAGGGGTTGCCCCTTCCGCCCACTATGCCGATCTTGATTTCTGAGACTGCTGCATCTCTCCGCGACAACTTGCAACAACGGGCCCTTGCCGAAGGCCTTGTGGGCCTGAAAATCACCTGGGCTACATTGCCGCCGGAAACCGGCCAACGCTTGCAGGAATTTGTGGCGGCGTCCCGTCATGGCGACATGGATTGGTTTGAAGATCGGCAAGAAAAGCGGACGAGTCCCGCAAACCTCTGGCCAGAGGCGCGAACGGCGATTGTGCTGGCCCAACCCTATGGCCAGGGGCTGGATCATTTCGACCGTGTTGCGTCGAGGCAAACCGGAGTGATTGCGCAATATGCCTTGAACCGGGATTACCATGTTTTGTTCAAGGGCAAGTTGAAGCGGCTGGCCAGTTGGCTTCGCCACAAATCCGGAGCTGAAGTCAAAGTCTTTGTCGATACGGCCCCTGTGATGGAAAAGCCCTTGGCGCAACAGGCCGGTCTGGGATGGCAAGGCAAACACACCAATCTGGTATCGCAGGAATTGGGCTCGTGGTTTTTTATTGGCACAATTTTGACCACGGCTGAATTGCCTGTTGATGCGGCGGAAACGGATCATTGCGGATCATGCCGGGCGTGCCTCGACATTTGCCCGACCAAGGCTTTTCCAGCGCCGCTGCAACTTGATGCGCGGCGCTGCATTTCATATCTGACGATTGAGCATCAAGGGCACATTGACCGGGAATTTCGCGGTCCCATGGGCAACCGGATTTATGGTTGCGATGATTGCCTTGCGGTGTGTCCGTGGAACAAGTTTGCAGCCATATCAAGCGAAATGAAATTGGCGGCACGGGCCGATCTGATAGCCCCACCCTTGCATGATTTGTTGCAGCTCGATGATGCCGGGTTTCGAAAATTTTTCAGTGCGTCCCCGGTAAAGCGCACGGGGCGCGACAGATTTATTCGCAATTGCCTGATTGCAGCTGGTAACAGTGGTGACATTTCACTTCTGCCTGTTGTAAAACAATTGCTCGATGATGCATCGCCGCTGGTGCGGGCCATGGCGATTTGGGCTTTTGCGCGGCTTGCCGATGCTCCAGAATTTGCAAATTTCCGAAAGCGGCGACAGAGCGCTGAGACCGATGCAGCAGTATTGGCAGAATGGGACCACGCCGCATGAATGTACTGCGCCACCTCCTGTGTCTTGGTTTTGGATTTTCGGCCGCCGCTTTGGCCGCGCAACTTGATCGCAGGCAGTGGACCATTACGGGCACCAGTCGCAGCGACGCTGGCGTGGCAAAAATTCAAGCCCTGGGTTTGCACGCCATTCGCTATGACAAGCTGGAAGCCATACCAAATGGCGTGACGCATCTTCTGTCATCGGTGCCGCCTGATGATGGCGGTGATCCAGTGCTCCGGTCACTTGGCAAGGAATTGGCGGCCAAAACGAAACAGTTTCAATGGGTGGGCTATCTCTCAACCACTGGCGTTTATGGTGATCACAGCGGCGCATGGGTGGATGAGGATACGCCTTTGACGCCCAACACCGAACGGGGCCACCGCCGGGTGGCGGCAGAAGCGGGTTGGCAAGAATTGCATGAACAGGCGGGACTGCCGCTGCATGTGTTTCGTCTTGCTGGCATTTATGGGCCGGGCCGCAATGCCTTGGAAAGCTTGAAGGCCGGCAAGGCCCAGCGCATCATCCGCGAAGGACAAATTTTCAGCCGCATTCATGTTGAAGATATTGCGGGCATTTTGCGGGCGTCAATTGAGCATCCCAACCAGGGCCGCGTCTACAATGTGGCCGATGATCATCCGGCCCCGCCGCAGGATGTGATTGCCTATGCTGCGGAACTACTGGGGCTGCCTGTTCCACCATCAATCGCCTTTGCCGATGCTGAACTTTCACCAATGGCCAGAAGCTTTTATGCCGATTCAAAACGGGTGCGAAACGATCGCGTGAAGGCGGAATTGGGTTATCGATTCAAATACCCCGACTACCGGGTTGGCCTCAAAAGCCTCTTGCTTGTGCCGAATTAAACTTCTTCCTCGCGCCAAGCGTGGCGAAGTACAGCGCAGAACGACTGACAGCCTTGCCCGCTGAAACGCCCCACCCCCGGCCCCTCCCCAAAGATTGGGGAGGGGTGAAGAATTTCACTCCAACCCGCTCTTGCCTTTTTTCACCCCTACCCGCTCTTCGCGAGGAGGCGCCGGGGGTGGGATGTTGGAGCTTGCGTCACACCATTTCGCCATCGGAACGTTCGGCCAGGGTGAGTGCAGTTTCGCGGATCAACCGGAGTTGAGTTGGGGTTGACAAACGATGGTCGCCGCCTTTGATCAGGCTGAGGCTGATGTCATTTCCGGTGATAGCTTCCATGGTCTTGATGGCGTGATCGGCTGACACGTCGGCATCGTCGGTGCCTTGCAGGATGCGCACCGGGAATGGCAGGCTGATGGAGCCTGGAAAGATCAAGTGCTTCTCACCATCTTCCAGCAGCTTCAAGGTGATGGGATAGGGTGCTCCATAGCTTGAGGGTTCGTGATAGATACCGTTCTCCTGCAACTCCTTGCGTGCCTGATCGGAAAAGCCCTGCCACATCAAATCGCGGGTCATGTCAGTGGCAGGTGCGATCAACACCATGCCGCCAATCCGGCGGAAAGCTTGCGGGTCTTCGGTTTGCAGCCTTCTGGCCAGCAGTAAAGCCAGCCAGCCGCCCATAGATGATCCTACGACAATGCGCTGGTTGCGGGTGTGCTGCAAAAACATGTGGGTGGCCTGTTCCAGCCAGCGGGAAATCGTGCCGTCAACAAACAGCCCGTCCGACTCGCCATGGCCCGAATAGTCAAAGCGCAGGCAACTGCGGCGTTTGGCCCGGGCCAGTTCGGCGAGGCTTTCGGCTTTGCTGCCGGTCATTGCCGACATGAAGCCACCCAGAAAGAAAAAACCACAGGGGCCCAATTCGTCACGGGCGCCGTCTTGTCGGTAGGCCAAACGGCTGCGCCCTGGGCCATTTTCAAAACTTGTGCCGTAGCGGTTGGCTTCAAAAACCATGGACTTTCCGAAAACCCTTCTTTTTAACGCCAAAGCTTGCTATCGAAGCCCTGCTAACGAAGCAGGTCCGGATTCGCAATTGGCAACTTGATCCTTCGAAGGTGTACCACAATGGAGAGATCGATTACTTGAGCATACCACCACGCAAACCTGCCACGAACCGCAACGCCCCCGTTCCGCAGCGCGAAGACGAACACAAGATCAATCATCGCATCGACAGCCGCGAAGTTCGGCTGATCAACGCCGAAGGTGAAAACATCGGCGTGGTGCCAACAAGACAGGCCCTTGCCATGGCCGATGAAGCGGGCCTTGATCTGGTTGAAATTTCACCAGATGCCAAGCCGCCGGTTGCCAAGATTTTGGATTACGGCAAGTTCCGTTTCCAGGAACAAAAGCGCGCCGCTGAAGCCCGCAAGAAACAAAAAGTCATCGAAATCAAGGAAATCAAGCTGCGTCCCATGATCGATGATCATGACTACGAAGTGAAAATGCGGGCCGCCCGCCGGTTCTTTGATGAAGGCGACAAGGTGAAGGTTACGCTGCGCTTCAGGGGCCGTGAAATGGACCATCAGGATTTGGGCTACAAGCTGTTGATCCGCGTCAAGGCCGATATCGCTGACGTGGCAAAGGTTGAACTGGAACCAAAACCCGAAGGCCGCCAGATCATCATGATCCTGTCACCCAAGGCGAAGAGCTGATAATATTTCTGACCGTTCGGCTGTCGCTTGCGGCCAAAGGGACCTCATCCGCCCCGTTGGGGCACCTTGTAAGTTCGAATCGGCAGCATCTGCTATATCTGGTGTTGCGGAGGCGGATGCCAGACCGACGCACCTTTGGGACACCAAGCCCGTGGAGAAGCAGGGTCATGCATCCGCCGTTTCATCAAACCCGAACAGTCGCC
>JANOVS010000034.1:0-26764 GCA_031417515.1 Hyphomicrobiales bacterium
CTTGGCAAAAGCAGACCGCCTCTGGCAAACTGCTTGCGGGTGGTAGCTGTCCACATGTAATCCTCCATCGATGCTTTGCAACACCGATTGAATCACAAATGACTGATATCACCCAACTTCTTTTTCGGTCAGACACTTAGACGGCATGTCTATTTTCGGTAGTGTATCAGTTTGAATTTTGTGACCATTGACAGCCTATCGCAAGTCGCCCCGACTTCCTATATGCTAGTCGCTAAGCATAGGAGATTGAAACTTGCCCAAAGGCCCCAAAGGTGAAAAGCGCCCCGCTGACGTGATCGGCAATGCCGTTAAGGTCATGCGGATTGCCGTGGGTGAAGAGTCGGACGTTGCGCCTGAGGACGGCAAGAACAAGGCTGCTCAAGCGTTGGGGAAGTTGGGTGGCGCGGCGCGGGCTAAAACTGTCAGTGCGGCACGACGCTCTGAGATTGCAAAAAAGGCTGCGGCTAAGCGATGGACGAAGGTTTAGCCATCATTTTTTTCTTTATCTCTTTCACACGTTTCTCAACCTGCCTAATGGGTTCTGCAATGGGAAGATTTTCAGGTAGCGTTCCCTTGCTTTCCTTGATGGTTTTGCGAACGTCTTGAGCAATTTTCCTATTTTTGGAAATTACGTTGTACTCTCCTTTGATGCCTTCTTTTTGAATCACGTTGGCTGCGAGGTTCATCTGAAATTCATTTGCAGACAATTCCAATGGGCCTGCAAAATCAAATGGATTGTCGTCTTGCTTCAACCCTTTCTTGACCATGACGTCACGCCTGCTCATACCGTACAGTCCCTGGTATCGGGCGTCATGAAAGATGGGCTACTTATTACCCGACACTCCAGCCTCTTTTGCAACCCCGCTTACAACTTTGAAGGCCGAAGTTACTCTTTCTCGCAGTTGCAACCGTTTCTCATCTTCACTCAATGAATCTTGCTGTTCCATGCGGTGCGTTTGAACTACGAAGTACGCCTGCGCACCCGCCACCTCTGGTTTGGTCGGATCGCCGTTCATGGCAATGAGCCGACAGGCAGCACGAGTAAGGAAAAAATCTATGCCTTGTCTTTGCCCCCCTTTGCCGACTTCCATCATAATGCTCGTCTCAGCAACATGATGTGACGGGTCAATTTTGTTTTCACGCAAGGAAGCAACAGCTCTTTCAATGACGGGTTCAAACTTGTCCCATACAGGATACCCAATAACTGAGTGAATGTCGCGGGCTCGCCAATAGTCTATACCCCTAGCATTAGTGAGTTTGACAGCTTCAAGTCTATCTATTGTGTTTTTATACTCTGGGGAAGTCTCAAGTTCGTGCGCCATAACGATTTCCTTTGATTTGAACTCACATACAAGCTATAACATACATCACATACAGGAGGCAAGATATGAGTGAGCGCGATATTATTCAGGACAAGATCAAGAAAAAAGAACAAGAAATTCAATCTCTTGAGGAGAAATTGCGCACCGCCAAGGTATACCTAAATGCCTTGCACGACATTTCAAAGGCCCTTTCAAAGGAGTCACATACAAATGTTGAGTCTGCGGTGTTGAGAGCGGGCAGCGCGGTAGCACAAGCACGGGACTTCATACTTAGGAAGGGCGTCCCTGTTCACATCAATGAACTACTTGAGGGGCTTGGGAAAGGGATGACAAGAGAAAGCAGAGCATCCCTAACGAGTTCCATAGCTGCTTATGTGAGGAGGGGAGAGGTTTTTTCACGATCTGCGCCAAATACGTTCGGTTTGCTTGAGTTGGGTCATGTTACATCGCTTGAAACAGACGGTCCAAGCGAACCTCCTGAGGGGTTTGGGCAAAGTTGAAAATACTGAAATTATATGCTTGACTGCTTAGCAAGAAAGTTCATATGTTATGGGCGTGAACAAGTTGTCCGTCAAAGCCCGTGCCCAAATGCTTTCCATGCTCTGCGAAGGCGCTTCAATGCGTTCCGTTTCGCGTCTTGCAGACGTAAGCATTAACACGGTGGCAAAGTTGTTGATTGATGCTGGCAAGTTCTGCGCGGCATTCCATGATGACAATGTGAGGGGCGTGTCTGCCAAGCGCATTCAATGTGATGAAATATGGAGCTACACCTACGCGAAGCAAAAGAACGTCAAGACGGCAACGGATGCACCTGAATGGGCAGGTGACACATGGACGTGGACAGGCATTGAAGCCGATACCAAGCTGATTGTCTCGTGGTTGGTTGGCGGTCGTGATGGCGAATATGCAATGGCCTTCATGGACGATCTGCGCTCACGGCTCGCCAATCGCGTTCAACTGACAACGGATGGTCACAAGGCTTACCTTGAAGCTGTTGAGGGTGCCTTTGGTGGCGATGTTGACTATGCGGTGTTGCACAAGGTCTATGGCGCATCATCAGAAAGCGCAAAGGGCCGCTACAGCCCTGCTGAATGCGTAGGGACTGAAAAGAAACGCATTGAAGGCGATCCAGACATCAAACATGTCAGCACGTCCTACATCGAACGCAACAACCTCACCATGCGGATGCACAACCGCCGCTTTACCCGCCTCACCAATGCTTTCAGCAAGAAATTCGAAAGTCACGTTCACATGGTAGCAATCTGGACGGTCTGGTATAACTGGGTTCGCATCCACAAGACCTTGCGTGTTTCCCCTGCCATGGAATCTGGTTTAACCAACAGGCTTTGGAACTTTGAGGAGATTGTTGCGGCTATGGACATAGTGGCACCAAAGGCGGGACGGCCTAAGACTTACAAAAAGCGTGATGAACAAATTTCAAACTGATACACTACCCGCAAATGCTATCGCTTGAAATACCAATCACAAGCTGAAGACTCTGCCCAACGCGCCATAACCCGCGCCCAAGCAACAAGGAAGCGTCTGGGTGGCTTTGAAGGCATTGATGATCCTTTTCCGCCCAAGCCAAAGGGAATGCACTGGAAGACTTACAACAGGCTTGCTGAAGCAGATGACTAAGCTGGTCAGCGCTGGGAAGCCGCGATGATGGGTTTCATTGCCAAATTTGACCGCTTTAAGCGCTAAATCATTCCATCTAAGGCCACATTTCGATCCAAAGTGAAATTTTGCATACCAGCAACAAGAGCTTGGCAAAAATGTTTTCCAATATTACCGCTTGGGGTGATATGTATTTGTTATCTAATTAGAATCATGATTTTCGGGTATTCAAACCTCTGGAGGCCAGAGCTGAAAAGCAAATTTGTTAACTTGACATTAACAAATGCCAGACTCATATAGCGGTTAACATGGCCAGCCCCTCTGCACTTGCAAGGGTTGGCCTTCTTATTTATAGATGCATTATTCAAAGCCATATTTGACCGTTGATCAGCAGCTCGAATTGCTTCGCAGCCGTAGTTTGAAAATTGACGACGACAGCAAAGCAAAAGAATATCTTCAACGAATTGGCTATTATCGGTTGAGTGCTTATGGCTTTCCGTTCAGGCAGTCAAAAGCCGATGTTTATGGCGTTGTCCAAACGCTCGACGAATTTAAGCCCGATACGTCGTTTAAGAACATCACCGACTTATATGCTTTTGACAAATCACTCAGGCTTGTATTGCTCGATGCATTGGAGAGAATTGAAATCTCACTTCGCACAGAAGTGGCACTCACGCTTGGTGCTTACGGCCCAGAAGCCCATAGAAACAAACAATTTCTTGATCGCGATTTTCTAAATGTTCCACACCACCGGACCAATTCGCTCTATGACGAATGGCTTTCCAAGCTGGATAAAAAATCAAGAACTTCGAAAGAGGAATTTGCAGTCCATTTCAGAACAAAGTACAATCAATCGCACATGCCAATTTGGATTGCGGTTGAATTACTCGATTTTGGCCCGTTGTCTCATTTGCTTTCCGGCATGAAATAACAAGACCTGATGGAGATTTGCAGAAGCTACAACGTTCCAACTCCTGTTGTACTGAAAGGCTGGATCAAAACGCTCAGCTTTGTGCGCAACGTGTGCGCCCATCACGCGCGAATGTGGAACAAGCCTTTGATAAATCAGCCACCCATGCCAAGACTTGGGGCTCTGCCAGATTTTGATCACGTGGCCGACAGCCCCTATCAGAGCAAACGAATTTATGCGGCCCTGTGCATCATGCGGCACTTGCTCAAAACAATTAACCCACGAACAATGTGGACCGACAGGTTGATGGGCGTGATCGCTACGTTCCCAGATTCGCAATATGTGTCACCAAAAACCGCTGGCTTTCCAGAAGATTGGAAAGACCAAAACCTTTGGCGATAGTTACAATTTCGTGACTTTGGTTCGTAATTGTTGCGTTTTTTGAACTTCAAAGAGGCTCTAGTACTTAGCACTTTCCTTGCTACTATAGCGGATGATTTGAAGGTTGAAAGACGGGATGGCGGCGAAAGAAGCAAGGGCGCGGGTAAAGATCAATCGGCTTCTCGCTGAGGCGGGATGGCGGTTTTTTGACGATTCCAAAGGCAAAGCCAACATCGTTTTGGAACCCAATGTAAAGATCGCCAACAGCCAGATTGACGCGCTGGGCGAAGACTTTGAGACCACGAAGAATGGCTTTGTGGACTTTCTGCTATTGGATGGCGCTGGCAAGCCCATGACGGTGCTGGAGGCAAAGGCCGAAGGCAAAGACCCGCTCATTGGTAAAGAGCAGGCGCGGAAATATGCCAAGTCCCAAAACTGCCGCTTTGTGATTTTGTCCAATGGCAATCTGCATTATTTCTGGGATTTGGAACGCGGCAACCCCAGCATCATTACCACATTTCCGAGCCCAGGTTCGACTTCAAACTACCAGAAGGCCAAGCCAAATCCCCAGCGCCTCATTTCTGAAACGGTCACAGAAGACTATATTGTTCTCACGCAGCGACCATCTTATGCGGCGGAGGCGGGATGGAAAAATCTGGCAGAGAGAATCGCTTACGTCTCCGCCAATAAATTCCGCTTTCTCCGTCCTTACCAGATCAAAGCAATCGGTGCGCTTCAGCGTGCGGTTGGTGACGGGAAGGACCGCTTTCTGTTTGAAATGGCAACAGGTACGGGCAAAACGCTCACTGCCGCTGCTATTATCAAACTCTTCTTAAAGTCTGGAAACGCGCGGCGCGTCTTGTTTCTGGTGGATCGGTTGGAGCTCGAAGATCAAGCAAAGAAGGCGTTCAATCAATATCTGGCCAATGACTACAAGACGGTGATTTACAAGGAAAGCAAAGACGATTGGCGTCATGCTGAAGTTGTTGTTTCAACGGTTCAGTCGTTGCTCTTCAACAACAAATTTCAGCATCAATTCTCGCCGACAGATTTTGATTTTGTCATATCCGACGAAGCGCACCGTTCCATTGGCGGCAATGCCCGCGCGGTTTTTGACTATTTCGTTGGCTATAAACTGGGTCTCACGGCTACGCCGCGCGACTATCTCAAAAATTTTTCTGACGACAAGCCAACCGGAAAAGACCCAAGGGAATCCGAGCGGCGCTTGCTGCTCGATACCTATCGCACGTTCGGCTGCGAAAACAGCCAGCCAACGTTCCGCTATTCGTTGCTCGATGGCGTGAAGGAAGGCTTCCTGATCAACCCGACGGTTGTTGATGCAAGAACAGACGTCACCACTCAGCTTTTGTCAGACGAAGGTTACATTGTCACCAGCACCGACGAAGACGGCAACGAGGAAAAAGACAGTTTTGCCCAGCGCCACTTCGAAAAGCGCTTCTTTTCAGAAACCACCAATGTGTTGTTCTGCAAAACTTTCCTTGAGAATGCCATGCGTGATCCGGTGAATGGTGAGGTTGGAAAGGCTATCGTCTTTGCCGTCAGCCAGCGCCATGCGTCAAAGCTTGTTCAGATCATGAATGAGATTGCCGACCGGATGTTTCCGGGAAAGTACAAGTCTGACTTTGCCGTGCAAGTGACCTCACAAATTCCAGACGCGCAGAAATTCACAGGTGATTTTGTTTATAACCAGCTACTTGGTCACAGCAAGGTTCTAGAGGGTTACAAGACCAGCCGCGCCCGTGTGTGCGTAACCGTAGGCATGATGACGACGGGTTATGATTGCCCTGACATTTTGAACATCGGTCTGTTCCGCCCCATCTTCTCGCCAACTGACTTTATCCAGATCAAGGGACGCGGCACCCGTAAGCATAATTTTCTGGACGATTGCACCGACGCCGCAATCAAGGAAGGCGTGAAAGAACCCGACAAAACCGCCTTCAAGCTTTTCGATTTTTTTGCGAATTGCGAATACTTCGAGGAGGATTTCAACTACGATGAAATCATCAAGTTGCCGGTGCAAAAACCAATGCCGGAAGTCACAGGCGCTGGCATGGGTGAAGGTGAGAGCGGCGGCATGTCTGCCCCTGCCGAGCCTTATATCCACAGTGGTGAAGACATCATTGCCTCAATCAAGCAGGAAACCATTGGCCAAGACGGCATGCGCATTGACCGCATGTTCTTTGAGAAATTTGGCGATGCGATCAAGCAGGATGACATCATCAAAACTGCGGTTGAAGCGGGCCAGTGGGACCGCGTGATTGATTATGTGAACCGTGAAGTCTTCGGCAAGCCCAATGAATATTACTCGCTGGACAAGCTGCGCAAGGCAGCAGCAGTGGACAGGCGCATATCCCTGCGCGAAATTCTGGAGAAGGTCTTCGGGCTCATTCCCGGCTTCAAATCCAAGGATGAACTGCTGGAAGACGAGTTTGCCAAATTTGTTCTGGACCGCAAACCGGAAGAGGCAACGGCTGTGCCAGCCATCAAGCATTTCTTCAAAGCCTATGTGTCCAGCGACCAAGTGCGGCACATCATTGAGAGCAAGCAGTTTGTGGACCTTGCCACCAACCCCGGCTTTTCCATGAAAGATTTCAAAGCTGTTCCGGAAAAATATCGGGCGCTGGTGCCGGATTACATCAAGGACTATGTGTCGCTGAATCAATTCACGGCCTGAAAGAACAACAATAATGCTCGATACAACGACCAAACGCCGGATCGACACGGCCCGCGATATTCTTGTGGGCAAGGTACCAGACCCGAAATCCCAGGTCGAGCAAATCACCATCGCACTGATTTACAAGTTCATGGATGATATGGATGCCGACGGTGAGGAGCTGGGGGGAAAACGCAAATTCTTTGCGGGTGACTATGAGCGTTATGGCTGGGCCAAGCTGATGCGCTCTGGCCTTGGTGGCCATGAAACCCTGAACCTTTATGCTGAAGCCATTGCCAAGATGCCGGAGAACCCCGGCATTCCCGCACTGTTTCGGGACATCTTCAAGAATGCCTATCTGCCCTATCGTGACCCTGAAACGCTGAAGTCTTTTCTCAAGATCATTGATGAATTTGAGTATGATCACAGCGAGCGGCTGGGCGATGCGTTTGAATATCTGCTTTCGGTTCTGGGCTCGCAAGGTGATGCCGGGCAATTTAGAACACCGCGCCACATCATTGATTTCATGGTGGCGATCATCTCGCCCAAGAAAAATGAAGTGGTGCTGGACCCGGCCTGTGGCACCGCCGGTTTTTTGATTTCAGCCTACAAGCACATTCTGAAATCCAACACCGATGCCAATGGCATGAGCACCTTGACGCCGGATGACCGGAGGAAGATGGCGGAGAATTTCAAGGGCTATGACATTTCGCCAGATATGGTGCGCCTGTCACTGGTCAATCTTTATCTGCACGGCTTCACCAATCCCAGTGTGTTTGAATATGACACGCTAACAAGTGAAGACCGATGGAAAGAAACCGCCGACGTTATTCTGGCCAACCCGCCCTTCATGTCGCCCAAAGGCGGCATCAAACCGCACCAGCGCTTTTCCATTCAGGCCAAGCGCAGTGAAGTGTTGTTTTTGGATTATATTGCCGAGCATTTGAACGCCAATGGCCGCGCCGCCATCATTGTGCCGGAAGGCATTATTTTTCAAAGCCAAACTGCTTATGTGCAGTTGCGCAAATTGCTGGTGGAAAATTCACTGGTTGCCGTGGTCTCGCTGCCCGCTGGCATGTTCAATCCCTACTCGGGTGTGAAGACGTCGATCCTGATATTGGACAAGGCGCTGGCCAAGCAAGCCACCACCATTGGCTTTTTCAAGATCGAGAATGACGGCTTCAGTTTGGGTGCCCAGCGCCGCGAAGGCGGCAAGGATGATCTGCCACAGGTGAAGGCTGAGATTGAAACCTATCTCAATGCTCTGCGGGTACGGCAATCGGGCGAGGAACTTAGCGTTCGGTTAGGTCTTGTCGTCAGCAAAGAAAAAGTTAGCGCTGATGGCGAATATAATTTGAGCGGGGAAAGACACAGAGAAGGCGAACAACGCAGCTCTGAATATCCGCACGTTCCACTTGGAGAAGTGGTGGATATTTTGGATTCCTTGAGACGACCGATCACCAAGGGCGATAGAAAAACTGGTCCGTATCCTTATTATGGAGCAACCGGAATACTCGATTATGTTGAAGGCTATCTTTTTGACGAACCACTTGTACTCGTCGGTGAAGATGGTGCAAAATGGGGACCGGGTGAGAACAGCGCATTTCCTGTTAGTGGGAAAATTTGGGTAAACAATCACGCGCATGTTTTACGACCGAAACGCGACCAAATATTAGATCGGTATCTCATTGAGATACTGAACGAAGCTGACTTATTGTCTTACATAACAGGAGTTACAGTTCCCAAGCTTAACCAAGAGAAGCTCCGGAACATCCAAATCCCCTTGCCACCGTTGGATGTGCAGAGGGAGATTGTGGCGGAGATTGAGGGCTATCAGAAAATCATCACCGGAGCCCGCGCCGTCCTAGAAAACTACCGCCCGCATATTCCAATCAAACCGGAATGGCCGATTCAGACTCTTGCCGAGGTTTGCGATTCAATTCTCACTGGTCCTTTTGGCAGCTCATTGCATCAAAGCGATTATGTCGAAACTGGCATCCCCTTGGTCAATCCGAGCAATATTGTAGACGGAAAAATAGATATCGATGGCATCAAGATGGTTTCAACTGAAACTGCAAATCGACTGCAAGAGTTCAAGCTAAAAAAGCATGACTTGGTCATTGGTCGGCGCGGTGAAATGGGAAGATGCGCAGTTGTTTTGGCAGATATGGACGGATGGCTATGTGGTACAGGCTGCTTTGTCATACGAGCGGGTCAAAAAGTGGACGCGCGGTATCTACATTTTCAACTCACTGCTCCTGCAACTGTAAACTATCTTGAAGAGAACGCAGTTGGCGTAACGATGAAAAATTTGAATCAAGGAATTTTGACGGCGTTAAGCATTCCTTTGCCACCGCTAATAACCCAACAAGTCATCGTCGCCGAAATCGAAGCCGAGCAAGCCCTCGTTGCCGCCAACCGCGAACTCATCACCCGCTTTGAAGCCAAAATCCAAGCCACCCTCGCCCGCGTCTGGGGTGAGGCTAAACCACAAGTGGCGGAGGCTTGAGGGATGGACGAGGCGCTGGAACTGGCAAGCTATCTTCCCGTCTCTTACAAAAGCCCAAAGGAAGAGGAATATATCAAGTTCTTGTGAGATGCCTTCCTCACCAATCACGAACACGGCAAGTATCAGTTTGCTTTCCTCGCTTATCACATGTTGACCATGAGCTTTGTCTATTCCAACATTTGGCAGATCAAACAAACCCGTGAAGCTGATTTCAAAATGGGTTCCATTGGCTTTGCCAAAGACGTGGAGAAAACCCTGCTGGATGCCACGTCGCCCTTTGTGTTCAGCACGGTGAATGAACGCTCCATCCTTCGCTTTCTCAAACTCATTCAATGCGACAACAGCAAGATTGGCACCTATGCCAAGTTGGTGGATGACCGCAATGAATCCGCCCACCCCAACGGCAACATCTTCTTCAGCACCGAAGCCGCCCTCGCCATCAAGGTGCGGGAAGTTCTCCGCGTGGTCGATGAAATCCAGTCCCACTCAAAAGAAGTCGTCACATCCTACTACCGGGATTTCCTGTTGCGAAAACCCAGCGCCGACGAATGGGAATACCCCAACGCCACCGACCAAGTCCGCGAAATCTTCGTGCACGAAACCTACAGCTCGCTGCAAGACATCAAACTTTGTGCAGCCTTTGATATGGCCACATTGAACGCGGAAGCGAACTATGGGCAGGCGGAAGCGCTGCATGCGGCGCTACTCGTGAATTATGGTTCGGAGCTTGATGCGCTGCAATGATTGATTAGGGCGATTTGTTCTCAGCGTTGTCGCATTTGCCCTGCTTCCAACAGACATCGCGCCACTCCGCTGGTGAAACCTGCCCAGCCAAACCCCATGCCCCAAGTTTTTTAGATTTTGCTTCCGCTTCTGCCGCCTCGCTTGCTGGATCACGTACCCATTGCTTCTTTGTCGGAAGCCATCCCCAACCTCGTTTGATCTGTTCAAGGTTGATGTTCACCCCATCCTTGAAAACATGACAGGCAAATCTGCCATATTTATCTGGCTCGTAGCATTGGGCCGTGACCTCATCCCCAACACTGACAAGTTCAAGCAAGGACTGTGTTGCTCGTCTGAAGTCAATCTTGCCACGCGCGAGATCAATCTTTGGCCATCTCAAAGACAGGATCGCTTCCTTTCTTCGTCCCGTGTAGAGGCCGATGAGGATGAATGGACAAAGATGGTATTGGGGACGAGAGACGCGTTTCCACTTCATCGGCAGCTGGTTTTCAATATCGCAGGCTACTGGTTGGAAACCCAATGCTGCTGCTGCAAGCGTGGCCGCTTCAGTGCGCGTGAGCCAGCGTTCTCTCGCTGGTGACTCCGCCGGCCGCTTGATGATAACAATTCGCGTCAACAACTGTATTTGCAGCGCGTGCTTGATGGCACTTTGCAAAACGCCAAGATCGCGACGAACAGTGCTTGCAGAGACTTTGCGCTGTCTGCTGTGCCAGTGCTGCGCTGGCGGCTGCATCCACCCTCTGTCCAGACGATGTAATAGAACCCGCGTTTTCTGAAGAACTGAAGTTTTGGTCCGAGGTTTCGTCGCGCCATGGCTGCACCGTATTGGTTTTGAGGTAAACCTCCCACGTTCCAGGCGGTATCCGCAGTCGCGTTCCAATTCGGACAAATGCGAGTTTACCACCACGCACGAGCTTGTGAATAACCTTTTCTGTAAGACCCACCCGCTTTGCCAACTGCTGAGGTGTTTCTAATAGAGAACTCATGTTACTTCCGGACGTGCGCTCATTTGTATCAGTTCACATGTGGGCCTGAGCAGCAGGCCAACATCACAAATTTGTAAGATTTACGACAACTCGCAACAACATGTCAGCATGTGTCCAAGCGAGACCCCTTGCAAGTATTATCCAATGCCGATTGATGATCGATTCCACAGTTGAGCAGCCATGCGAAGAATGATTTTTGAAAGTAACCTTGTAAGAAAATCGTATTGGATTTGAAAAACCATTGCCAGGATACCCAATTGACCGAAACCCAAGCAAGAGTTCAATCTGATCGACAGTTGGTGGAAGCCACGCTGTGCGACAGGAAGGCCTATGCTGTGATTGTGGTACGTTACAAACATGATCTGGGGCGCTATGTGCGACGATTGCTTGGTCGGCAGTTTCAGGCAACCGAGGATGTGCTGCAGGATGTTTTCATCAAAGCCTACATTAATCTTAATGACTACGACACTTCGCGGCCCTTCAGTCCTTGGATCTACCGGATTGCGCATAATGAAGCGATCAGCTTTCTGCGCAAGCGCAAGGCGGAGCCATTGATCATTGCGGGCCAAGACGCACAGTTGATCCTTGATCGAATTGCCGCAGACGATGATCCCGCGACAAACTGGATGAAACACAGAACGGCAGTCGAAATCCAAAAAGCATTGGAGGCTCTCGCCCCCCGTTATAGCAATGTTCTGATGTTGCGCTTTCTCGAAGAAAAAAGTTACGATGAAATCGCTGACATTTTGCAACTGCCTCCAGGCACCGTTGCGACCTACATCAATCGCGGTTTGAAGCAATTGAGAATACCTTTGCAAGATTCATGGGAGAGCCTCCGAACTGGAGCAATCAATGACTGATCTCGAACAGAAAGTCCTCGATTCAATTGAGCAGCAAGAATTGCAGCCGAAGCCTGCCTATGTTTTCTTTGCCAGACGTTCGGTGTTTTGGCTGCTCGCAATCTTGTCAATTGCTCTGGGTGGAATAAGTTTTGCGGTTCTACTTTACGGTTTCATAGGTCTTTGGCGAGGTGGCTGGCAGTCACTTGATGATGTGCCGTTGGGAGAAGTCTTGTTTAGCATTCCCGTTGTCTGGCTCGCGACAATGCCATTGTTTATCGCCAGTGCTTATTTTGGTTTCCGTCACACACGGCGCGGCTATCGGCTAAAGCCTTCCACGACGATTGCTTTTTCACTGGCGGCCAGCCTTTTGCTCGGCACGCTGCTACAATGGTTTGACGTCGGTTTCCGAACCCACCAACTCCTAGAACGGAACGTACCCTTCTACCAACACCTCGCCCACATCCCTTATGGTGAATGGAGCAGGCCGGACGAAGGGTTTTTGGGCGGCCATGCAGAAAATATGACGGACCATAAAACGTTGACACTGACGGATTTCCAGAAAAAAATCTGGACCATCGATATTTCTGGCGCAACCATCAACCTCGACAATTCCATCGTTGACGAAGGTGACGTCGCCATACGCGGTGTCCGGACTGGCCCAACGACATTCAAAGCAGAAACTGTCGAAGCATTTGATTGATGGTCAGTTGAGTTGACTAAACACTGAGGGATCGACAGTTGGTCGAACCATTCAAAGTCTGATCTGCCAGTTGACCAGCAGAACAGCATTGACAATACACCCGGCAGCCACAAGTCGGATTCCCGCCAGTGCCGGAGTGGCGATTTGGGGTGGTTCTGTTAAAAAGCAGCCTTCTGGAAAAAGAATTTACGGTTGCCAAGCCGAGGAGGCTCTAATCGTCCCGTTGAAAGAAATCTTCGCCACTCTGCGTAGTTATCTTCAGGTCACCGAACCTGACCAACCTGCGCCGGAATGAAGACGGCGCAAACCTTAACAACGAGAATGCACATTCGAGGAGAATCGACATGAGAAAACTTTGCCTAAATTTCGGCGCGGCTGCCGCCGTGATCACGTTCTTTGCCGGAAGCTCTGCCTTTGGGGAAGAGTTACCACCCTATAATCCTGTGATTGAGCCCGCCAATTTTGTCAGCGAGATCACACATCCGTATTTCCCGTTGAAACCGGGGACCGTGTTCAGATTTGAAGGAACGCGTGATGGTGAACGCCGCATTGACGAGATGACTGTGACTTCAGACAAGAAGAAGATCATGGGCGTCGAGACAACAGTCGTACGCGTTATCTCGTCATCCGACACAGAGATTGTTGAGAAAACGGTCGACTGGTATGCCCAGGACAAGGACGGCAATGTCTGGTACTTCGGCGAAGACACCGCTGTCTTCAAGAATGGCAAAGTCGAGAACACAGATGGTACCTGGATGGCTGGTGTTGACGGAGCGTTGCCCGGCTTCATCATGAAAGCGGCACCAGAGGTTGGAGATGGTTACCGCGAGGAATACCGCCCAAAAGTTGCGGAGGATTTTGCCAAGGTCATCAAGACCGACATGTCTGCTGGCGGGCCAACCGGGAAATACGAAAATGTTCTGGTCACGGAGAACATCGATCTCCTCGACAAGTCCAAGTTTGAACACAAATGGTACGCGCCTGGCATCGGCCCCATCGGCGTTGATGGCATGGTGGGCGGGCACCATGAAATACGCACGCTCAAGACAATCCTCAAGCCACAATAAAGTTGGACAAACCCATGACAGCTGCATTGTACGCGCAAGGCCTATATCACATTTACCGCAAGGGCAATGTGAACACGGTGGCCTTGCGCGGAGCCGAACTGGTCCTCGAGCCCGCATCGTGGACAACTGTCATGGGGCCCTCGGGCAGCGGCAAAAGTACGCTCCTGCATATTCTCGCAGGACTATTAGAGCCAAGTGCTGGCATCGTTACAGTAGGTGGTGCGGATGTCACGCGATTGCCGCCTTCGGTACGTGCCGAATGGCGCCGCCGCAGCGTTGGCCTGGTGCTTCAGCGTGACAATCTCCATCCCCATCTCAATGCCGCCGAAAACATCGCCCTTCCGCTTCGCATTCAGGGCCAGCGCCCCGATGAAATCAACGGACGCGTATCGTTGCTTCTGAAACAAACGGGGCTTTCAGAACGCAAAACCCATCGCGTCGGACAGCTCTCGGGCGGTGAAGCGCAACGGGTTTCGATTGCGGTCGCACTCGCTTCTCAGCCAAGCGTATTGCTAGCTGATGAACCGACGGGCGAGTTGGATGAGGAGACTGCCTCTGGCATTCTCGACCTGTTTGAAGAACTTCAGAGGCGCAATAGCATGGCCATCCTCACCGTAACCCACAACAAGCAAGTCGGTGCCCGCGCCAGCCGCAGTCTTACGATGCGCGACGGAGTGCTGACCAATGGCAAGTGACATGATACATGTGTTGGAAGCTGCGGGGCTGAACCGCACATACGGTGGCGGAACGCAAAGCCTCGCAGCGCTAAAAAATGTTTCACTCACGGTCTCGCTGGGCGAAGTTATCGCCATAATGGGTCCCAGCGGATCGGGCAAGAGCACGTTACTGTTCATACTTGCGGGGCTAGATCAGCCAGACAGCGGATCAGTCAAACTCGCCAACAAGAATTGGGCCTCGCTCAGCGGTTCGTCCCGCGCGCAGTTTCGCCGCCGCAACTGCGGCTTCATTGCGCAGGGCCTGTCCCTGCTGCCGCAGGCGACGGTTGCTGAGAACGTCGAAGTTCCCCTGTTGCTCGAAGGCATAGATGCCGTGCAGCGTACCCGCCGCGTATCTGAGTCACTAGAACGTGTGGGATTAACCAATCTCGCTGGCTCCCTCACCGATGAACTTTCGGGCGGAGAACAGCAGCGCGTCGCCATCGCTCGCGCCATGGTGCTTCGACCAGCTGTCGTTCTGGCGGATGAACCAACGGGAAGTCTGGATTCAATCACGGCTCAGTCAGTCATCAAATATCTCGTGGAGGAAGCAAGGGAACGAGATACTGCGTTAATCCTAGTTACGCACGATCCGGCAATTGCCCAACATGCGCGCCGCATCGTCACCATGAATTCAGGAGAACTCACATGACAGCAGCTGCTCCGATACCACCCGGCGGTCGCAGAATGATTGCATGGCTGCTTCGCCGCACCATGACACGTGCGCCATCGCGTCTTGTGCTTGAAGCAATTGCCGTCGCATTTCCTGTTGCAATGCTTGCTGCAACGCTTTGGTATGTTGATGCCGCCGTTCAGCAGATGACGCCAAATGCCTTGTCGCCCGTGCAAGTTGAAATGCGCGCCGTAGCGAAATCGCTTGACGCTGACATTGTCGATGTCAGCCAAAAATTGGCAAGCACACCGGAAGTGAAAATGGCTGAACCATTCGCGGCTGCCAAGGTTCTCATTCAGTCGGGAGATTCCGGCCAGATGACCGCCCGGCTCTTCGCGGTGAACCCAGAATATCTGGCGCGTCATCCGTGGATCAGAACAGTCGAAGGCTCTCTTGGCCAGGGTGCCATGCTTAGTCAATCAGCCAGTGCGACACCAGGATTTGAAACTGCAAAATCAATCACCATCACGTTGCCGGGCGATGCGCCGGAATTCAGCCTTGACATGCCAGTCGGTGGTATTGCTGATCTCCGCGATGCCACAACGTGGTTCTCCATCCCATATGGCGAAGTGCAAGGTGATATCGTTACCGTACCGCGCGCCATCATCATTGACTTCAAAACGTATGAACAGAAATTGTTGCCGGTGTTGCGTGAATGGGCCAAGGCCGGAGGCTTGCCGCCATTTGACCCGGGATCATCGGAACTTCCCTCCGCCAATCTCGAATCCCATGTCACGATTGATCACGGCAACTATCCGCCGGATCCAGGACAGGCGCAGCTTTGGTCAAGCAAGTTGCAGCGCGTGCTCGGACGGCAGGCCGGACTTTCCGTGGTCGTTGCAGACAATGCAGCGGAGGCATTGTTTGAAAGTCGTGAAGATTCAGTCAACGCCAAAATGCTTTTTCTTTTGTTGGGTATTCCAGGTGTGCTGGTCGCAGGCGCGCTTGGGCTCACGGGAGTCTCGGCCCTGGTTGAGTCCTATCGCCGCGAAGAGGCATTGCTGCGCATGCGCGGTGCCAGCAACGGTCAGATCATGGGTTTGGCCACAGCCCAGGCAGCAGTTGCAGGTCTTGCTGGCTCGCTACTGGGATTGTTGATTGCGGCCCTTGCTGTAAGTGCTGCAACTGGACAAGCAGTTTGGCAAGGCGTGCCGCTTGAAAGTTTTCTGTTGTCGGCGGGCCTGGCGATCGTCGCAGGCGCAACGAGCTCCCTTGTCCGCGTCACAGGATTGCGGCGCGCCTGCCGTCGCGGCGATATAGGCGAACGGCGCTTGCTGAATCTCGGCTGGATGCCGGTCTGGCGGACGGCGCGGCTCGATGTCATCTTCATCGCCATCGGTATTGCCATTCTTGTGATCAATATCTGGTCTGGCGGCCTTAAGCGCAGTCCTCTGCAAGGCCCCGCCTTGATGCTGTCGTTTTATGTGTTGCTTGCACCATTGGCACTGTGGTTGGGCGCAACATTGCTGCTCACGCGCGGTTTCCTCGCAGGCCTTGGCAGATGGGCCGAGCCGGACCGTGCACGACCCTTGTCTTCATGGTCGGGAACATCGCTGCGCTGGCTCGGACGCAGGCCTGCCCATATGGGTCGTGCGTTGATCACGGGTGCACTCGCAGTCGCTTTCGGGGTTCAAGTCCTCAGCTTTGCCGCAACCTATCACACGGCAAAGCAAGCAGATGCTGTCGCCTCAATGGGATCCGATCTGCGCGTGACCCCAGTGGATCCACGTTTTCCACTCCCCTCGCTCGAGCCTGACATTGCAAGTGTCAGTCCGATCAGGTTGCTGCCATCCCGCGTTGATACCGACCGCAAATCTATCCTCGCACTTGATCTCAATTCTTACCTCGCCACCGCGACCAGCCAGCCGCGCATGCTGGAAGGCGTGGGTCTCGAAGGTTTGGTCAAAAATCCAAACGGCGTGCTCATCCATACAGAACTTGCGACGGATTTTGAATTGGCGGTCGGTGACAAGCTTGAAGTGACAATTTTCCCGGATGATTTTGGCAATACCAAAGACATGCAGATTCCGATCCTTGGCATCTACAGTGCTTTCCCGCCGAATTATCCCATCAGCGAGATTGTCACGACTCTGGACGCACTGCCGCGGGCCGCGTTGTCTCCACCGGATTACTATCTGGCAAAGCTGGCCCCGGGACTCCGGGCCAAGGACGTCGCCGCAAAAATCCGCGCCAGCTCGCTCGCCCAGAAGTTTGTCGTGACATCCACAACGGCTCCCAACGAGCGTGGATTGACGGCGTTGAGCCTAGGCGGTCTGAGCCTCATCGAAGCCATTGGTGCCGGGTTGGTCTCCGCTATTGGCGTAGCGGTGATGGGCGCTTTCCTTGTCATCGAACGCCGTCGCGAGTTCGCCATTCTTCGCGCCATCGGCGCTGACACGCGGCACATTTTGACGGGTCCTGCACTTGAAGGTGCAGCTGTTGTTCTGGGGTCTTTGATCTTGGGTATCCCCATAGGGCTTGGCCTCGGTGTACTTGCCATTCAAGTGCTCGGCTTGTTTTTTGCCCTGCAGCCGCCGCTGCTCACCCTGCCAACTGGTGGACTGTTAGCGCTTGCCCTGTTTGTGATCGTCACTTCGATTGGTGCGATCGGCATTGCCCTTGCATCTGTCACCCGCCTTCAACCCGCAACAATTTTGAGAACCCCATGATCACTATCAAAAAGGAGTAACTACCATGAACAAACGTACACTCGTTACAACACTATGTACGGTCGCATTCTTCGCCGTACTGGCCGGAACCGCACATGCTGGAAAAGCTATCGACCCCAACAACTTTGGCGATGCAATCGACAATCCGTGGCATCCGCTGATTCCTGGAACAGTCATGACCTATGCGGGAACCAAGGACGACAAGCCCGCAACGCAAGTCGTCACTGTGACTAGCAAAACAAAGACAATTGATGGTGTCAAATGCGTAGTTGTCGAAGACGTGATGTCTCTTGCCGGTGCGCCCGCCGACAGGACAGTGGGCTACTTCGCGCAAGACAAGAACGGCAATGTCTGGTACTTCGGTGAAGACGTCCAAGAGCTTGATCCCAAGGGCAATGTCACCAAGACAGAAGGCTGGCACGCTGGCATAGATGGTGCAACGCCCAGCATTGTCATGGAGGCAGTGCCTGCCAAAGGCCACACCTTGATCAACGCGTACACCAACGATCACGCAGAAGTCGTAAGCCTCGCAAAGTCGGTGAAGGTGCCCTTTGGATCTTACACGGATGCCCTGCTGATGAAAGAATGGACGCCGGACGAACCGGATGTGCTCACCAACAAATACTATGTCAAAAATATCGGCGCTGTGCGGGATGTCGCAGTCAAAGGTGACAGAGAGGAGTTTTTACTCGTTGATGTGAAGCATTGAGGCTGATGCCCAACTGGAATTGCCACGGTTTGTTTCCGTGTCGTTGATTGGAAATACGAGCCATCAAGGAGAGCGAATATTGCAAAGTTATACAATGATGAGTTTCGCAGGCTGCTGAAAAACCATTTTGCACCACCCTTACTTGCTGAATGATTCCGGTTTGTTCACTTTTTGAATCCAACATGTTCACGTCACTCAACCAAAAAGTACAACCAAATTTGAGTTTTTTGGCAGCCTGCCAGGGCGGAATGAGCCGCAATGGTCCCATCGTTGGCAAATCGCTGCTTACAAATTTGTAATGCGCCGGACAACCTGACGTATAAGGCCATCGTTATTGTGTGGCTTGTCGCCGGATATGTTCGACACTGCACACAAGGGCCGCACCATGACGATTGCAATTTGGATGGATAAACTCACCAAGCGATACGGTGACTTCACGGCGTTGAAAGATTTATCCCTTGAAATAAAAAAGGGCGAGGTCTTCGGTTTCCTTGGCCATAATGGTGCTGGTAAGACGACCACCGTCAACATCCTGACGACGCTGCTTGCCCCGACCAGTGGGAAAGCCAATATTTGCGGCAGTGACATCGCAGCCGATAGCATGAAGGCGCGGAGCCGTATCGGATATGTGCCCGAAAACGTTCGCATGTATGATGCAATGACCGCTTCTGCAAATCTGGCCTACTTTGCCAAACTATCGGGTGTTGCTGATCCTGCCCGTAGGATCAAAGAAACCTTGGAGCTACTCGACTGTCCCGAGCTGGCGGAGAAGAAGGTGGGGGCGATGTCGAAAGGCTTGCGTCAACGCATTGGGCTTGCGCAAGCCATTTTGCACCGACCGGACGTTCTCTTCCTCGATGAGCCGACGTCAGGTCTTGATCCGTTCGGCATCAAAACCCTGCGCGATCTCATTTCCAAACTCAATCGTGAATTGGGCATGACCATTTTCATGAACACCCATCTCATCAGTGAGGTGTCACGCACCTGCACATCCATCGCTGTGCTGAATCATGGTGAGCTTGCCTACACCGATACAATTGCTGGCGTGCTCAAACGGTTTGGTGACGACAAGACGCTTGAAGACCTTTACCTGACACTCACACCGGAAATGGCGGCATGACCATGAACACTGGAATCTCCCCATTCCAGCAAACCGTGATCCCCGCCGCTTCGGCGGGAGTAAGCTTGGCGCTTCGCGATCGTACCGTCGGACTTTTGGCCGGCATGTTTTTTGTCATGGTTCTTGTATCAGCCTATCTTGGCTGGTCGGCAACGGACACTGTCAATTCAATTTATGCGCAAGCTGTTCCAGCTTTGAAGGCGCAAGCCATGCTGGTTCCGCCCAATCCGGTTGGCGATATGCCTGCGCTATCATTGTTTCGCAACATGATCACCTATGTCGCACTTCTCGGCGCACTTGCAGCCTTGGTGCTTGGCTACCAAAGCATTGCGGCTGACAGGAAATCCGGCGTCCTGCCGTTGTTGTTCAGCCGCCCCATCAGCCGCACGGGGCTGGCGACTGCAAAAATGGCTTCACTGGTCATGTTGATCGTAGGACTGCTTTTGTCCGCCGCACTGATCAACATTCTCACCATGCTTGTTTTACCCGGACTGGTGGTGAACAGCGCGGTGTGGGTCGGATTGTTGAAGTTCTATGCCGTCTCGGCTCTTTACATGTTGGCCCTTGGCCTTTTGGGTGCAATTTGCGCCACGATTTTCAATACTGAGTCCATGGCGCTTCTGGTTCCGGTGACAGTTTGGCTGGCACTCACATTCATTCTGCCGCAGGTCACAGCAAACATTGGCCCGATGGCCGCGCTCAACCCCGTGAGTGCCAACCTCGTTCCACCGGCAAGCGGATTCTTTGATGTGACATCGACGTTGCTCGGTCCGTTCTCAATCGCTGAAGCCTACCGCTATCTCGCAGCATCGGTGCTCGAAATTGCAACGGGCGCTGGAACCACCACTACAACACTTGGTGCGCTGACCTCACTTGTGGTCACAAACTTCGCATTAGCCGCAGCATTTATCTTCTCCATCAACCGTTTTGACGCCAGCAGGAGCGACTATCGTGACTGATCGATCATCACAGGTGTCAGCCATTGCTGGCAAGGAAATAAAGGACGCCATTCACACGCAACTGCTGACAATTCTCACAGGGTTTCTCGTGCTGGCAGCATTGGTGTCTCTCATTGTTTCTGCAGTTGCCATGCACGCAGAATATCTGACCTACATCGAGTCTCGTGACTTGCTGTTGTCATTGGGAAAGTCAGCGGATGCGCTTGTCGCACCGGCCTTTTTTCCTCTGAAACTGATGCGCGGATTTGTTGAGCACATCGAGATTATCGGTGCTGTGCTTGGCATTGTGCTGGGTTACAAAGCCGCTGCTGTCGAACGCGGACATTCCACGCTCGCCCTGATCCTGACGCGCCCACTTTCGCAATCAACATTTCTGGGTGGAAAAGTCATTGGCAATCTCGTGTTGATTTTTGTGGGCCTCACCATCACGTTTGTCATTGGTGCGGTTGCCCTGGCGGTGATCGGCGGTGTGGGCTTGAGTGCCACCGATCTGTTGCGCATCGCCAGTGTGTTTGGCATGGCGTCGATCTACGTGATGTGCTTCTTTTTACTCGGCTTCATTTTTACGCTGAGCTTCAAAAGAATGCCAACGGCCCTTCTGGTTGCTTTCGCGGTCTGGCTCGCTCTCGTGCTCATAGCACCGCAGATTGGCGACACGCTTGATCCCGACAACCAGGTGGCGGGCGGCGTCTTCCGCAAGCTGGGTGTTCCAAAGCCCATGGAAAAGGAAATCATCAAATCATTCGCAACTTATGAAACAATCCGAAATGGCATCGAAGAAGCCTCCCCTGCCAAACATCTGGAACGGTTCAGTTTTGCGGTTCTCGGCATCAAGGACATCTACAACGGTCAACCCCTGGCCGACGTAATCCGTGATCGCGCGCGAGACGCCTGGTGGCTGATTGCCACATTCGCAGCGCTCGTCCTGGCACTATTTTTGCGTCCCCTCAACATAACCCGACTCACAAAGGAATAGGCCCATGACAAAATCATTTGGTTCTAGATATCTCGCATTTGGCGCATTGTTGCTACTGTCCACCAGCACATTGCCAGCCTATGCCGCCGTCGACACAGATGGCGATGGCGTGCCTGATGCAGCAGAAGCTGTGCTTGGCACTGACCCGCTGAATGCCGATACAGACGGTGATGGCGTCAACGACCTTGCCGACAAGAACCCGGTTGAAGCTGCCAACACAATCGCACAGATGGGCAAGCCCAATGCGCTGACATTCACAGCGAAAGTCGAAGACAACTTTGATCCTGTGACCAAGAAGGACGCATCGGATCACCTCGAACTCGAGGTCAAGAACACGTCTGGTGAGTTGCTTAAAGGCTTGATGGTGTACTATTCAATCAAGGATGAAGGCACGAGCAAGATTGAGTCCTATTTCAAGCCTCTGACGGGTTTGGTCATCGACAAAGGTGCAACTGCTTCCATCAACTTCGATGATACCGGCAAACCGGGACATTTCCGGGACAATCCGAACTCATCCTACCGCAAGTCAGAAAATGCCAAGCTGTTCACGATTCAACTGGCTGCTGGGGGTTACGCACCTGTGCAAATTGAACTGAAGAAAGACAGGGGCGGAGCTGAGAAGGTTGACTGACACACAGACGCAACAACACCGCGCCATTATTTGGCGTGGTGTTTGCGTTTTTGACCATTCATATTCAGAGTTGCAAATCATTGATCGAGTTCATGCGCATGCGCAGGGATCAATTTTTGCAGGTGAAATTCGAGTAGCTCGCCGAGGCGGGTATTGCCGGCAGGTTTGTCTTGCACACGTTGCAGAAACATCACATCAAATTTGGTATTGCCTTCCAGCACGATGGGACCATTCGGTGTCAGCGCAATATCCCAACCTATCATCAATCTATGACTGAATGCGGCGTGGCACCGTGTTGCCATGGCCGCAATGGCGGGCCAGTGTTCAACAACGCGTCCGGCTACTTTTGCATTGGTGACAGGTTGAATTTTGTAGCGCTTACAACACGTCCGCATATCGTCACCCGTGAGTAGTCCCAACTTTCCAGTTGTCAACTCAATGGGAGTCGCGAATTCGTCGTCAATAACCGCTGGTCTCCACGTTGGTTCCAAGTCTACAAGTATGCGTAACATGGCGTCTGTTACTTCAACTTCGTCGCGCTCATTCATGCAAGTTATGACCCGGAAGGTAATGAGCGAATCATGGGCGAGATCTTTGATGCTATCGTGGTTTGAAAGCCAACGCTGCACGAGCATGTTCTTGCCACCAGAAGATTTGCGAAGGTGGGAAATCACTTGTTGAATTGAATAGAGCGTTCCCATGGCGTCACGAAAACTGTCCGGAGCAACAAACCGGAATGCTTCAGCGCCAATAGCCCCCTTGCCTTTTTGGCGTTTGCAAAACACATCAAAGCACAATTCTTTCGGATCAATATTCCACGTCACTTGATCACGTCCAACAACGGCGAGTGTTTGAGCATGTGGAATTCTGTGTCTGCTGCAGAGGCGGGCAAAAAGCGCTTTGTCGGACATTTCGTCTGTATCGTGGGGTGAAGGCCGATAATCGTTAAGCGATCTCAGGATTCCGTTCTTTGTTTCAAAACGCGTGAGATATTGCGAAGATTTCGCAAGTCTTTCGCTACGGAACAGCTCTTGCGCATAGTAGCTCGGAGGATCGACCATTTGACGAAACCAGAGCGAGCTCATTTCGCGAAATTGCGCTGTTAATGACTTGCCAGTTGATTTCTTGACCTCCCGTCCCGCGACCCATGCAAGATAGCCCGCCGCTGTGAGAACAAGGGCTTCCGTGAAAGGAGATTGAAATGCGATTCTATAGGGGGGATAGCGGGCGCTCCTGAACAATCCAAATTTTTTATAAACCCAACGTGCTTTGGCGCCGATATGATTTCCGGTCCCAGTTCTCTGCACAGGAGACAGTGCTACATCGCTGTTTGCATCCTGAGGGAAGTCTGACAAAAGCGTTGAACTGCCGATGCCTGCATTTATTGTGGAAGCGTGACTTGACATGGTGAACCATCTTGATTTCTGAGATGATCACTAAATTGGGGGTGCGTGACTGAAAGGCGGCGCTCTGCATAATTAAAGTTAAACTCACGGTAAAGAAGGCGCAAAACGTAAAATATGAGCCATATACTTAGCGGTATTTGGCTCACTGGACATCAAGGTGTGGCGTCAGTTGGCTTCGTTCTGTTCGCCACCATCGCCTTCTCCAGCTTCATTGTCGCCGCCTTCGTCGGTGGAATCGGCAGCAGCCATCTTCAAAACTTTGCCAGTCTGGAGATCAACAAAAACGTCAGTACGTTTGCCGTCGGGGGCTACGACTTCCACCTGGTAGCTGATCGCTCCATTTTCGTCACTGAGACCTGAGTCAACAGCTTTGCCCTTGCCTTCGGCCTCGGCTGTCTTGATGGCGTCGCCAATGCTGATCCTTGCATTCATCAAGGCTTGCGTCTCATTGAAATTGGTCTCACCAGTTTCCCATTCACTTTCGGCAAATGCGGGTGAAATGATCCCCGCAACCAACGGAAACAGGATGAGGCCCGCAACAAGTTTCTTCGTCAACATCATGATGATCTCCTGAAAAGGCGCGGGCATGATGCCCGGCGCTTGACCAAAAGATGAAAATTGAATGCGCCCAGCGGGTGTTACCCCGTCTACAATTCTGTGGGTTCGGCGTAATGCTTGGTCCTTACAAATTCGTAAGACTCCCGTAAAGCTGCAGTTCAGTCGCGTGTGGTATAAAACCTGTGCATGAACAGGTGCATTGGCATTGGCTTGAGCATATGGTTGACAACACTTACAAAACACGTCCCGCGTCGTCTGGTTCGAGCGTCGGAAAAACTGAAGGGCCGGAACGCAGCTATGCGATATGGCCGCAAAAGCAGGTGGGTATGAAACTATTGTTGATCGAAGATGACGAACGCATGGCTGATTTTATCACCCGTGGATTGAAAGAACACGGACACATTATAGACCAAACAGCCAACGGCAAGGATGGCTTGTTTCTCGCCGCAGGGGAAAAATATGACGCGCTGATTGTTGATCGGATGTTGCCTGGACTTGATGGCCTCAGCATACTTAAAATGTTGCGTTCAACGGGCAACTTTACGCCCGCCATTTTCCTCACGACAATGGATGGCATTGATGATCGCGTTGAAGGTCTTGAAGCGGGGGCGGATGATTATCTGGTCAAACCATTTGCTTTTGCTGAATTGCTGGCAAGGCTCGGTGCCCTGATGCGCCGCCCACCGGTCAGTGATGTGAAAACCGAAATTCGTGTCGGCGAGCTTGAGATGAATTTACTGAAACGTATTGTGACGCGGGCCGGCAAAATCATCGATCTGCAACCCCAAGAATTCAAGCTCCTGGAATACCTCATGCGCAGCGAGGGCCGTGTGGTAACGCGCACGATGTTGCTTGAAAGCGTTTGGGACTTCCATTTTGACCCGCAAACCAGTGTGGTTGAAACCCATATCAGCCGCTTGCGTGCCAAGATCGACAAGGGGTTTGCGTCCGAAATGCTGAAAACCATGCGTGGTGTGGGGTATTCGCTTCGTGCTGAATAGCCGCATTTTCAAAACCATCAGCTTTCAGCTGACAGCACTTCACAGTTTGATTTTTGCATTGTGTTTTCTGGCCTTGCTTGTCACTACTTATGTGACGACCACCGCAGCACTTCGCGGGCAGATGCAGACTGAAATCCGCGCACAATTGAATGCAATGGTCGAGGAATCCAAGACGGACGGCATTGAGTCAATGATCGAGGATATCAATGAACATTTGGCGCAAACCAAAAGTGCGACGGGGTTCTATTTTCTCAGTGATGCCGCTGGAAAAAAACTGGCCGGAAATCTTGAAAATGTAGCGCCAGTTGATGGCTGGCGCGAGACCAGAGTTGGTGAAACCGCAGCATTGCAATCAGCAGCGACTGGTGATGAAGATCATCAGATTTGGGGGCAAGGCGCGCATTTGCCGGATGGTTCATTTCTGCTTGTGGGGCAAGACGCTTTTCGCTTGCTCTCGGCACAGGAGGCAATCATCAACACATTTGCATGGTCGGCAGGCTTGGCTTTCGTGCTTGCGGCACTTGCGGGACTTGCTGTCAGCCGTGGCTTTCTCCAGCGTATTGACGATATCAATCAAACAAGTCTGGCCATTATTGATGGGCGCTTGAAAGAGCGTATTCCTGTGCGTGGTACGTCAGATGAAATTGATCGGCTGTCCACCAATCTAAATCATCTGTTTGACAGCAACCAGGCGCTGCTTGAGAGTTTGAAGCAAGTAAGCGCCAATATTGCACATGATCTCAGAACACCACTCAGCCACTTACGGCAAGGACTGGAGGAGGCGCGCGCAAAGTCGAGCAGCAAGCAAATATATGAAGCAGCAATAGATGGCGCTATCGTTGAGGCAGACCAGTTGCTTGCGACATTCGCAGCCCTTCTGCGCATTGCACAAATTGAGTCTGGTTCGCGCAAGGCCGGATTCAAGGATGTGGATCTGACGAGTGTCTTGGAACGCGTGGCTGATGCATACCGCGCTGTGGCTGAAGATCAGGGAAAATCCCTTGCTACCAAACTGTCGCCCGCCGTGAGATTTATGGGCGACGGCGAACTTCTGCTTCAAATGGTGGCAAACCTCACTGAGAACGCCCTACGCCACACTCCCGCCGGAACCAAGATTTCCCTCTCCCTTGCAAGCAATGCCGATGGCATTCAGGCGTTAATTTCTGATACCGGCCCCGGCATTCCTGAAGATCAATCCAAAAAAGTGTTTGAGCATTTTTACAGACTGGATACGGCACGTGCCACAGCCGGAAATGGTCTAGGTTTGGCATTGGTTGCCGCAATTGCAAAATTACACGGCCTTCGTCTTGAATTGCAGGACAATCAACCGGGCTTGAAAGTTGTCGTGCACTTTCCGCATACTGTGTAATTGAATGTATTAGGGCCACTCCCGTGTCGAGCGGGATCGGGAGTGGCTTTGTGTTCCATACAGGGGGGACTGCGGGCAGAGGAACACAATTGAAAATCAGAGACTCGGATTGTCGAGCATTTTGATGAAGTCGGACAGATCCTTCTTCATTTCAGCTGGAGTGGACGATGGATAGCGTACCGTCGACAAGGCAACGTCTGACTGTTCGTCAAGTTTACGCCACGT
>JANOVS010000035.1:0-2537 GCA_031417515.1 Hyphomicrobiales bacterium
TCGTCGGTGTCGTCGGGCTCGTTGGCGATTTGCAGAAGCGCGGTGTCGGCCTGAAAGTGCTGACCGGCGACGTCGATACCACCACCGCGACCGGCCGGCTCGTGTTCGGAATTTTCGCAACGCTCGCCGAATTTGAACGCGACCTCATTCACGAACGCACGATGGCGGGGCTGGCAGCGGCGCGCGCACGCGGCCGTGCCGGCGGGCGTCCGCGGGTGATGACCAAGCAAAAACTCAAGGCCGCGATGGCGATGATGGCCGACCGCGACAACGCCGCGCGCGATGTCGCCAAGCAACTCGGTGTCTCGGTCTCAACGCTCTACGCCTATGTCGATGCGAAAGGGCTACCACGCGAGCGCGCCACTGATCTCCTCGGCAAGCCCACGCCAAAACCCGCGATTGCGGCGTAGGCCCCAGCGGTGCCGGTCGGGTTCCTGTCCGGCGATCAGGCAAATCGATACGGCCGCTTCGTCGGCGACCCCACCCCCGACCAACTCGCGCGGCACTTCCATTTGGATGACGCCGATCATGCCTTCGTCGGCGAGCATCGCGGCGACCACAACCGCCTCGGCGTCGCGGTCCAGCTCGGCTCGATCCGCCTGCTCGGCACCTTCCTCGAAGACCTGGCACTCACGCCCGCGTCGGTCGTGCGCTTCACCGGCGATCAATTGGCGATGGCGGGCTCGGTCGAACTGATGGCGACCTACGTCGCGAGCGTAGGCCGCTGGCGGCATGGGCCGCGCATTCGCGAGCGCTATGGCTACCGCGTACTGACCGATTTTGGGGTTACCTTCCGGTTGTACCGCTTCCTCTATGCGTTGTGCTGGACCGGCACCGATCGCCCGTCGGTGTTGTTCGAGCGCGCGGTTGCGTGGCTGCACGCGGCCAAGGTTATTCTGCCCGGCCTGTCGGTCTTGGAACGTGCGGTCGCTCGGGTGAGGGCACGCACGCACGCCTATCTGCATCGTCGCCTGACCGAAACCCTGACACCTGAACAACGCGCGCGCCTTGATCTCCTTGTGACCGTGCCGGAGTCTGAACGCCAGAGCCCACTCGATCGGTTACGCGACGGCCCTTATGTCCAAAGCGGTCCGGAGATCGGTCGCGCGGTTGCGCGTCTGAGCGAGGTCCGTGCGATAGCCGACGGTCTGCCCGAACTCGATCGCGTACCTCCAGGAAAAGCGGCCGCGCTTGCGCGCTTCGCATCGGCAGCGCGTGCCCAGGCGGTGTCGCGGCTACCTGACGATCGGCGTGCCTCGACTTTGGTCGCGTTCGTCCGCTCACTCGAGGCGAGCGCGGGTGACGACGTGATAGACCTGTTCGACGCGGTCTCGACGACGATGTTTGCACGCGCTCAGGCGCTATCGAAAGAGGCGCGGATGCGGTCGCTTCGTGACCTCGACGCCGCCGCGCTCAAGCTGCGCGACGTCTGTGCCGTGCTGCTCGACGAAGTCACCCTCGACGCCGAGGTCCGCGCAGCCGTCTTCGCAATTGTTGATCGCGAAGCGCTGGCGTCCGCCATTGAACGCGTCGGAGCGCTCGCGCGACCGCATGATGACATTTACTTCGCCGAACTGCGCGAGCATCATCGCAAGATCCGCTACTTGCCCGCGCTCCTGGCGGGTCTCGAACTCGACGCGGCCCCGGCAGGCAAGCCGTTGCTCGAAGCCATCGCATATCTCCGCGTGGTTCACGCCGGCGGCAAGCGCCCAGGGCCGGCACCCACCGCCTTCGCGCCGAAAGCGTGGACTGGACAACTTAAGAACGAGGACGGCACGCTCGATCTCGTCGGCTATCGGCTATGCACCCTCGACCGGCTCCGCCACGCGATCCGGCGACGTGACGTCTTCCCGGTTAGGTCGCTGCGTTACGCCGACCCGCGCAAAGGGCTCCTGTCCGGTGCGGCATGGGAGGCGGCGAGGCCGATCGTGTGTCGCACGGTCGGTGTCTCGGCGTCAGCCAACGAGGAGCTGGGCGTACTCTCGCGACGGCTCGACCTCGCCTACCATGAAACCGCCGGACGCGTTCCGGCCAACGCCGCCGTCACTATCGTTCGATCGGAGAGCGGCGCTGACCTGTCGCTTGAACCGCTCGACAAGATCGAGGAACCGCCGACCCTTGTTGCGCTGCGCGCTGCAATCGACGCGCGCCTGCCCCGGCTCGACCTCCCCGAACTCATCCTCGAAGTTGATGCGCGCACTGATTTTGCGGCTGCCTTCACGCATGCTAGTGAAGGAAGCGCGCGCGCCGAAGACGTCGCCACGACGATCTGCGCGGTGCTCGTCTCCGAGGCAACCAACACCGGTTTCGAGCCGCTCGTGCGATTGGATGCGCCCGCACTGCGCCGGGCGCGACTGAGCTGGGTCAAGCAGAACTTCGTGCGCGCCGAGACGCTGACGGCCGCGAACGCGGTGCTCGTCGCCGCGCAGAACGCCATCCCGCTTGCGCGCGCATGGGGCGGCGGCGAGGTGGCGTCCGCCGATGGACTGCGCTTCACCGTGCCCGTGCGTACGATCCACTCTGGTCCGAACCCGCAC
>JANOVS010000036.1:0-9741 GCA_031417515.1 Hyphomicrobiales bacterium
GCAAGTTGACCAATCGAATGAAAGGGATCAGGTGAATTGAGAGGCACTTCAACCACACGCACACCCGCTTCAAGCAGCACATGAGCCACATCAAGCACTTCATCCGGTTTCACACCCCGCAGTATCGCGATGATTCCGCAAGCTTTTAAGGCATCGTTGAGCTGCATCAGATGATCCCCGCCAATTTTGCCACCAGTGTTTCACCTCTGACAATCGCCAAAGGATCGCCCAAGCGCGCCTTCAAACCCGCCGCCAGCATCGCCCGCTGATAGCGCAACGCAATGCCAGCCGAAGCCAAAATCACATACTCAGCATCCCTGTCCCGCGATGCCGAGGCATGGGCAATTTCGCTGCCGATGACAAGACCTGAAAGGTAGGAAGCAAGCGCATCTCCCGTCATCTCATTGAACAGCCCCAAACTGCGAACCGAAAAAAGATTGTGCAGCAACCCCGCCGGGTCTTCAAAAGCCTTGGCAACGCCGCGCTGGAATGCCGCTTCATCATCTGCATCCGACGTCATCAGTCGGCTTAAAATGCTGTGTTGCCGCAACACAGCAAACGTCTCGCCCGTCACATAGGTCGCGAAATTCATGATACGACCGTCAACCACATCAATCCATTTGCTGTGCGTCCCCGGTGTTACAAAGTGAGTTGCACCGGAATCCAGATTGCCAAAAACCTGCATCTCCTCGCTGCGCATCACATCATGGCCGAGGGTTGGGCTGGCCAGATGCAGGCCTGTCATAAAGTGAATGACCCGGCCTGAAGCAAGTTCCCGGCGAACTATCGCCCTGGCGATTTCCGCAGGACCAGCCGGACAATCCACATAGGGAATTTCAACCCAACCCTGCCTGCTGGTGATCATGCCAGAGGCGATGACCGGAAGGGACTTGTCCCAGGCCCCGATCTGCTGCTCAAGCGCTGCTTCGAACGCCCCGTCCTTGACAGCCAGAATGCCTCCCGCCGCCGACATTTCGTCAGCAACACTGCCATCCGCGCGCACGAGGTAAGCCCGAAAAGATGTGGTGCCCCAATCGAGGCCAATGAATGAATGTGTCATTCCGGTTCCTTAACGCAACTTGCAGCGCGGCAAAAGCATCAACAACTATGCCACCCGAACACCACCCGGTTTGAAACCCTGTTTCATGTCTTTCAAGCTGTTGCGCAGAGGTGCACCAAACGGTGCTGCTTCAATTTCAAAAACATCGCCATGCTGGGGCGCAATACCATCGGCGATCGACAAAGTTGCCGTCCCGAAAAAATGGATGTGCAAATCACCGGGCACGCGAAAGGCATCATACTTGAAATGGTGATACTCCAGATTGGCCAGCGTGTGGCTCATGTTGGCTTCGCCTGTCAGAAACGGTTTTTCCCAGATCACTTCACGGCCCCGGATAATCCGGCTTTTGCCTTCGATGCTGTGGGGAAGTTGTCCGGTGATCATTTCAGGTCCGATGGCGCAATGGCGCAATTTGGAGTGTGCAAGAAACAAATAATTCTGCCGCTCCGTCACATGATCGGAATATTCGTTGCCCAAGGCAAAACCAAGACGCACCGGTCGGCCGTTGTCATCGATGAGATAGAGGCCAGCGACTTCTGGCTCCTCCCCCCCATCAAGTGCAAAGGAAGGTTTGGGCAGCTCCCCACCGGGCGGCACCAGCCAGCGCCCGTCTCCCTTGTAAAACCATTCCGGCTGCACACCCGCCACGCCCTTGGCGGGACGCCCGCCCTCCAGCCCCATTTTGAACATGCGGAGTGAATCGGTAAGCGTTTCAGCCCCACCGTCCAGCTTCTTGTGCATGGAATCCCGCGCCGATGCTGAACCAAGGTGGGTGAGTCCCGTGCCCGTAATGATACAGTGGGCGGGATCATCATGGGTGACGGGCGGCAGCAGGCGATTATCTTTCAAAGCCGCAGCATAGTCTTCGGGTCGCGAAGACGCCAATTCCGCCACGAGTCCTGCCAGTTTCTTTTTTTCAACAAAGGCCCGCTTCGCCAATTGCAATGTCGAAGACACCCCCTTCAACCCGTGCAATTGGCCACCTGCCACCACCCCAACACAGCGCTTGCCTTTTTCATTGTGGAATTGAACGATGTTCATGCAAATTGCCTTTCATCCCTTAAAACTGTTTTTGAGCAGACCCTTCACGCCGGGCTTACAGGCAAAGATGCCACCCTGCTCCGGATATCGCGCCAATACATCTTCCGACACATGGGCCCTTGATGTTGTGAGATAAAGCGTATCCAGATCAGCGCCACCAAACACCGGGCATGTTACCCGCGTTGCGGGCACATCAATCTTTTGGACAATCCGGCCCTTGGGATCAATGCGCAACACGCATGAACCTTCCCAGCGGGCTGACCACAGATAGCCTTCAGCATCAACCGTTGCACCATCAGGATAACCATGCTCCCGGCTGTCATTCAGCACACGTCGATTGCTGATGCGACCTGCATCGCCATCAAAGTCATAGGCATAAATGCTTTGGTTTTTGGAGTCCGAGAAATAGAATGTCTTGCCATCGGGCGACCAGCAGGGGCCGTTGGATACACCAACTTTGGTTTCCATGGTCCGAAAGCTGCCATCCCCTGCAACGCAGAATAGATTTCCTGTGTCCGCAGTGATGTCGAGTTCCTCGCCAGCCGGACCAATGTTTTGCATCATCGAGCCAATCCACAGCCGCCCCTGTGGATCACAGGCTCCGTCATTCATCCGGTTGCGGGGTAAATCCTTTTCCGGTGCGCAGAAGGCAATCGTCTTTCCGGTGGCTGGATCAAAACCATAAACCCCATCTTCGCCGCCCACCACCAGCCCGCCAGATTTTCGTTTTGCAATAGCCGTCAACAACTGCGGAGAAATCCAGATTTGATGTTCAGCCGTCGAGACCGAAAAGCAGTGAATGCGCGAGGGCCGCGCAATATCCAGCCACCACAAGCTTTGGCTGTCCGCATCCCACAATGCGCCTTCGCCCAACTTGTCGCGCGAAGCGACAACGCACAATACCTCAATTGCTGTCAAATCCTGCACCCTCCACGTCCGCACCCTGCTTAGCTCATTTCAATTGTAATATAAAAGTCGAATTACAAAACTTTAATCCTTGGGGCACTTGAATTGCCAAAATTCAATCCCACCTCCCACCTGTGGTACCGGGCCCCTCTGGCAGGAAAATTTCTGTTTCCTGCGATGTCGGAACCATTGGTCTTGAACTATCAACCCCATGGAGCCCGGTATGGAGCAGTTTCTTGCGCTGGCAACAGCAGATTTTTTAGGCACCCCCACATATTTTTGGCTGATCTTTCTGGGCGTCGTCGCCTCATTGCTGGTGCTTGACCTCGGCGTTCTGCACAAGACCGACAAGGAAATCAGTGCCAGGGAAAGCTTCATTCTCTATGGTGGCTATGTGGCCATCGCCATGGCTTTTGGCGCTTGGGTATGGTGGTCGCGGGGAGCTCAAAGCGGCCTCGAATTCTATACAGGTTACGTCATCGAACAGTCACTGGCCATGGACAACATCTTTGTCATTGCCACGATTTTCACCTATTTTGCCGTGCCAAGGGCCTACCAGCACCGCGTATTGTTCTGGGGCATTTTCGGTGCCATCGTCATGCGCGCCATCATGATTGGCTTTGGCGCAGCCCTCGTCACGCAATTCTCCTGGATACTCTATGTATTCGGCGCATTTCTGATTTTCACTGGCGTAAAGATGTTCACGACGGGCGATGACAAAGCTGGTTTTGAAGACAACATGGCCCTGAAGTGGTTACGCCGCCATTTCAACATCACACCAAGTTATCATGGCCATGATTTCACGGCGAAACTTCCTGATCCCAAGACTGGCAAAATTGTCACCTGGCTGACACCACTTGCCGTGGCGCTGATCCTGGTTGAATTTGTGGACTTGATTTTCGCCGTTGATTCCGTTCCAGCCATTTTCGCGGTAACTCTTGATCCCTTTATTGTTTACACGTCAAACATATTTGCCATCCTCGGCCTGCGCTCACTTTACTTTGCATTGGCCGCTGCCATGCACCGCTTCAAATATCTGAAAATTTCACTCGCCATTATTCTCGTGCTTGTCGGCATCAAGATTTTCCTCGTGCCGCTGGGTGTCAAAGTGGACACATTGTTCTCGCTGATTGTCACCTTGGCCATATTGGCGTCAGGTATCGCCTACTCCCTGTGGAAAACCCGAAATGACCCACTGGAAAGCCGGGCCTGAATTCCGCTTGCCTTTCGGGGGTGGTAAGATATTTATCGCCAGATCAACGACCGTCTGATTTGCCATTCCTTTGCGAGGATTAACCATGAAAAAACTCGAACACCTGATCGAGAACACCATTCTTGCCTCACGCTGGATTCTGGTGGTTTTTTATCTCGGTCTCGCAGTGGCGCTTGCACTATATGCCATTTCATTCGTGCGCAAACTTTGGGAGTATTTCTCGAAGGTCATGGTGCTTGAGGAAACCGACGCCATTCTGAAAATTCTCAGCCTGATCGACGCCAGCCTCGTCGCCAGCCTGGTGGTCATGGTAATGATCTCAGGCTATGAAAATTTTGTCAGCCGCTTCGACAATGTCGATGAGCAAAGCGCTGAATTAACCTGGCTTGGCAAGATTGATGCAAGCTCGCTGAAAATCAAGGTGGCCTCCACCATCGTCGCCATTTCATCAATCCACCTGCTGCAGGTTTTTCTCAACGCCGACAAATACACCGACAGCAAAATCATGTGGCTGACCATCATCCACATGGCCTTCGTCTTTTCAGCCCTCTTGCTGGCTTATATCGACAAGGTGATCACCGATACAAAAAAATAGAACATGAAGCCCATTTGCGAAAGTAAAACCATGTCACGCATTGCCTATGTCAACGGTTCCTATGTTCCAGAATCCGATGCCAAGATTTCGATTTTTGATCGGGGTTTCCTGTTTGCCGATGGCGTTTATGAAGTGACCCCCATCGTCAACAGCAAACTCGTGGACTATGACGCCCATATGGAACGGCTGGACCGTTCCCTCGGCGAATTGCGCATGGCCTGGCCTTGCAGCAAGGACGAGATGAAAGCCATGCATCTCGAACTGATCAAGCGCAACAAGTTGAAGGAAGGCATCATCTACATGCAGGTGACGCGTGGCGTTGCCGATCGCATGTTCAACTTCCCCAAGGATATCACGTCATCACTGGTGGCCTTTCCGCAGGTCATGAATCTGGTGGATAATCCGAATGCGAGGACCGGAGTCAAGATCGTTACCACCCCGGATATTCGCTGGCTGCGCCGTGATATCAAGTCGGTGATGCTGCTGGCTCCGGTGCTCGGTAAACAGGAAGCCTATGAAAAGGGTGCCGCCGAAGCCTGGATGGTGGAAGATGGCATGATCACCGAAGGCACGTCCTCCAATGCCTATATCGTTAAAGGCGACACCATCATCACCCGCCCGCTTTCCAACCGCATTCTCGCAGGCTGCACCCGCCGCGCCCTGTTCCGTCTGTCGCAAGAACATGGCGTGAAAATTGAGGAACGCCTGTTTACGGTTGAAGAAGCCTATGATGCCGATGAAGCCTTCCTCACCTCTGCCTCGCAATTCGTTATGCCGATCACCGAAATCGACGGCAAACGTGTGGGCGGTGGACAGCCCGGACCCGTCACGCGAAAACTGCGCGAGCTGTTTCTGGAAGAAGCACAGTCCGCTTGAAGCTGACAACTGACTGACAGGTTGCGACCACGAACTGTCAGCAGGGATATCGCACACTGATCCTCGTCAACAACTTTCATGACAATACGAGGAGAAAAACCATGTTGAAAATATCACTGCTTGCGTCTGCCTTTGCCCTTGCACTTTTTGGTGCAGCACAGGCCGGAGCACCCACCATCAATGCATCAGACTTGCTGTTGAAGGTACAAACTTCGCCCCTGCTGCAACTTGCCGATTCTGACGATAGCGGCGGTGGCAATTCAGGTAGTGGCAGCGACAGCGACAGCGGCGGTGGCAATTCAGGTAGTGGCAGCGACAGCGACAGCGACTCTGATGACAATGATTCTGATGACGACAGTTCGGATGACAACAGTAGTGGTGCTGGCAACGGTGCCAACAACGATGACAGCAACGATGACAGTTCCAAAACCGTCAGCGGCCGCAAGAAGCCGCGCATTCCCGGCGGCTCAGGCTGTGATGATGCAGGCGACATCGCCGAACATCCTGAGTGCAGCGCAAACTAAGTTGAGTCAATCCATCCGCTTTCGCATCATCGCGAAAGCGGATTTTCTATAGTGACAGGCGTTCAATTGAATCCACACACATCTACCCTGCCCTGTAACCCGGCGAAGGCGGGGGTCCAACTAACCGGTTGTAAAAAAGCGGGATTACCACCTTCACGCACCAGTGTCCGAAGCACGTTTCAAGTTGCCTCAAACACACCATCGGTCGTCATTCCAGCCAAGCGTAGCCCTTGCGGAGCGCGAGCTGGAACCCCGCTTTATTTCAACAAGTTTCGCTTGTTGTTGGCAAAGCGGGTTTCCAAATCGCCCGCGATAGAGCGGGCGTTTGGAATGACGGGTTTGGGTTAGTGGGCTTTATTTAAACGCCCGAAGTTCTATCTCTGGCTTTCCAGCCAGTTCGGATTGATCCACGGCTGCAGATTGCTGGCAGGTAATGGCTCCCGCCTCAGGATCATGTCACTGACCTTTTCACCGATCATCAGGGTTGGAGAGTTGAGATTTCCATTTGTCACTTGCGGCATGATCGATGAATCAACCACGCGCAAGTTCTCAACCCCAATCACCCGACATTCCGAATCCACAACTGCCGAAGCATCTTTGGCGTCCCCCATCCGGCAAGTGCCACAGGGATGATAGGCGCTTTCGCAGTGCTCGCGAATAAAGCGGTCGATCTCATCATCAGTTTGCACGTTTGACCCCGGCTGGATCTCCTCGGCGCGGAAAGGCTCCAGCGCCTTTTGCTGCATGATTTCGCGTGTGTGCCGAATGGCGCTGCGAAACTCCGTCCAGTCGTCGGGGTGCGACATGTAGTTGAATAGAATTTCGGGGTTTTCATCAGGCCTGTCGCTGCGAATCCGCACAAAGCCCCGTGACTTGCTGCGCATCGGACCCACATGCACTTGAAAACCATGACCGGGAAAAGCCGATCTTCCATCATAGCGCACAGCTGCCGGAATAAAATGATACTGGATATCGGGATATTCAATGCCAGCTCTGGAACGGATGAAGCCACAACTTTCAAAATGATTGGTCGATCCCAAGCCTGACTGGAACAACATCCACTCCGCGCCGATCATGCCCTTGGACAAGATGTTGAGTTTGCCGTTCAGGGTGATCGGTTGCTTGCACTTAACCTGAAAATAAACCTCCAGGTGATCCTGCAGATTTTCGCCAACGCCTGCGAGATCATGAATGACCGGAACACCCGCAGCTTTCAAAACCGCTGCAGGCCCAATGCCGGAGTGTTGCAAAATCTTCGGTGAATTGATGGTGGAAGCCGCAAGGATGACATCGCCGCCACACAACACCTTGTGAACTTTGCCGGCCCTTTCGTATTCAACACCAACCGCTTTGCGTCCTTCAATAATCACCCGCCGCACCAAAGCGCGCGTGACGAGTTTGACGCGGCCGGTTTTTCGGGCTGGCCTGAGATAGGCATTGGCCGCCGACCAGCGGAAGCCCCGATGCACCGTCATTTCCATGGCCCCAAAACCTTCCTGCTGATGGCCGTTGTAATCAGCCGTCACCGGATAACCAGCCTCAGCACCAGCATCGATGAAAGCCTGATAGAGCGGATTGAGTTTCGTTCCGCGCTTCACATGCATGGGGCCATCATGGCCGCGCCAGCCTTCTTCGCCGCCTTTCGATGATTCCATGCGCTTGAAATAGGGCAACACATGGCGATAGCCCCAGCCCTTGGCACCCATTTTTTCCCATGTATCGAAATCATGGGCATGACCGCGCACATAGACCATGCCATTGATCGACGAAGAACCGCCGACAACCTTTCCCCGCGGAGTTGCAAGCCTGCGCCCGCCGAGATGGGGTTCAGGTTCGGTTTCAAATCCCCAATTATATTGCTTCATGTTCATCGGAATGGCCAGCGCCGATGGCATTTGGATCAAGGGTCCGCGATCAGTTCCACCATACTCTAAAACCAACACCGACCGGCCCGCTTCACTGAGTCGGTACGCCATAACTGAACCGGCCGAGCCAGAGCCTACAATGATATGATCAAAAGTTGTTTCCATCTTGCGTCGCTTAGAACACAGCAAACGTCGGCATTCCGACCTGCAAGCGTCATCTGCATGGCGTGAAACGGCAAACAGGTGTGGCAACAGCGAGTTGCAAGGACTGGTTTTGACAAAGCCCCCCTTGATCTGTGATGATTGCGAAAAGTCAGGTGACCATGGAACGATTATTGGGCGAGAGTGAACCACACCCCGCCGACATCATGAATGAAACAGGCAACTCGCCCTATGTTCTGATTTGCGAACACGCGTCAAATCGCCTGCCCGCTGGTTTGGCTAAACTGGGTTTGCAGGATGTGGACCTGCAGCGCCACATTGCTTGGGATATTGGGGCGGCTGGCACCGCCCGGCTTTTGGCAAAACATCTCGATGCGCCCCTCATCATGCAGAATTATTCGCGCCTCGCCTATGATTGCAATCGCCCGCCGGAAGCCGAAGGTGCCATGCCAGAGCTGAGCGAAATTTTTACAATTCCTGGCAATCTCAAATTATCACCGCAGCAAAAACTTGCACGCATCAATGAAATCTATCGTCCCTTCATGGACGCGGTTGCCGGCGTGCTTGACCGCCGCGCCGCCCATGGCCTGCGCACCATCCCCATATCGATCCACAGCTTCACGCGCACCTACAAGGGTCGCGAACGCGGTGTGGAATTGGGCCTGCTGTTCGACCGGGATGCCTGGCTGGCAAATTTGCTGGTCAAATCCTTTGCTGGCGTCAACACCCAACTCAACGAGCCCTATGGCCCGAAAGATGGTGTGATGCATTTGATGAACGTGCATGCTGCGCCGCGCGGGCTGCACCACCTCATGATTGAAATCCGCAACGATTTGATTGAACACGAACGCGGCCAGCAGGAATGGGCCCACCGACTCTCAGTTCCGCTGATCCAGTCCGCACGATAAAAACACAGGGAGAATACTATGGCAACAGGCATGCTCACACTCGAGGAGCTGAAAAAAGAAGTGAAGGCAGGCACCATCGATACCGTGGTCGCAGCCATGGTGGATTTGCAGGGACGTCTCCTCGGCAAACGCTTTCATGGCGAATTTTTTGTTGATGGTGGATATGCAGAAACCCACGCTTGCAATTATCTGCTCGGTGTTGACATCGAAATGGAACCGGTGCCGGGCTACAAGGCCACCGGCTGGGACAAGGGCTATGGCGATTTTGTTTTGAAGCCCGACATGTCAACTTTGCGCCGCACGCCATGGCTGGAAAAAACCGCGCTTGTGCTGTGCGATGTTCTGGATCATCACACCCATGAAGATGTGCCCCATTCCCCCCGTGCCATTCTGAAAAAGCAGTTGAAGCGTCTGGAGGCCATGAATCTGAAAGCCTACATGGCCTCGGAGCTTGAGTTCTTCCTGTTCGATGACAGTTTCGAGACTTGCCACACCAAAGGCTACCGCGCCATGAAAACGGCGGGTTATTACATCGAAGACTATCACATCCTGCAGACGTCCAAGGAGGAAGTCTACATGCGGGCGCTGCGC
>JANOVS010000037.1:0-23400 GCA_031417515.1 Hyphomicrobiales bacterium
TTTTATTATTGGTGTTGGTGGCATTTTATTCAAACCGGTAAACCAATCACTCCCCCCAACCCCGATTATTCATCGGGGAGGAGGTGGCGCAACGCGCCGGAGGTGGGGGGCAAACAACGGCTTCCGACAAGCAATCACTTCCCGCCGATCTTGACTTTTGGTGTTCTCCCCATTTCGAAAGCCAGACTGGAAAGTCGTTTTTCGATGCGCTCGCCCATCAGGTCTTTCAACTTGGCGGGCAGGTTGAGTGTTAAAATCTTGCTGCTTTCAAGCGTGAGTCCAATACGTGGCAACATGCCTGGCATTGCAGCTGAGAGAATATAGGCGAGGCGGAAAATTGAACTGAGCAGGTGCGCGCGTTCCATTTCCTCCTCGCTGATCAGCCGCGTCAGATCATCTTTCATCACTTCGCCCTCGTAACGATAAAAAATGGTGAGTGCCAGGAAAACGCGACCGGGATGATCAATGCCGACGAATGCAGCTTGCGAGATCATGCCGAGGGACCGATCAGCCCGGTAATCAGGATGGGCGCGCCAGCCGATGTCGGCCAAGAGGCACGCTGCATGGCGAAGTCTTTTTTCGGCAAGCGTTTCAGGGATCAATCCGCTTCCGAACAGCTGATCAGTCCAATCGCAAAGTTCCAATTCATGCTGGGGCGACCTGGCATAGCGGCGGGCGAAATCCCAACAGGAAGCGAGCAGCGCATCTAGGTTTGCCTTCTTGCGCGGCAGCTTGGCATAAAGAAAACCTTCCCGCACGCCATAGACCGAACACACAACGTCGCGTGGCTTGCCAAATTCCATCAAGCGTTCAAGGACCATCGAACCATAGGGCATGGTTGCGGAACGGGAACTGGAAACATCCTTCATTTCATTCAGCGCTGCGCTGGAGAGACCTGCAACGAAACTGGCGATTGACTGGGCTTGTTGGCCGGTCATGGAATATTGGTGCAGAACATGCAGGGGATAGCCGTTGTGGGAGAGATGCACACGCGCCAAATTTCGCCAGGTGCCACCGACTGCATAGAATGTCCGGCCTTTCAGAGCCTGTAGAACTTTGGTGTCGGCCAAGTATTCATCCACTTGCTGGCGGGCACGGGCCATGTTGTCACCTGATGTATCGATCAATCGCAACGGCCCGAGGGGCAGTGTTACGCCGTCAAACAATTTGCCGTCGCGCACATCGATCAACTCAAGGGAACCGCCGCCCAAATCACCGACGACACCGTTGGCATCAGGAATGCCCGCGATCACTCCCAAAGCCGCGTAACGGGCTTCGTCTTTTCCCGACAACACATTAATACTGTAACCCAAGGCCTTTTCAGCTGCGTCGATAAACTCGTCGCCATTTTTGGCATCACGGGCTGCGGCTGTGGCAACAGCAAAAACTTCATGGCAACCGATTTGTTTGACCAGCGCCCGGAAGCGCCGCAATGCCGCTGTGGCCCGAACTACGGCTGAAGCATCAAGCTTGCCAGTGATTGCCAGTCCTTTGCCAAGGCCGCACAATATTTTCTCATTGAAAATCGGGGTCGGTGAGCGACGCAGGCCATCATAGACGACGAGACGTACGGAATTTGAACCGATGTCTACAACGGCCACAGGCCGGTATTTTGGCGGTTGCAAGCGAAATCCTGTATGCCAGCTCACTTTGATTTAGCAACTTTCTTGCGGGTTTGTGGAATTTTGGGTGGAACGCTGCCCTTAATTGAAGTGCCACGGCCTGACAATGATGGATTATTCATGAAGTATTCGTGGGCATTGAAGGGTTCTTCGTTTGGCCCCGGCAAGCTGCGACGCGATGAACCATCGGACAGTAATTCCCAACTCTGCTGATTGTCCCTGAAGTTTGCCACCATGATCTGGTCAAGTACTTGATCGTGAACGGTTGGATTTTCGACCGGAATGAGGGTTTCAACGCGGCGCAGCAAGTTGCGTGGCATCAAGTCGGCTGAAGCAATGTAAACCTTGGCGGCATTGTGCGGCAGCGTTTTGCCGGCACCAAAGCAAATGATGCGCGAATGTTCGAGAAATCTGCCGATGATGCTCTTGACCCGAATGTTGTCTGAAAGGCCCGGCACGCCCGGTCGCAAACAAGATACGCCACGAACGACCAGGTCAATTTGAACTCCCTGTTGTGACGCCCGGTACATGGCGTCGATGATGTCAGGATCAACCAGTGAATTCATCTTGGCCCAGATATGACCCGGCCTTGAAGCTTTCACATGGGCAATTTCCTCGTCGATATGCTCCAGTAAACGGGTCTTGAGGTTGATGGGTGAAAGTGAAATCCGCTCCAATTCTTCCGGTCTGGCATAGCTCGAGATGAAATTGAAAATGCGGGCTGCATCGCGGGCCAAGGCCGGGTCGCAGGTGAAGAATGACAAGTCCGTGTAAACTTTGGCTGTGATGGGATGGTAGTTTCCAGTGCCGAAATGTACGTAGGTGCGCATGGCACCACCTTCGCGGCGCACCACCATGGCGACTTTGGCATGGGTTTTGAGTTCCATGAAACCAAAAACCACCTGCACCCCAGCGCGCTCCAAATCCCTTGCCCATTGGATATTGGCTTCTTCGTCAAACCGCGCCTTGAGTTCAACCAAGGCCATCACAGACTTGCCAGCTTCGGCGGCTTTGGCCAATGCCGCAACAACGGGAGAATTACGGGACGTTCGATAAAGTGTCTGCTTGATGGCCACCACTTCAGGGTCGGCGGCGGCCTGGCGGATAAACTGCACCACCACATCAAAACTTTCATAGGGGTGGTGGACGACGAAATCTTTTTGCCGGATTGCCGCAAAAATATCGCCATTGTGATCACGCACCCGTTCTGGAAAACGTGCCACAAAGGGGCGAAACTTAAGTTCTGGCAAATCATCAACAATGAGCTGGGCCGTATCAGCATAGCCGAGCAATCCCCGGCTTTCGACGGTGTTTTCGGACTGCACATCGAGTTCTGATGCAAAAAATTCCACGAGCGAGCGCGGTGTTGCGGCGGCGACTTCCATGCGGATAATCGTGCCGCGTCGCCGCCGCTTGAGTGCCGTTTCAAACACGCGCACCAGATCTTCAGCTTCTTCTTCGATTTCCAGATCACTATCGCGGATGACGCGAAACAGGCCTTTGCCATTCACCACATATCCCGGAAAAAGCCGGGGCAAGAACAGCGCAAGCAGGCTTTCCAGCAAGATGAAACGGTAACCATCACCTGGCAAACGTATGAAACGCTCAAGTTGCGGTGGAACCGGAAGCAATGCCCGCATCACATTGTTATCGCTTTTGCTTTTCAGCTCGGCAGCAAGCACAAATCCACGGTTGAGAATGAAAGGAAAAGGATGGGCAGGATCAATGGCAATGGGTGTCACCACCGGTAAAATCTGCTCCAGAAAACGCTGGTCAAGCATGACCATGTCTTGTTTCGTCACATCTTCAGGATCTATCAGGCAGATGCCATGTGTTTCAAGTTCAACTCTGAGTTCCAGCCAACGCTGGTCCTGCTCTTCCATCAGTAACTGGGTCTGTTTGCGAATCAATGCGAGTTGTTCGAGCGGGTTCAGGCCATCCTGGCTCAAATCCGAAACCTGTTCGCGCAGTTGTCCAACCAGCCCGGCAACCCGCACCATGAAAAACTCGTCAAGATTGCTTCCCGAGATTGACAAGAAGCGCAGGCGTTCAAACAACGGATGGTGCTGGTTATTGGCTTCGCGCAACACACGCAAATTGAAACCAAGCCAACTCAACTCACGGTTAAAAAACCGTTTGGGGTCGGTAATTGAAACTTCTGAGGTGGGGCGAATGTCCATTTGGCGAGAAGAATACCCCGAGATGACGATTTGATGAAGACATCAATGTCCTGTTCGTTAAAAAAGTTCAGGGCTTTCAATCTGAGCCAAAACGCGACCCACAAACACGCGTGTGACCTCAGCGCCCTGCTCAAGGGCTTGTTGATCGATCAAAGCAACCAAACTTCGCGCTGACTCAAGGGAACGCGGCATGCGGGTCAGCAGAAAGCTGATCAGCGCTTCATCAATGGCAATTTGGCGATCGCCAAACAATTTGACCAGTACACCGCGCAACAATGTGTCGTCGGCAGTTTTGATTTGGCCTGTCGGCAATGCCGAGATACGGGAAGCGAGATCCTTGATCGTGAATTGGGGTAAAACTTTTGTGGTAACGAGCACGGTTCCGGATTGTTGCATGATCATGTTCAGGGCGTGAAACAGTGCCCGCTCCGGTAACGCTCCTTGATCCAAATCTTCCACTACCAACGCCTTGTGGCGCAGGAGATGCGGCAAGTCTTCGATGCGCAAGTCCTTGGCATTGACAATAACAGCATTGGTGCGTTGTTGCCAAACCGTGGCGAGATGGCTTTTGCCACTGCCCGCTGGGCCAATGATGACGGCACCATAACTTGGCCAGTTTGGCCATTGATCTACGATGGCCACTGCTTCGCTATTTGAATCGGTTACGAGGAAATCATCCCGCCCTACGGCAGGCCGCAAGCCTAAATCCAATGCAAGTTGTATTGCCAATTTCAGGCCCGTTTACGTTTGGTTGTCTGGGGCGCCTGGGACGCCTGGGTTGCAAGTGCCTTAATTTCTGGCTGCGGTGTTCCCGCGTAAAGCCGCGAGGCAAGGTAGCTTTTCAATGCGTAGCGCGCAAATACACCCGCCGCTGCCGCCAAAGGCACAGCCAGCAGCAAACCGACAAAACCGAAGACATAGGAAAAGGCGAAAAGGGCAAACATCAACCAGACGGGATGCAAGCCAATGGACCCACCCACCAGTTTGGGAGAAAGAAAATTGCCTTCCAACAACTGCCCTGCAACAAAAATCCCTACAATCAACAGCACGGCATTGTAGTCGGGCCAGAATTGCACCAGCCCAACGCCGATGGCCAATACACCGCCAATGATAGCGCCAACATAGGGAATGAAACTCAGGAGGCCTGCACCAAAACCAATGGCCAGACCGAATTTTAATCCGGCAAGCGAAAGCCCAATGGCATAAAACAGGCCGAGAACGAGGCAGACAGTTCCCTGCCCCCGGATAAATCCAGCCATGGCCTTGTCGATATCACGGGCGATGTTTCGCACCTCTTCCACATGTTCGCGGGGCACCCAACTATCGACTTTGGCGACGATGTAATCCCAATCCGCCAGCAAGTAAAACGCCACGATGGGGGTCACAATCAGCAACGACAAAACGTTGACCAAAGCCATGCCACCAGTCAGCAATGATTGCAGCAGGGTGGCAAACCAGCCTGTCATTTTTCCGGCGATGTCACCGATGGATCCGGAGACATTGCCGCCGGATTTTTCCAACATATCCTTGATGTTTTGCGGCGTGAATTCCTCAAGCCGCGCAATCAGCGCTTTCAAGAGAGTTGGCAGGTCTTGCGCCAGTTTCATGGCCTGGTCACCCAGCACCGGAGCTACGACCAGTACCGTTACCACGACACCCGCAACGGCAATCACGAGGATCAAAAGTGTGGCGATTACGCGGTGAAGCCCCAGCCGCTCCAGGGCATCGGCCACGGGATCGAGGAAGTAAGCCAAAACAAATCCGGCGATAAAAGGCAGGAGGATTTCCTGCAATGCCCATAATAGCAGGATAACGGCAAACAATGTGACGAGCCAGAAACTGACTTGCTTTTGCAAGGTCATTGATGCGCCTCCCTCATGCTGTTGAACATTGTTTCATGTGGCTGGTGGAGCCGTCATGTGGCGGACCCAGGAACGCATGTAAAGCCCCCCCGACAGAATGGTCAACACGCCAACTGCCGCGATAGAAGCATTGAGGATGATTGGCAAATCCAGACCAAAAGCCAGAAAACCCAGTGCCACACCCGCATAGACAATCTGCGCCGTGGTGTTCAGTTTGGAAATCCACAGGGGTTTCATGGCAAGGGGTTTCTCCATCAGCCTTGCCAAAATCACTGCACCGATGATGAGAACATCCCGGGTTGCCACCAAAATGGCCAGCCACGCCGGCATTATGTCGATAATGGCGAGGGCAACATAAATTGAAACCAGCAGCGCCTTGTCGGCAATGGGATCAAGGTAAGCCCCCAATTCAGTTTGGGCCGCAAATTTCCGGGCCAGAAAACCATCAACAGCGTCGCTCAATCCGGCCACCAAAAACGCAACGAAGGCAGCCAGATTGGCACCCGAAATAATCAGCCAAACGGTAAACGGCACCAGAAGAATGCGGCAGATGGTGATGGCGTTTGGCAGGTTGAGGGGCATGTCAAAAATCAAAACTGTTCAACGACGAATCCGCCATCAACGCGTGTGAGGCGCAATCCTGACGCTTGTAGCGAAGTTTCTACCTCATCCAGATTGCCTGTGTATGTCAGGCTGACAATGGCCCCATCTGCGGCCAGTGATGATACATCAAGTCCGAGGATGCCAGGGGTTGATAACAACCTGGAGCGCAAGCCATTCCATTGTGATGGTCCGGCAAATGGTACGGAAACCGAAAGTGATTTGCGCTTGCTGTTTTCATCCTTGGCCTTGCTGGCTGATTGCTCGCTTGCGACTTTTATTCCACCAGATTTGAACTTGTCGACCATGACATCGTGAAAACGCTTTGCTGCAAGCTCCACCGAATCCTGCAGTGTTCCGCTTTCAGCCGTATAGACCTTGTCAAAAATCAACTTACCAAGGGGCGATTTGCCTGCCATTGTCGCATGCACGCCGCCGCCTTCGGCGGGCTCTGCAAAGGCCACAAGGACCGAAGCTACATCATATCGCCGCCGGATTTTTTCAATTTTCACGGCATCTTCGCTCAAGACATCGGTTACACTGATGCCGCCGCTGTCTTCAAGATCGCCCAAGGGTACAATTATGGGAATGAGAGATTGCTCGGCCCGCAAATTGATCCAGGCCTGACGCCATGGATTGTCTTGCCAGAGGACCTGGGTACCATTGTCTTTCCAGATTGCCAGAACCAGAAATGAAGGGCCCTGCTCACCCTCAACCTTTACGCCAAAACTGCCGTAAAGGGTTCGAATTTTTACAGGCAAGAAGCGCACTGTGAGTTTGCCCTTGTAACGTCCGGGGCTGATGCTTTCTTCTTCGATTGAAAGTGACTTCAGGAATGGCAGAACTCGTTTTTCATCAAACTTGGCAACGTTTTCGATGAGGGACGCATTGCCCAGGCGTGTGGCCAACACATTGAAAGCCTTGATTTGCGCCGCAATCAGCGCCTTGTATTTGGCAGTTGTGGCATCGGTGTCGGTCACGTCTACTTCAACGCCCTGAACGGCAAATACACTGGTCTCCACCGGACCAGCAGCCATGGCTCCGCCTGAGGCAAATACCAGAACCGCCCACAGCAACAACAGATATCGTGCAGAAAAAATAAGTCTTATCCCCATTTTGTCCATTCGGGCTTTATTCGACCCTTGGTTTTGGGCTATCAGCCCCCTACTTCACCCGCCCAAAAACAGCAAGCATACCTAGCGAGGCAAATTAGCGGCATGGCCGACAGCAAACAAGCACTTCAAAACGGATTGTCCTATGCCGATGCCGGTGTGGATATCACAGCTGGCAATGATCTGGTAACATTGATCAAACCACTTGCAAAATCCACACGTCGCAAGGGTTCAACACCCAATTTGGGCGGCTTTGGCGGCCTGTTTGACTTGAAAGCCTGTGGTTTCAAGGATCCGGTGTTGGTAGCCGCCAATGATGGCGTTGGCACCAAACTTAAACTTGCCATTGATTCGGGCTTGCATCACGGGGTTGGCATCGATCTGGTTGCCATGTCGGTGAATGATCTTATTGTGCAGGGTGCGGAACCGCTTTTCTTCCTTGATTATTATGCGTCGGGTAAATTGGATGTGGCGGCTGCCCGTGAAGTGATTGCCGGTATTGCGGATGGCTGCAAGCAAGCTGGTTGCGCCTTGATTGGTGGTGAAACTGCCGAAATGCCGGGCATGTATCATGGCGGTGACTATGATCTGGCGGGCTTTGCCGTGGGTGCGGTGGAACGCAAGAAAATCTTGCCGCGTGATGATCTGAAAGTTGGGGACGTGATTCTGGGATTGGCTTCGACTGGAGCCCATTCAAACGGCTATTCGCTGATCCGCAAAATTGTGACTTTGAGCGGATTGAAGCTGACTGACGTCGCACCCTTTGCGGCGGGACAAAATTTGGCAGCGGCTTTGCTCACGCCTACGCGCATTTATGTGAAGTCTGTTCTGAAAGCACTCAAGAAGGGCCACGGTATCAAGGCATTGGCCCATATCACGGGCGGTGGTTTTACCGAGAATATTCCGCGTGTATTGCCCAAAGGCATGGTGGCCGATGTTGACTTGAGCAACGTTCCATTTACGCCGTTGTTCAAATGGCTGCAAAAGACAGGCGGTGTCTCAGAAGCTGAAATGCTGCGCACGTTCAATTGCGGAATTGGCATGATCGTTGTGGTTTCCGCAGGAGACGCAAAAGCCACGGCAGCCACGTTGAAGCGCGCCGGGGAAAAAATTGTGCACCTTGGCACGATACGCAAGCGCAAAGGCCGGGAAGCGCAAGTGGCCTATTCAGGTTCGTTGTGAAAAAAAAACGGGTTGGCGTTTTGATATCGGGTGGCGGTTCCAACATGCGTGCGTTGGTGGAAGCGGCGCAAGATTTTAATTATCCTGCTGAAGTTGTGTTTGTTGGCAGCAATCGGCCTGATGCCGGTGGACTAATTTTTGCCCAACAACAAACCATTTCCCATGCTTGCGTTGATCACAAGAATTATCCCACGCGGGAAGCTTTCGATGCAGCGATGTTGGCCGAATTGCAAAAGCACGATCTGGATTTGATTTGCTGTGCTGGTTTCATGCGGATCATGACGCCCATCCTGATAAAGCCCTGGCTAGGCCGCATGCTGAATATTCATCCGTCGTTACTGCCACTTTACAAAGGCCTGCATACCCATCAACGGGCGTTGGCGGATGGTGCGAAACTTCATGGGGCCACGGTGCATTTTGTCAGTGAAGAACTTGATGGTGGACCGATGGTGGCGCAAGCCTGCGTGCCTGTGCTTGACGATGATACGGCAGAAACTTTGGCGGCCCGCGTGTTGGCGATTGAACACCCGCTTTATGTCAAAGCGCTGGCCCTCGTCGCTTCGGGCGAAGTTTACATGTAAATGGCCTCGTGAACATCCCGACCATGGGATTTTTCCTGTTCCACCCAGCGCTTCAACAAGACTTTGCGGCGTTCCTGGTATTTTTCTTTTTGCACATGGGCTTTGGAAATGCGGTCTGACCTGAAAGTGCGAAAGTCTTTGCGCAATTCGCACCAGGCAATGACAAGACGTTGTGAATCGAAATAGGAAATCGCGATGGGCCAGATCACCCGTTGTGTGGGTAGTCCCGCTTCATCGGCATAATCTATCGCCACCTTGCGTTGCTCGCGGATGGCGCGGCGGAAGTCCGCGATGTCTATTGTGTCGACAGGCGCCCTCCAGGTCGGTGGAACGATCAGCCCTGCATCAAACAAAACGGGTTTGAGATCGCGTGGAAGCACCGCACCCACTTTGGCCACGGCATCCTGGGCCGCCCTGCCCAAGGCCTTGTCGCCGCGGCGCATGACCCAGCGCAGTCCCAGCATGACGGCTTCCAATTCATCAGTATTGAACATCAGGGGTGGAAGATCATAACCTTCGCCCAAAACATAGCCAACGCCAGCTTCACCCCTTATGGGCACACCATCGGTGATAAGGTCGGCAATGTCACGATACAGGGTGCGCAGGGAAATTTCCAGTTCCTCGGCCACAGATTGACCTTTGACTGGTCGCCTGTATCGGCGGAGAATCTGGATAATGCGAAGCAGTCGGTCGGCGCGTCTCATGGAATTCCTCTACTGACATCCTGCTGACACCATGTTGTCAGCAGTGTGGCAGTAGAGCACAAATATCAGCAAATGGAGACAATCATGCTAAAACTATTCATCTTTGGTCCGTATTTCGGTTTGCCAGACGCAAGTCCATTTTGCCTCAAGGCCATGACGCTGCTTAAAATGTCGGGCTTGCCATTTGAAACTGAAAAAATGAATTTCAAAAAAGCGCCGAAGGGCAAGGCCCCCTATTTGACCGATGGTTCAAAGCAGATTGCCGATTCGCACTTTATCATGCGCCATCTCGAAACTGCCTATGGCATTGATTTTTCTGGAGGTTACGATTCTGCGACGCTTGCCGGAGGCTGGGCAGTCGCGCGCATGATGGAAGAACACTTCTATTTTCTTGCGATGCACTATCGTTGGCTGCATGATGGCAATTTCAACAAGGGCCCCTATCAGTTTTTTGCCGATGCCCCTGCCTTGATCCGCCCTCTCATTGCAAAAATAGTTCGCGGCAAGGTTCGAAAGACCCAGAACCTGCAAGGCTTGGGCCGACATTCTGACGCAGAACGATTGAGTCTCGCCAAAGGCGATCTTGACGCCATTGAAGCGATGCTGGGCAGCAATCCATACCTGCTCGGTCAAAACATCAGCGCTGCCGACGCGTCGTTGTTTGGCTTCATGTGGTCCACCAGCATCGCCTATTTTAACAGTCCGGTTGGCGACTACATTCGCTCAAGGCCCGTGTTGACTGCCTATCTGATGCGCATGCGAGATAGGTTTTTTCCGGGGTTTGATGTATGAAAATGTTGCAAGATCTACCGAACCAATTTCGTGAGGCAATCTCACCTTATGGACTGCAAGTTCAACAGCGGCTTATTGAAATCCGACAACTTGTATTTGATACGGCTGCCAGTCACCCTGGCGTGGGCCAGATCGAGGAAACACTGAAATGGAACCAACCAAGCTTTCTCACAACGGAAACGGGCAGCGGATCGACAATCCGCATCGATGGCCTGCGCAATGATCGAACCCGTGTCGGAGTTTTCTTTCACTGCCAGAGTGGCCTTGTGGCGCAATTCCGCGAGCTTTACCGAGACGGTTTAAGTTTCGAGAAAGAGCGGGCAATATTGTTGGCTGTCAACTTGCCGTTGCCGAAAACTGAACTGGCGCATTGCATTTCACTTGCCTTGACCCATCATTTGCGCAAAAAAAACCCATCTTGAAAATGGAAACTAAAATGAGCGTAAAACACCCGATCATCATCGACACAGACCCCGGGCAGGATGATGCGGTTGCCATCCTGCTGGCACTGGCATCGCCTGAACTCGAAATCCTGGGCATTACAGCCGTCGCTGGCAATGTGCCCTTGGCGTTGACTGAAGTGAATACACGCAAGATTTGCGAGCTGGCGGGAAGGCCTGACATCAAGGTTTATGCGGGTGCCATCCGGCCGATGTTGCGCAATCTGGTGACCGCAGAACATGTACATGGACGAACCGGGCTTGATGGGCCTGAATTGCCGGAACCTTCCATGCCCCTGCAAAAGCAACATGGTGTCGATTTCATTGTCGAAACACTGATGGCGCGGCCTTCTGGCAGTGTGACCTTATGCACTTTGGGCCCCTTGACCAATGTTGCACTTGCCTTGGTTCGTGAACCTCGCATTGCGCCGCGCATCAAGCAAATCGTTGCCATGGGAGGTGGATTTTTTGAGGGGGGGAATGTTACTCCGGCTGCTGAGTTCAATATTTATGTTGATCCCCACGCAGCGCGGGTTGTGTTGGAGGCAGGTATTCCGTTCACACTGATTCCACTGGATTGCACCCATCAGGCCCTGACCACAAAGGCGCGGGTTGAAAAATTCCGGGTGATGAAAAACAAGACGGGGCCTGCCACTGCACAACTGCTGGACTTTTTTGAACGCTTTGACGAACAGAAATATGGCACTGACGGCGGGCCTTTGCATGATCCCTGCGTGATTGCGTGGTTGTTGCAGCCGGAATTGTTCTCATCGCGGTTGGTCAATGTTTCAGTCGAATGTGAAAGCGAACTGACCATGGGTATGACTGTGGTGGATTGGTGGAAAGTAACGGGCCGTAAAGCCAACGCCACGGTTTGTCGTGGCATCAATGCAGACGGATTCTTTGCGTTGCTGAGTGAAAGGCTGGCACGACTGGCCTAAGCTTAACCTGCAAGAACAACCACAGGTGCAAGCGTTGCCAAGGCCAATGCGGCAGCCATCAATGTTAGTACAAGTTGGGCTGATTTGGTTCGGACTGGTTCCATGGCAATGACTGTGGACTGATTCCACCGACCTGGAAAATGATTCTTTTCAAACACTTGTGCGCCGTCTGGCATGTTAATTATCCGTTAAAGCTTGGGCACTTTCACCATGCTTCTATTCTACCGTATACGGAGCATATCTGGCAGGCGAAAGGCGGGATTGTGCCTAAATCATGTACTTGGCGGATATTTATCAGGGTACGGATGAGCTGGGGCTGAATCCGGCGTTCATATTCGATTCAGTTTTGGGTCCGCCTGAGCCACACGGCACTGTCGTGAAAGGTGCCGCCGCCTGCTGGTGCTGGTTGATCTGCACCCGTGAGGGAATTGATACCGCAGCCATCGGCATAGGCTGTATTGGGCCAAATACCTTCGGCGACCAGAACGCCCCGTTGTTGGCCTGCATGGGACTTGGCAAAGACATGCACCTGCCCTCGTGCATTGCCGAGCACCACTGCATCGCCGTCGACGATTTGAAGCACTGCCATGTCTTCTGGATGAACCATGACGGATGGTCGACCCTCGCGCTTGATCGATCCCGGCGTTTCATTGAATGAAGAATTGAGAAAGGCGCGGGCGGGTGATGTGGTCAAGCGAAACGGGGTTTCATCTGTTGGTTTTTCGGTGACTTCCCAATGATCGGGCCATTCCGGCATGTCCGACCAGGGCCCCAGTGCGCCCATCGTTGACACAACACCCGCTGCCCGTTTCCAATTTGGCTTGAAATGGAATTTGCCATCGGCATGGCCAAAGCCGTTGATGAAATGCGCGGTGTTGAAATCGGGTTGAACGTCAAACCAATTCTCGGCATCCAGAGCTTCGAGGCCCCGGCGACCCGAGGCTTGCAGTGTTTCATCAATGATCTCGCGCGGGCTCATCTGGAAGCCCCGATGATTTGCATCCAATCGCGCTGCAAGGTCACATAGCACTTCATGGTTGGAACGGCATTCACCGGGGGCTTCCACCAGTTTGCGGCCAAACATGATGTGCTGGTGTCCGCCACCCTGATAGATGTCGTCATGTTCCAAAAACATCGTCGCTGGCAGAATCACATCCGCCATCGCCGCCGTTTCAGTCATGAATTGCTCGTGCACAACGGTGAACAGGTCTTCGCGGGCAAAACCTTGCTTTACCTTGTTCTGGTCGGGAGCCACTGAAACCGGATTGGTGTTCTGGATGAACAGGGCTTTCACGGGTGGACCATCCTGCAAGTCCTTGGGGTTGCCCAGCAAAACCTCGCCGATACGGCTTTGATCCATGGTTCGCACGCCGGATTTGGCAGCATCTTTTCCCTCGATCAGGGTTTTGTTCATTTTGTATATGCCGCTGTTGGAATGCAGTGCGCCGCCGCCTTCATGTAGCCAAGCACCTGTCACCGCAGGAATGCAGGACACGGCGTGCATATTCACCGCTCCGTTGCGTGAACGGGAAAAACCATAGCCCAAGCGGAAATAGGTCTTTGGCGTTTGTCCAATCAGTTGCGCCAGCTCTTCAATTTGCCCAACCGCAAGTCCCGTGATCCCTGCCGCCCACTGCGGTGTTCGGGTTGCAAGGTGGTCTTGCAATCCCCCAGGATCATCCGTGTACTGACGGAGATAGTCCCAATTGGCATGGCCGTTGCGGAATAACACATGCATCACGGCACAGGCCAATGCGCCATCTGTGCCGGGTTTGATGATGTATTTGTGGTCAGCCTGCTGCATGGTGCCGGTGTCATAGACATCCACACAAGCCAGCTTGGCACCCCGGTTTTTGCGGGCGATGCCAATGTGGGTCATGACGTTGACTTGTGTGTTGACCGGGTTGCCACCCCATACCACAATCAAATCCGACTTCTGCATTTCACGCGGATCTACGCCAGCGATGCGCCCGGTGCCTGCGAAATAACCTGGCCACGACAACGAAATGCAAAACGTCCCATACATGCGCGAATAGTTTTTGACATGGGTTAGACGATCTATTCCATCGCGCATGACCAGCCCCATGGTGCCGGCATACCAATAGGGCCAAATGGCTTCAGCTCCATGTTCAGATTCAATTGCCAAAAATCGCGCGGCAATCTCTGCCATGGCATCTTCCCAGCTGATCCGCTGAAACTTCCCAGCACCCTTTTTGCCTACCCGTTTCAAGGGATACAATAAACGATCCGGGTGATGGATGCGTTCAGCATAACGGGCTACCTTCTCGCAAACCACGCCGAGCGTATATGAATTTTGCTTGTCACCCCTCACCCGGCCAATGGTACGCTCATCCAATAGTTCAACATCGAGCGCACAGGCTGAAGGGCAATCATGGGGGCAGACGGATTTGCCGATCTTGACGTTGGATTTTGAATGGATGTTCATTGCAGGTTTTACCGGTTCATTTCAAATGATGCGCTTTTTTCTTTGGCAGTGGACATGATTTCCTCCAAGCGATCATTTGTATGCTGGCTTATGCTGGCACGAATTTTAGTATCTGAAAAGGCTCTGCTTGAACGGGCAAGTGAACACCGCTACGAAACGATCATGTTACCGATCACCTCAGCACAAAACCCTCATATCAAGCTCGTCCGTTCACTTTCTGACAAGAAAGCCCGTCGTGAGCTTGGATTGTTTGTCGTCGAAGGCTTGGCAATGCTGGAACGGGCCCTCGACCTCGGTTGGACGCCTGAACATCTGATAACTACCAAACATCAGACGTTGTGGGATGATGTGAAACCACTGATTGTTACCGACAAGTTGATGTCTGAACTGTCTGCACAGAACAATCCGCATGACGTGTTGGCCACATTCCGGCAGAAATGGCAGCCACATCCTGGCAAGACTGGACTATGGCTGGCGCTCGAAGACATTCGCGATCCTGGCAATCTGGGGACCATTATTCGAACGGCAGATGCGGCGGCGGCTGATGGTATCATTCTGGTTGGGGATTGTTGTGATCCGTATTCGATTGAATGTGTGCGTGCGACAACGGGCTCGATTTTTGCAACGACGTTGACCAGAATGCCGTCACTGCAATTCGCCGATTTTCTAAAAAGCTGGCCCGGAGAAAGTGTGGCCACTGCAATGGGGGCCAAGACCAGCTATCGACGGACTTATCAACGGCCCACATTGTTGGTCATGGGGTCTGAGGCCAAGGGATTGTCACAGGGTATTGCTTCGGCTTGCACCCGAACAGTCAGAATTCCCATGCGCCCTGGCGTTGAAAGCCTGAATGTTGCAACAGCTGCTGCCCTTATGCTGTACGAAGCACAGCAGCATGAAACATAATCACCCCAGCATCACGACTCGTGTGCCGACTTGAACATTCGCGTAGAGATGGATGATATCCGCGTTCAGCATGCCGATGCAGCCAGCGGTCGCCTTCTTTCCGATCTCGCTCACCTTGGCAGATCCATGGATGCGGTTGATCGTATCAACGTTGCCTTTGTAGAGATACATGGCTCGGGCTCCCATGGGGTTGCCAGGACCGCCCGGCATGCCGTTTTTCCATTTTGCCAGATCAGGCTTGATTTCCAGATGATAGGGTGCGGGCGTCCAGATCGGCCATTCCGCCATTTTCTTGATAATGACTTCGCCCTTCCAGGCTTTGGTGCCCTTGCCCACCGCCACGCCATAACGCGTCGCCATGCCATTGCCTTGGACATGGAACAGCAAGCGCTTTGTGGCATCTATGATAATCGTGCCCACTGGTTCATTGGTTTCGTATTCGTCGTCCCGGCGCTGGTATTTGTATTCAAGCTGCTTGGGGGCCTTCATATCCACGGGAAATGGCTCTTCGGCATAGGCACGAGGCGCAAAGCCCACGGCCAAAGCGGAGGCAAGAAGTTCGCGGCGAGAGAGACTCATGGGGTTGATCCGTCAAGTTGTTGTGAGCGTTGTTTATCGCCACTGGAATTTCATGTCCAGACCGCCTATTTAGGGTTCAAATCAAAGGAACTCTCCCCCATGGCCATGGCCGCCCACGAAATTGAACGCTTCATCAAGGACGGCCTGCCCGATGCCGTTGTGGAAATCAAAGACCTTGCAGGTGATGGCAACCACTATGCTGCCACCGTGGTTTCGTCAGCCTTCAAAGGCAAATCCCGCGTGCAACAACACCAAATGGTTTATGCTGCACTGAAAGGCAACATGGGCGGCGTGTTGCATGCACTGGCTCTGACGACGAGTGTACCGGAGTAGATATGTCAAAAGAATGGCTCTTCGTCATTCTTGGTGGCACAGTATCCACTGTTGTTCCGATCCTATATTTTTGGGATGCTATTATGAGCTTGGTGTCCAACTATCGAACCTGGTCAAATCGTATGCAAGGATCACGAGCCCACCAAGATCCACACTATGATTTACCACCGAAGACAAACGAGAATTCGACCTCAATTTCTTACCTGGAGAAAAACAAATGACCACAGCCCACGACCAAATCGACTCCACCGTCAAATCCAATGACATTGTGCTCTTCATGAAAGGCAACACCGATAGCCCGATGTGCGGCTTTTCGGGCCGTTCGGTGCAAATTCTCCAGCACCTTGGCGTAAACTTCAAGGATGTGAATGTGCTGGAAGATGAAGCCCTGCGCAACGGCATCAAGGAATACACCAACTGGCCGACCATTCCCCAGCTCTATGTCAAGGGCGAATTTGTTGGCGGGGCTGATATCATGATGGAGATGTTCCAGTCCGGCGAGTTGAAGCAATTGCTTGCGGACAAGGGTATTATGGAAGCTGGGGGCATCGCCTGATGGCTCTCACATTTTTCGGAACAAAAAACTCTTGCTCCCTCGCCACCCACATTGCCCTGGAGGAAGCAGGCGCTGACTATGTGTTCAAAAAGCTGGATACAGCGGCGGGGGAACAACGTTCGCCTGAATATCTGAAAATCAATCCCAAGGGCCGCGTGCCGGCCCTGGTCACATCAGATGGCGTGCTCACTGAAAATGTAGCATTGCTGCTTTACGTGGCCCAAACCCACCCAAAGGCCAAGCTTGTGCCCGGCGATCCTTTCCATCTTGCCAAGATGAATGCCTTCAACGCCTATTTGTCGTCGACAGTACACGTCAACCACGCTCACAAGGTGCGAGGGTCCCGCTGGTCTGACGACGCTGCGGTTGTTGAAAACCTGAAACTCAAGGTGCCGCAAACCATGACCGACTGTGCCACTTTGATTGAGACCGAATATCTCAAGGGGCCTTGGGTCATGGGCGAACAATTCACCGTAGCTGATGGCTACCTGCTGACTATCACCAACTGGTTTGAGTCCGATGACGTGGATATGTCAAAATTTCCAAAGATTGCCGCGCACAAGGCAGCCACACTGGCAAGACCAGCTGTGCAACGAGTAATCACGGCCCTCGGCTGATGCGCCCAAGGTTAAATTTTGATCCGGCAAGGCTGGCTCACCTCATCTGCTCAATTTGAGCCTTGAGACTCGCCTCGGCAGCGTGGAATAGTTGCGAGCGCAAATGCCCCTTTTGGGCCAGGGAATTATCCAGGGAATAGTAATGAAAACTCATGCACGTGTAGTCGTTGTTGGTGGCGGAGTCATGGGTGTTGGATTGTTGTACCACCTCGCGCTTGAGGGCTGGCGAGATATTGTGCTTGTCGAAAAAGGCGAACTTACTTCGGGTTCCACCTGGCACGCTGCGGGGCAATGCCCGCATTTCAACAGTTCGCTGAACATGACCAAGGTGCATGTCTATGGCACGCAGCTTTATCCCCAGCTGGAAAAACTGACGGGTCAAGCAGTGTCCTGGCATGGCTGCGGCGGACTGCGGCTTGCCACCACGAGTGAAGAAGTAAACTGGCTCAAATATGTCTACGGCGTTTCGCGGCTGGCCGGGTATGAGTGCGAGCTCATTGGCGCTTCCGAGATCAAACAATATCATCCCTATCTCGAAACCTTTGGCGTCAAGGCCGCTTTTCGCACCGTCACGGATGGCCATGTTGCGCCAGCCGATATCACCAATGCCATGGCAGCGGGGGCGCGCCAGTTGGGGGCCGAAATCTATCGCCGCACCCGCGTGATGGATATCAAACTGTTGCCAAATGGTGAATGGCGCGTGTTCACCGAAAATGGCAACATTGACTGCCAACATGTTGTTAATGCAGCGGGTTCCTATTGCGATGTGGTGGGAGGCTGGACCGGACACAATGTGCCGATTGCCAATATGCTGCATCACTATGTGATTACAGAACCCTTGCAGGAACTGGTTGACCTGAAGCAAGAATTGCCAGTGGTGCGCGACCCCTACTCCCATGCCTATTTGCGCGAAGAAACCAACGGCGTGCTGGTTGGCCCCTATGAAACGGCAACGGCGCATGTTTGTTGGGATGGCAATCAACCGCGCTGGGATTATGAGAGCGAGTTGGAAGCGCCTGAACTTGACCGCATCATGCCATGGCTGGAAAAAGCCACGGAGCGCCTGCCGCTGTTTGGCAAAGCGGGGGTGAAATCGATTGTCTCCGGTGCCATCACCCATACGCCTGATGGGGTTTATCTCTCAGGACCTGCCCACGGTGCGCCGAATTATTGGATGCATTGTGGTGCGTCGATAGGCATTTGCCAAGGTGGTGGGGCTGGCAAATATCTGGCGCAATGGATGGTGCACGGCCAAGCGGAAATCAACATGCGGGAATTTGATCCCCGGCGTTTTGGCAATTGGGCAACGAAGGATTATACAACGGAAGTTTCCATCGCTGACTACCACCATATGTATTACTGCTACAAACCCGCTGAGCAACACCAAGTGGGTCGGGGTTTGCGCAAATCTTCCCTCTACGAAAGGCTGAAAGCCGAAGGTGCACAATTTTCGCAAATCTTTGGATGGGAGCGGCCGCGCTGGTATGACAAGTCTGGCGGTGGCGAGACCTATTCTTTCAAACGCTCAAACTGGTGGGATGCCGTGCGGGCTGAAGCGCTGGCGGTGCGCAATGATGTAGGACTGATGGACCTCTCCACTTTCTCCAAATTTGATGTGAAAGGGCCAGATGCACAGGCTTTCCTTGATCGTATCTGTGCCAACAAGATTCCCGAAAAAGATGGTGGTATCATCCTGGGTCATCTGTTGAATGAAAATGGATTCATCGAAAGTGAAATCACCGTTACGCGATTGGCGTCGGACCATTTCTATGTACTTTCAGCCGCCGTGGCGCAGTTGCATGATTTTGATCAACTGATGTGGCGCAAGGGCACTGGCGAAACTGTTTCTATCGTCGATGTGACAGATGACTATGGCGTGCTGGTTCTTGCAGGGCCAAAGTCGCGGGATGTTTTGCAGAAGATTTGCCAAGATGATCTGGGTCGATGGTTGACAGGCCGCATCGCCACAGTAGCGGCTGTAGATGGCATTCGGTTGTTGCGCGTCAATTATGTCGGTGAACTGGGTTGGGAACTGCATGTTCCCATGGCTGCGATGCCGAAAGTTTACCAAGCCTTGCGGCAACACGGCGACCCCCTGGGATTGATATTGTTTGGCACCTATGCAATGAATTCCTTGCGTATGGAGAAGTCCTATCGTGGTTGGGGATCGGAGCTTACAGCCGAAATCGACATGTATGAAGCCTCAATGCAGCGCTTCATTCGTGAAACAAAACCAGACTTCATCGGAAAAGCTGCCAGCCTTGCCCGCAAGCAGAAGGGGCAGCGCATGCGCTTGGTTTATCTTGAAGTTGACAACTCGGATTCGGATTGCGTAGGCAATGAGCCGGTTTATCACGATGGCAAAGTTGTCGGTGTCACCACATCCGGCGGGTTCGGCCATGCCGTCAACAAGTCGCTGGCCTTTGCTTATGTACCGCCGGAAATGACCGCTGTGGATACGGAGCTTCAAATCATGATGTTCACTGAATTGCGCACGGCCACAATAATTGCGGAAAGCATTTGGGACCCGGAGAATGCACGGTTGAAAGCGTGAATAAAAAGAGCGACACGCTCAAAGGCATAACGCTCGTTGTGATTGCCATGGCAATCATGCCTTTCATTGATGTCTGTGCAAAGCTTCTGGGGCAACAAGATTTCCCGGTGCCACAAACTGTGTGGGGAAGATTCTTTTTCGGTGCTGTGTTTACGTTGCCGTTTGCGCTGCGCATTGCGGGCAAGTCTGCACTCAGGTTTGACAACCCGGAGATTAATGCGGCACGGGCGCTGTTTCTTGTTGCCGGTACCTGCTTTTTCTTTCTGGCTTTGAAGACACTCCCGATCGCAGACACGCTGGCGATATTCTTCATCCAACCAATTTTGATCACTGCGTTGTCGCCGTTTGTGCTGGGTGAACATGTCGGGGTGCGTCGTTGGATCACGGTGTTTATTGGTTTTATTGGCGTTCTGGTAATTATTCGCCCGGGTTTTCAGGCATTCAACATTGGCGTGGTTTACGCGCTTGCAGCTGGCAGTTGTTCGGCGGCCTACTATTTGATCACCCGTAAAGTTGCAGGGCGGGCTGATGCCATGGTGACGACTTTTCAAACAAGCGTCTTCGGTACGGCTGGCCTCTCCCTGGCCATGATTTTCCTGTGGCAGATGCCCAACGGCCAGCAATGGCTGCTGTTGATGCTGCTGGGGGCAATCGCCATCACCGGGCATTTCATGGTCACGAGAGCCTATGATTTTGCCGAAGCTTCTTTGCTTTCACCTTTCAATTACACAGAAATGATTGTGGCCGTGTTTGCTGGCTGGTGGTTCTTCGGCGATTTCCCGGATCGCTGGACGTTTGTCGGTGTTGCCATTCTCATCTCTTGCGCGATTTATATTTCGTTGCGCGAAAGAAAGCTTGCATTGGCATGATCTGCTTTGCACCCGCCATGTGAACCGACTATAGAGCGGCCATGAGCATACCCCCTAAGAAACCGAGCAGACCTTTCTCCAAAGATGGCAAGCGCCCCTTTAGCAAGGGCAAGCCAGTGTTTGGCAAGCCGCACCAGTTCCGCAAGCCGGAAAAGCCTGTTCCCGCCACCTTGACAGGAGACCGCCCCAAGGCCCTGACGCACCAGCCAAAACCCGAGAATGATTTGATCTATGGCATTCACAGTGCGGCGGCGGTTTTGAACAATCCCAAGCGGCAAATTGTGCATGTGTGGGCGACGGAGAATGGTTTCAATCGTTTGAAGGAAGAGGAAGGTGTGGCAATCTCTGTCACGCCGGAAATCGTGCATCCGCGCATACTCGACCATATGCTGACAGGCCAAGATGCTGTGCATCAGGGCGTTGTGGTGGAGGCCAAGTCCCTGCCCCAGCCGCGGCTCGATCAAATTCCGCGGGAAGGCATGTTGGTCATTCTGGACCAGGTGACCGATCCGCACAATGTGGGAGCCATCTTGCGATCATGTGCTGCATTTGGCGTGACGGCCATGGTGACCACGGCGCGTCATGCCCCCCATGAAACCGGGGTGTTTTTCAAGTCGGCATCGGGTGCCTATGAAAGTGTTCCAGTGGTGCGCGTTACCAATTTGGGTCGGGCGCTTGAGGAATTGAAAGGCTATGGCTTCACGTTATTGGGGCTGGACAGTGAAGCGCCGATCACCATTGGCGATGCGCCAAAAACCCGCCCCCTCGCCTTGGTGTTGGGTGCAGAAGGCAAGGGCTTGCGGCAAAAGACCCGCGAGACATGCGATGTTGTGGCCCGGCTGGATATGCCGGGAACCATCAAGAGCTTGAATGTGTCGATTGCTACGGCAGTTTCGCTCTACGCCCTTTTGAATTGAAAAGGGCGCCCCTCACGGAGCGCCCAACATGTTTCACTTTGAAACGGTCAGATCAATAGTCGCCGCCCTTGGTGACAATCGGGCCGCCATCATCATAGCTGTAGTCCATGACGGGTTGCTGGACAACAACACGGCGACGATGCTTCTTGAGCTTGCGGGTCTTGCGCACCACCACGACTTGCTGCTGGTCGTAATAGCCATTTCCGGCGTAACCTTGGCCACCGCCATAGCTGTAGCCAACGCCTTCGCCGTAGCCATAACTGCCAGCGTCATAGGCCAAACGAGCGGCTTTGCGGGCGCGTTTTTTCGCCTGCATCATGGCCGCAGGGCTGGCTGGTGAATAGTAGCGAATGCGGCGCGGTTGGGCGTAGACATAGCCGTGGACACCGCCCTCAACGATGATCTGTCGACGCATCATGCGCTTGCGGTGCTTGCGCTTGACAACAACATATTCATCGCCGCCGTCATAGGCATAGCCACCGTGGGCATAGCCACCGTCTGAATGCATTTTGCGGACGCCACATTCATTGCGGCGATAAACATAATAAACGTAACCGCCGATCACGCAGCGGATTTTGCGGCGTGAACCATAATCATCCGTGGAGTTCCCACCACTGTTGCCGCCGCCGTGGCTGATGATGACACGAGGTTTGTCAAGACGTGGTTTTGTCGTTGGATCTGGTTTTCCTTTATCATCGGGATCATTTTTTCCATGACCGTCACCACCTTTATCGTCTTTATCGTCTTTATCGTCTTTATCGTCTTTATCGTCTTTATCGTCTTTATCGTCTTTATCGTCTTTATCGTCTTTATCGTCTTTATCGTCTTTATCGTCTTTATCGTCTTTATCGTCTTTGTCGCCACCATTCTTGTCGTGGCCATCGCCGCCACCATTCTTGTCGTGGCCATCGCCGTCTTTGTCATCGCCGCCGTTCTTGTCGTGGCCGGCGTCGCCGTTTTCGGTTGTGGGTGCATCACCACCGTTCTTGTCTTCACCAGCCCATGTAGCGCTTGTCACATAGAGGCCAAGTGCTACAACAGCCGGCACCAATGCAAGTTTCTTCAGGTCCATTTGTATTCCCCTTGTTACCGAACCCTGAACGGCCTGTTTCGAAATGAAACAGATTGTTCCCGCTACCGGGTACTTGCGAGGGGTGTTGCAGGACCCAAGCCAAATCGGCTAAGGGAGCGCATGATGATCCGGTCTATGGTAAAGACCAGAATCACATATGCCGATTTAGCTCAGTTGGTAGAGCACCTGATTTGTAATCAGGGGGTCACAGGTTCGAGTCCTGTAATCGGCACCATTTAGAGTTCAAGATGTTGGGAAGACACACTGCTGCCCTTGTTCACCGTGGCCTTTGCCGGTGGAGGAAAAGTGGGAGGCGTGAGCGCTGCTCTACGCGGGTTTTGCGACGTGGAATTAACGTCGCGAAATATGCGCTTTGCAGCGCTCACACGGCAGGATGTTCTCCCTGTGCGCTCAGTCAGCCGGTGTGTCTCGCTTTATAACCCGGAGGTATCGAGCGCACACCATTGGCCCACCTATAGGGAACGGAGCCATAGTACTCCGCCGGGGCGACTACAGGGGTCCGGGACCGAGCACC
>JANOVS010000038.1:0-3983 GCA_031417515.1 Hyphomicrobiales bacterium
CGTGAAGGTCCAGTCGCCGGGATGATAGCTGGCATAGAGGCCCGCCTTGAAGGCCTGCAAGTCGCCCTTGTCGCCTGTCACATCTTGTTTTGAAATGAGCCTGCTGTAACCGACAGCCACCCCCGTCAACCATTCGCCCCCGCCGTTGTTCTGCATAAAGAACTTTCAGCACTGAGTCGAACTCAAATGGGTCCGTAAACTGCACGACCAGGGCCAGGCGGGCGACAACATCGGCGCATTGCTGCGCGGGCATAAACAATAAGCAAGGCTGCCGCAGTTGAGCCAAACAGGGTTGTCATGGAATTCATGGTGGAAAGGTTCTGATTGTGTTTTTGATAGAGACATAGGGCAAAATTGCTGAAATCTTGTTGGCACAATCGACAGCAGCAACAGTGTCAGGCAATCTTTCGAGGCTCGCAAGGGCTCGCACCTCAGGATGAGGAAATCATTTTTCTTGAGTTATTTCAAACACTCACCTCACCTTAAAGTGCCGCGCCTTCGCGGCCTCGAAGGGCTGGCTAACTCAAAACCAAAGGTACCGGGGAGTGTTAGGTTGCGCTTTCGTCCGTTACAATTGGGGTCGTGCGTTTCTCCCGCAGCCGATTATACTCCTCTACACTCATGATGATCAGCCGGGGCTTGCCGCGTTGTGTAATTGTAATGGGGGCTTGCAAGGCTCTGGCAATAATGTCGCCGGATTTGCGGGAGAGGTCTGAGGTGGAGTAGCGCATGGGGACTTCATACAGCAATGCTGTATATGCTGCAAGTGATGTATTTGTTGTATGTCAAGACAAATAATATGTCTGGTTGACGAAACTGCTCCAACTCTCTAAACGGAGCCTCATTCCACATAAGACTCAGCAGCGGCAAGGCTTCCAGCTTTGACCGCTGGTTTGTGTCGTTAAAGGGATATCAAATGAAATCAGGGGGTTACCTCTGATCTAGGGGTATAGCTCAGTTGGTAGAGCGATGGTCTCCAAAACCATAGGTCGTGGGTTCAAATCCTACTGCCCCTGCCATTTGAACTGCTGATGCCGAATGCCCATATGAGGGACGTCGGTTTCACACACATTGAACAAGTTGAGGCAAGGAACGCGGAATGGCAAAGACAAACCCGGTGGAATTCCTACAGGAAGTGCGCGACGAGGCCAACAAGGTCACGTGGCCAAGTCGGCGGGAATTGGGTGTATCGACCGTGATGGTATTTATCATGGTGATTGTTGCCAGCCTGTTTTTCCTCGGTGTTGACGCCATCTTGAAGTTGGTTGTTGACGGCGTGCTTTTCGGCTTCTGAGGCACAAGAGAGAGACCGGAAAATACGCATGGCTAAGCGATGGTACATCGTTCACACCTACTCGAATTTCGAGAAAAAGGTGATGGAAGACATCAAGAAACAAGTCATCCAGAAGCGTCTGGATGAGATGTTTGAACAAATTCTGGTGCCGACTGAAGAGGTGATTGAAATTCGCCGGGGTCGCCGCATCAAGAGCGAGCGTCGGTTTTTTCCGGGCTATGTGCTGGTCAAGGTTGATCTGACGGATGAAGCTTTCCATTTGATCAAGAATACCCCGAAGGTCACAGGTTTCCTGGGCTCCGGTTTGAAGCCTGTTCCAATAAGTGATGCGGAAGCCAATCGTATTCTCAATCAGGTTGCCGAAGGCATCGAAAAGCCCAAGACGACAATTCGTTTCGAAATTGGCGAGCAGGTCAAGGTTGCGGATGGTCCGTTTGCCTCATTCAGCGGCCAAGTCGAGGAAGTGGACGAAGAACGTTCACGCCTCAAGGTGGCGGTTTCGATTTTCGGCAGGCCAACGCCTGTTGAGCTCGAGTATGCGCAAGTCGAGAAGATGAAATAGTTTTCCTCGCCCGCTTCAGCGGGAGAGGCGATTAAAGCAGAAACTAAAAACTAGAAACCCGTGGGAGGCCTTAAAGCCCGACCACTAACCTTGAAAGAGGGATATTATGGCCAAGAAAGTTGTCGGCTACATCAAGCTGCAAGTTCCGGCTGGACAGGCGAATCCTTCGCCGCCCATCGGCCCGGCGCTGGGACAGCGCGGTTTGAACATCATGGAATTCTGCAAAGCGTTTAACGCTGCCACGCAGAAGATGGAAGCAGGCTCGCCTGTTCCCGTGGTGATCACAGCCTATCAGGATAAATCATTCACCTTTGAAATGAAGGCGCCGCCTGCCACGTTCTTCCTGAAGAAGGCGGCAAAATTGACCGCTGGTTCGAAAGAGCCGGGCAAGAGCATTGTTGGCAAGGTGACGATGGAGCAGTGCCGTGAAATTGCTGCCCAGAAAATTCAGGGCATGAATGCCCGCGATATCGCCAAGGCGGCACGCGAAATTGCAGGTTCTGCCCGTTCCATGGGCCTTGAAGTGACGGGAGAATAACCTCATGGCAAAGCTTACAAAGCGTTTGAAGAAGACCCGTGAAGGTGTTGATCGCAACAAGTTTTATGGCCTCGATGACGCTGTAAAACTGATCAAGGACCGGGCCATTGCCAAGTTCGATGAAACCATTGAAGTGGCGATGAACCTCGGTGTTGACCCACGCCACGCTGACCAGATGGTGCGCGGCGTTTGCAACCTGCCAAATGGCTCGGGCCGCAAGGTGCGCGTTGCCGTATTTGCCAAAGGCCCCAAGGCTGATGAAGCCAAGAAGGCCGGTGCTGATATTGTTGGTGCCGAAGACCTGTTTGAAATCGTCAGCAAGGGCACCATCGATTTTGATCGCTGCATTGCCACACCTGACATGATGGGTCTGGTCGGTCGTCTCGGCAAGGTGCTGGGACCCCGCAACATGATGCCGAACCCCAAGGTTGGCACGGTTACCATGGACGTTACCGCTGCCATCAAAGCAGCCAAGGGTGGCGCTGTGGAATTCCGCGTTGAGAAGGCTGGTATCGTGCAAGGTGGTGTGGGCAAGGCTTCGTTTGACACGGCGAAGATTGCCGAGAACGTCAAGGCCTTTGTCGATGCCGTGAACAAGGCCAAGCCAGTTGGCGCCAAAGGTACCTATTTGCAGAAGATTTCCTTGTCTTCTTCGATGGGTCCTGGTGTGAAACTGGATATCGCAGCCGTTACGGCTGCTTGAGAAATACCGTTGGGGATGAGCAATCATCCCTGACGGCGCTGATACTTTCAAAGGTATCAGCACCCTGTCCGAGATTGCGGGTGTGGAGGGCGACTTCCACTTAAAATTCCAGCCAGCATGAGATGGGAGTCAAAACAGGTTTTTGGAAGCGCAAGTTTCCAAGTCGGTTGCGACCTCAGAACCGTGTTCCAGCAATGGGGCAGGGGACAGGCCTGAAGCGCCGGGGGCACAAGCCTCTGGCAGGTCAAACCGGTGTGGCGGATTTACGTCACACCATAATGGAGAAGAGCACGTGGAAAGAGCTGAGAAAAAAGAGCTCGTCTCAACGTTCAACGAAGCGGCGAAAGCCGCTACCGTTATCGTTGTGGCCCACAACAAAGGCTTGACTGCGAACCAGGTCATGGACCTGCGTAACAAGATGGCCAAGGCGGGAGCAACCATCAAGGTTGTGAAAAACCGTCTCGCTAAAATTGCTCTGGATGACACTGACGCCAAAGGGATTTCAAATTTGTTCGTCGGCCCCACCATGGTGGCCTACGGATTGGATCCTGTTGCAGCGCCCAAAGTTTTTTCCGATTTCGCCAAGACCAACGACAAGTTCGTTGTGTTGGGTGGCGCGCTCGGCAAAACCGTTTTGGATGCCAAGGGCGTCAAGGCACTCGCGGAATTGCCCTCGCTGGATCAGCTCAGGGGCAAGATCATCGGTATCGTACAGGCACCTGCGACCAAAATCGCTGGCGTTCTCGCGGCACCGGCAGGCCAATTGGCCCGCGTATTCAATGCCTATGCCACCAAAGACAATGCAGCCTGACAGCCGCTTTTGTTGAAACCCTATTGAACCAACCGACTTTTAAAAAGAGAGAATATCATTATGGCTGATCTCGCC
>JANOVS010000039.1:0-16304 GCA_031417515.1 Hyphomicrobiales bacterium
TTTTCTCACCTTATACCACCACCCCCCAACAAACCTTTTTCTTATGGGGGGTGGGGGGGCCCTACGGCCGGAGGTGGGGGATGCATGCAGCTTCTGCATTCCGTCTTTAGTGAAGTCAATTCAAGTAGTCGTTAGCATTACCTGATCAAGGCCGAAAGCTCCTTGAATTGTGGAGTACCTGCTTTTTCCAAAACTTCAAACAACACCATCTCTGTGTTGACGACCGTTACTCCATTGGATTCCATGCGGCTCAAGGCAAGTTCCACCGATTGTGTTTTGCGCGACGAAACTGCATCAGCCACCACAAACACGCCAAACCCTGCAGCTGCCAAATCGACGCAGGTTTGCAACACACAAACATGCGCCTCAATTCCGGCCACTATGACCATTGGTCGAGCCGCCTCATGCAGTGCGATGAAATGCTCTTTCAGGGCCTCATCGCGCCAGCAGGAGAAACTGGTTTTTTCGAAAACTTGAGCCGCATTGTCCGCAAGCGCTGGCACCGTATGCCCCAGCCCTTTGGGATACTGCACCGATATGGTGACTGGCAGTCCCAGAGCTTTCGCAGATTGAAGCAGAATCTGCCCATTGCGAACGACCTGCTCTCCATCAGCCATGGCAGGCAAAAGTCGCTCCTGCACATCCACCAGCAACAGTGAAGCCTTGTTCGCCTCAAGCAGCATCCTGTTTTCCCGTCAGCTTCAATCCAAAGGCATAAACTTCGGCCACTTCCTTCAACCTGTCGAAACGGCCTGATGCGCCGCCATGCCCAGCCCCCATGTTGATCTTCAACATCAGGTCATTGTCTGATGTATTCAGTACACGGATCTTTGCTATCCACTTGGCAGGTTCCCAGTATGTCACTCGTGGATCGGTCAAGCCACCCAAGGCAAAAATGTGCGGATAGGCCTGCGCCTTTACATTTTCATAGGGCGCATAGGATGCAATGGTTTCATAGGCTTTGGCATTGGCAATGGGATTGCCCCATTCCGGCCATTCCGGTGGTGTCAGCGGCAGGGTGTCATCCAGCATGGTGGTCAGTGCATCAACAAACGGCACTTCAGCCACAATGCCCTTGAAAAGGTCAGGTGCCATATTGGCTACCGCCCCCATCAATAATCCACCGGCACTACCCCCTTGGGCAATGATGTTGCCGCGTTTGGTCAAGCCTTGCGCCACCAGGAATTCGCCGACAGATACAAAATCCTTGAACGTGTTGACCTTGAATTCCAGTTTACCATTCTTGTACCAGCGTCGGCCTTTCTCCTGGCCGCCCCGCACATGGGCCGTCGCATAGATGAAGCCGCGGTTGACCAGTGAAAGAATGTTGGTGTTGAAACCGGAAGGCATCGACATGCCATAGGAACCATAGCCATAAAGCCAGAGCGGTGCCGTGCCATCGAGCTTGGTGTCGCGGTGGTGCAACAGTGTCACCGGAATCATTTCGCCATCATGGGCCGGAGCCAAAAGCCGCCGTGCCACATAGTCCAGCGGTTCATGGCCAGAAGGCACTTCCTGGCTTTTGCGCAACATCCTTTCGCGCGTTTTCATGTTGTAGTCGTAAACTTGCGAAGGCGTTGTGGGCGATGAATAGCTGAAGCGCATCATGTCGGTATCAAATTCGCGCATGTCGCCAAAGCCGAGGGAATAGGCCTCTTCGTCGAAAGCAATTGAATGTTCGTCGCCGCTCGTCATATTGCGCACGACAATCCGGGGCAGGGCGTTCTCCCGTTCCATGCGAATCATCCAGTTTTTAAAAATACCAAAAGCCACAATAAAAATGCCGGGCCGATGCGGTACAAAATCTTTCCAATTCTGTGGTGAAGGATCAGTGATCGGTGCAGTCACCAGCTTGTAATCTTCCGCTCCATCTGCATTTGTCTTGATGATAAAGTTCTCACCATGGTGTTCAAGTTCATACTCCAACCCCTTCTGGCGTTTCAAAACAACGCGGGGTTTGGCGGTCGGTGAACTTGCATCAATCAACCAGTTTTCAGACGTATCATGATCGTGGACACTGATGATGATAAAGCGCTCCGATTGCGTGGTACCTATCCCTGTAAACATGCCGGTGTCGTTTTCTTCAAACACCAAAACATCGTCTTCCTGTTTCGTGCCAATCCGGTGGCGAAAGGTTTTCAGTGGCCTGTGGTTTTCGTCCTGCAATGTATAGAAAATAAAGTTCCCGTCCAAGGACCAGCAGGCGTCGCCACCGGTGTTGGTCAGAACATCATCAAGGTCGCGGCCCAAGCCATAATCGCGAATTCTGATTTCGTAGAATTCCGATCCCTTGTCATCAACCGACCAGGCCCCGCGCCCATGATCAAACGATTGTGACACACCACCAAAGCTGAAATAGTCGTGCCCCTTGGCCATGGCGTTGCAATCAAACAGCACTACTTCCTCACCGCCTTCGCGCGGTGCCCGTTTCAGCAGCGGATATTGTCCGCCTTTGATAAAGGCAGAGGAATAAATAAAATCACCATCCGGTGTTGGCACCGATTGGTCATCTTCCTTGATGCGGCCCTTCAATTCGGCAAAAAGCGATTTCTGGAATTTGGTCGTGTCCGCCATTTTCGCCTTGGTGTAGGCATTTTCAGCTTCGAGGTAGGCGCGAATATCCTGCGGCAACAAAGTGGGGTCATGCATGACCGCTTGCCAATTGTCGGCCTTCAGCCATTTGTAGTCATCATGCTTCACCTGGCCATGCCAAGGTTCAACATGGGGCCGCTGATCAGCACGCGGTGGCACGGGTTGTTTTTTGGCAGGTTTTTTGGCCATTATTTTTCACCATCGGGTTTGAAGGTCAGGGCAACGCCATTGATGCAATAACGCAAGCCAGTGGGTTTTGGACCATCCGGAAACACATGGCCCAGATGCGCCTCGCAATCCCGGCAGTGAACTTCAGTTCGTTTCATGAAAAACTTGCGGTCAACCGTGGTATCTACTGCGGATGCTTCAACCGGTGCAAAGAAACTGGGCCAGCCCGTGCCGCTTTCAAATTTTGAGTCGGCAGCAAAAAGCCCGCGGCCACAACAAACACACGAAAACATACCCTGACGCTTTTCATCATTCAGCGGACTGGTGAAGGCCCGCTCGGTGCCATGTTCACGGGTCACGTAATAGGCGTCAGGCGAAAGCTGTTTCTTCCAATCAACGGTTGATTTGGTCATCATGTCCTCATTCCATTTTGGGCTGTTTCAGGCGAAGCAATAACAAGACACTTCATTTACCTGCCATTAACCATAACTCCAAGCAGGTTGCATGGTTAACTCGTCCAAACATCGGAATTAATCAAAACGGAAGCACTCCTCTGCAATTGTCATCTGGGGGATGGAACTTGGACCACGGTAGAGACATGAACGCGAACACTGCGCTTGCAGAATTCAGGGATAGTGCGGCGATGCATATTGCAACTTCGTTTTTTCCCAACACATCTGCCGAGACGCAGAAACCGAAAATATCGGCAAGCTCTTTTCGTGACCTCACGGCGCGCTTGAAGCGGCCTGTTGCCGCAATCGCATTGGCGGAACCGTCAGTCATTCCTGAAATTGTAAAGCCGACAATAATTGCGCCTGTCAATCCTGCCATTGCAGAGCAGATGATTGCAGCACCAGTCATTCCTGCCTTTGCGGAAGAGATGATTACAGCACCAGTCATTCCTGACTTTGCAGAGCAGATGATTGTAGCACCAGTCATTGAAGTCCCACTTGAGATCAAAGACGAACTATTCGATCCACAACCCGACTTGCAGCGGGTCCAGACAAACTTGGTTGCATTCGACCTTGATATCCCGCTGCCGGAAGCTGCGGTGAAGCCGGTTATCGAACCCGTCGGCGTTCTCTTGACTGAAGATTCGGATTTGTTTTTGGCGCCGCCAATTGCCCAAATAACACCGTTGAAAGAAATTCTGAAAGATTCGCCAGACATTGAAGCGGCTTTTGAACCCACACTTGTTGGTGCGGATATCCCGCTGGAAATCCAGGTTGTTTCGACTGACACGGATAGTGATATCCAGGTCAAGCAAGAGCTGGAAAAACGCCGCACTGAATTGGAACTCGAGACCATTTGGCGAATGTTGCTGGCCAAACCCACTGCTGAAGATCTGGCTCAGTATCTGCGTGAAGTTGGGGAATTTGCAAAGCAGGAAGGCGGCATGTCCATTCCGGTTGCTGCCGACTTCGATCTCGCCACCATTCTGCCGGCTTCGGAGGTGCATGACACGGTAACTACACCGAATATTGTTGATATTGCTATCGAAGACCTGGATGAACCAAAGTTTGCAGCAGGCATTAAAGGTCATCCTGCCGAACTATTTGATGCTGCCGCATCGGCCGGATTTGAAAACGCCGAACTCGCCCGCTCCTTGTTGGATATGATGGCGACGGGTGCCAGTTCGGGATTGCCCCACGAACGTGCGTTGGCTGCAGACACCTTGTTGCGGCTTTTGCCGAAACTTGATTTGAAACCATTGGTCATGTTGGCCGAGCGCTTGGCCATGATGGACAACCCCCCTCATTTGCTGGTGGCCCGCCTGATTCGTGATCCGCGGGTTGAGGTTGCAGGCCCGTTGCTTGAAAATTGCATGCATATTACCGATCGCGATTTGCAAATGGTGACCGAAGAGGCGGAACTCGCCAAATTGCGCATGATCGCCCGTCGTCGCAAACTGTCTCGTGCGATCAGCGATGTCCTGATCAAGACGAGCGAGCCCTCTGTGCTTTTGACACTTGTGCGCAACATGGAAGCCGAAATCTCCCATGAGGGTTTTAACGCATTGATTGCCAATGTGGATGAGCAACCGGATTTGCTTGCACCCCTGGCAACCCGGCCGGATTTTACGGCTCCCTTTGCGTTCGAATTGTTCTGGCATGCCCCGGCACCCATGCGCCGCTACATTCTCTCGCGCTTCCTGACTGACTCGGAAACCCTTGGCAAGATCCTGAAAATCACGCTTGCAACCAAAGACGTTGAAGAACACGAAGACCAGTCATCCGGTGATTTTGCGATCATGGAAGCGTTGGATCGGGCAGCACGTGGCAAACGCGAGGAAGCCTCTGAAGAACTGGCCGCAGCCATCAAGATTGCACCGGACACAGCCTTGCGCGTTCTCAATGATCCGGAAGGCGAGCCGCTTGTCGTAATGCTCAAAGCTGCCGGTTATCCGCGCAAAGCCATGCGTGGATTGCTGAAGAAGATGAGCGAATCGGAATTGCCAATCATCTCGCGCCTGCGCGACATCGAAGATTTGCAGTCGATTTTCGAAACCATGTCGTTCACCAAGGCCCGGATATTGTTGACTTATTGGGATTGGGCCCAGTGCAAAAGCGGACCCTACGCACCGGTGCATTGAACACCACCGGTAGCCTGTTCATAAAAAATTAATATCTGAGACTCTTGCGGATCACCGTGCTTCGATTCATAACGGGGGTGAATCAACAACTCTATTTGTTGGTGATAGGGCGGCAGCATTGGAACACAAACCTGGAAGCAAGGCGTTCAGGGCGCAATTGATTGTGCCTGAGCAACGACAACTCTTTGACTACTGGCTGGAGAAGTCGGGTGAATACACCATGCCCTGTCGGGCCGATATCAATCCGGCACAATTGCCGCGATTGTTGCCGGGTCTTAGCCTGATCGATGTAGGCAGCACCGTGGAGGATTGCCGCATAAGGTTGGCAGGAACCCGTTTGCGGGAAATATATGAGCGCGAAATAACCGGGCTGCTGCTTCAGGATATGAAGTGGGGCAGCAAGCGCGAGTATTGGCATGCAGCCTATCTACGTACCATCGAAAAGGCTGTTCCGACCCAAGGCGTGTTGCGCGGTCCCATGATCGACAAGGAACATGTTGTCCAATACTGGTTGAAATTGCCACTGCGCACATTGACGGAAAGTGTGGGCATGGTCTTGTGTTTCGACTATTTTGTGCCTGCTTCCGAGATCGGCCTGGACGGACAATTGGCCTCTGCCTAAAATAGGTATTGATTCCTTTGAAGTAGTATTGTAGGAATATTAGCCGAAAGGATAATGTTCCCATGAAAAGTTCAACTGAAACAAACTCTACCGACAGAAAATCCGGAGGCGCAAGCTTGGAAGCAGGGCTTGATCCAGCAGAACTTCGTTGGCTGATGGCTCATCCGGGGGTGTTTTTCTGGCGGCAAGGCTGTTGGCAGTTGCGTCATGACAAGGATGGCAAAGTCAGGAAACTCGCGACCCGGCGGATGGAAACTTTCAATAAGTTGCAGAAATCCGGCCAATTGATTGAGCAGGTGCCAGGTTTTTTCCGCGTGGTTGCGGCACCTCTCAAACCATTGTTGAACGACATGGAAAGCCCCTTGGCCCGCCTGGCTTCATTGCATAAGCCAGACGGAAAACCCTTTGTCGATCTGCACCAAATTGCAGCGGGCGAACGGCTGCGGCGCGACTTCGAAAAATCTTCGCTGGCAGCAAAAACCACCAGCCGATATGACGCGGCTTCCGTGTCGGGAGGGGGGCATTGGCAAATCAGCGACAATGCCCTGGCGCGCTTGTCCGACAATGCCATAGACGCCCGCCAGCGCTTGCATTTGGCCCTCGATGCGGTTGGTCCCGAGCTTGCCAGTATCCTCTATCATGTCTGCTGTTTGGCAGGTGGTTTGGAACAGGCTGAACAGCGGCTGGATTTGCCAAGACGCACTGGAAAGATTGTATTGGCCTTGGCGTTGACGCGGCTTGCCAGGCATTATGGGTTGAAACCCTCACTCAGACATGGCGGGCAAGGCAAAATTGGCCACTGGGCGGTGGATGATTTCAAGCCTGTTATTGTGCCGCCATCGCATCAGCCTTGATGCGCTTGACCATCGATGCAAGTCCGTTGGAGCGTTGGGGTGTCAGATGTTCCTGCAAACCCAATTTGGCCAAGACAGCTGCAGAATCAAACCCCGCATAGTCGGCAATCAGCAAGGGCTCGAACATCATGAATGTAATGGCGATAAGACCTTTGACAATCAGCGCATCGCTGTCGCCAACAAGCGCCAGTTTGCGGCCTGACGGTGTGTCATGAACAGTCGTATGGATCCAGACTTGACTGGCGCAGCCACTGACTTTTGTGGCGGGGGATTTGAGTGCTGCCGGCATGGCAGGCAAAGCCTTGCCAAGCTCGATAACATGCCGATAGCGATCTTCCCAGTCGTCCAACACGGAAAAATCGTCGATCAATCGGGCAAGTTCAGATGCTGATGGAATGTCATTCATTCCGCAGCATTTAAACCGCGTTGGGCAAAGACTCAACTCTCCCGATTCGGCGAAGTCGGTACCGAAAGCAGAATGTCTACCGAACCAGTGGCAATGTTGTCGAGATTTTTGACTGCGGGCTTTTTCTTCTTGCGCTCTGGTTCAGCGGTCGCGTCATTGGCCCATTCGTAAATCAGCTTGGCCGAATATTTGGCTTTGGCTTCAATTTTTACCACCATATAGCCTGCTGCATCACAAACAGCAGGCTTGCGCATGCAGAAGCCTTTGACGTCGGAAAACGCATCAGTAGCGGCAATCACATAGCCAATTGTTCCTGGATCACGGGCAACTTCCGTTTCTCCCGGTTTCGCCCTATGCGGTGGCGAGGGTAACAATACGAAAATCGCACCGAGCACCAGCGTTGTTCTGAGAATCCCCATCTTCTATTCCTTGCTTGAAACTGTTTGAGCCGTTTCTTCACAGCAATGTTCCTAGCACGAAAGATTTGAAGCCCCATGAAAGGGCAGGGGCAAATTGAAAGTGTCCTGGCAGCAAATTCTTAACCATGAACTTCGCTTTGGAAAGCTGATGTTAACCAGCCCGAGGGCAAAGTGGCTTGTGAGTTTTGTTTGCGAGTTTGAGTTTGCGTAAAAAATCCAAATCCAATGTCAGGCATGTGCCTGAAGCGATCTCGGCCACGATGCGGCCCACCTCCATGGTGGTGCTCAGCATCGCGGCCGTTTTTGGTGGCATGATCATTTTCAATGCATTTTTGGGTCAGACTTCAAGTGGCTCCCACGCCGTGCAGACCAGCGAAAAGCAGGGCAAACCTGCCATTGATGCGACTGACAAGACATCCCGCACCGTAACCCTCAAATACGATGAATTGATCGAAGACGTGCAGCGGGAATTACTCGCCACGGGTCATTTTCAGGGGCTGGTGGATGGCGTTGACGGACCCAAAACCCAAATTGCCATTGAAACCTATCAGCAGCAAAACGGTCTGGCGACCACAGGGATTGCAACCCAGAAACTGCTTGAACACATCCGCTTCATGAAAAAAGTGGCCCAAGCCAGCGAGTTTACCGGGTCGATCAATGCCACCGATACGGTGAACTTGCCGGAACCGGAAGCACGCGTGTTTGTTCCGAAAAAGCGCGTGGTAAAAATTGAAACCGTGCAACCTGAGCCCGAAGTCGGGGAAACGCCCTCAAAGGCCCCGGTAAAACCCGTGGTCAAGCGGCAAGCCAAACTGGTTGACAAAAAGCCAATAAAGCCCGTCGCTAAACCGTTGGCAAAGGCCGCAGAAAAGTCTGCGCCCAAAGCCAAGATCAAACCAGTTTTGAAGCCAGAACCAAAAGCCAAGACAATTGCAGAAATCATTCAACCCAAGCAAACGGCGACGTTAAAACTGCAACAACGCCTTGCCAAACTGGGTTTTGATCCAGGAACGCGCTCTGGCGAAATGGACGAAGCCACGCGTGCCGCGATCCTGGGTTTTGAGCTGGAACATGGCCTGAACATGGAAGGCAAAGTTTCAAAGAATCTTTTGATGGCGATGAAAGCTGCCGAAGCAAAACGCCAGGCCGCCCTGAAAAACTAGATCGGGACTCACATGCGCTTGAAGTCTGAAATATGGGTTCAAGCGCTGCTGCGCCGCTGTGCCGTGCAGGGCTTGAATGGTGCAGTGCTTCACCGGGGAGCCGAGGAAGCCGGGGCAGTATACGTGGTCATCAATCACCTTGACGGCTTGCATCATCTTTTGGTGCCACCTCCTGGTCCAGCTTATGATGAAGATGGGGAGCGCCAATTTGAATTGGCATATCCAGAACCCCAGCCATGGCTGCCACTCAGCGCGTACATTGCCAAGCGTCGCAAAAGTGATCCAGACATCTGGGTTGTTGAGATTGAAGATCGCAATGGTTTGGCTGGTCTTGAGCCGCGTCAGTCTTGATCTGCAAAACTTTGGCGAACAGAGCTTGAGTTTAGCGACTTGTTAACTATAGATCGCCTTAATCGCGTCAACCCAAGACATTCCCGAAGCACATCCTGCACCGGGCAAAGGCGAGACAACATGGCCGACGTTATCCAGATTGAAACAAAGCGGAAGCCGCAACAGCCGAAAGCCTTTGTTGAAGATTCAACGGCGCAAATTTTATTGTTCAATGGTGTGCGTTTTGAACGTTTTGAAACACCTGAAGACATGCGACGTCTGGATGGTGAAGTGCGAAACCGCGCGGTCTGATTTTCAGGATCCGCCACCACTTTGCAAACTGCAACTGCTGGTTTGCAACATCACGGCCGCTTCCTGCTTCTTCCACTGATCGCTTTGTGGCATCCAGAGAAATGCCAAACCTTGGTTTTCAGTCAGGCCTACACGCCAACCGATATCGCCATCAGTAGCTGGTGCAGCATCAGTTTCATCACCGAGTATTTGCGAAACCAAACTCGGTGATTTTGACAGTGTCACCGTAAAATTCTGTGTATCAGCCTGTTCGCCGTTCAGGGCATAAACCTGCTTGCCGTGCAGCGTATAAACAGAAAGAGTCCAATACCCTTCCGGAACCGCCACCGCGAGTTTGACGGAACCCTTTGACACATCAAATTTGCAGAGACCCACAAGGTCATCGGTGGTCGCAAACGGCAGCAGGGCAGCCTGTAGTTTTGCATCGAGAATTTCAAACTTGTTTGTGCCTTGGTGGCGCAGGGTTGCATCAATTTGGGCACTGAACATCTGGCTTGGAACAAACAGGATATAGGCGAGGTGGACCGCAAGACCGAGCAGTGCCGAAAAAATTACCCAAAAAACATACTTGCCCATTTCAACACCACAACCGTTTGACAGCAGGCAGGACCAGTTTTTGACTGTTGGGAATGCTGGCATTTTGCAGGACGAGCTGCAACGTATAGCTGTTGGCGGCCCCAGGTTTGATCCAGTTGCCGGGAACCGGACTTTGCGAAACTGTTATGGCCACTTCGCCATTGGCCTCACGGATGGCTGTGCCTGCTGAAACTGAGCCGGATGGGTTGGCACCATCGGTGTTGACGACCCACCAGCGTGCTTCGGGAATCGTTCCCTCGATCTGGATGACACAATCGCCGCGCAGATTGTTGCCTTCATCATCCTTGACGCGGCGGAAAAGCCGGACATGACTGGGCGGTGGTACTTTCCCCTGCCATAGATAATAACCTGACTCATAGGTCGATCGCAGATTGTCGTTGGTCAATGTGATTTCGGCCCAGCCGCCGTCAGTCGTGGCAACAGCGCCTGCAGCATTCTGCATCATGAAGCGGGCTGACAACCAACCCAGCGATACCCCTGCTATTAAAAGTGAGGCGATGATGGCATACTTTTTCATGGCCTAAGCTGCCGCCGTAATGATTGGCAGAGAAGCAGGCGCGTCAGGATGGGAAAGACAAATCATGGGACAACTTAAAAATTGAAAAGGGCTTTTTTCTTCTTCTGTTTTGACTTTGCATTTGACTGGAACAACGAGTCAAGAAAACTGCGACGCGGTGTAGGATCGACATTGGCCCGCGGCAGCACAAGTTGGGAATCCGATTTCAGACGAGGCTTCAGATCAGAATTTGCCCGGCGATTTTCGCGCAGCTGGTTTTTCTTCTTGCGACCTGCGACACCAGCGCCTGGCTTTTTTTCCAGGAAGGCGAACATGCCATCCAGAACATCGCGGGCCTCATCGCCGGGCAGCGGTGCCGACAAGTCTGGCGTTTCATCCGTGATCGGTGGGGTGAGGATTGGCACCGAAGCGATAATTGAAGGTGCCGAAGTATAATTGCCATCAAGCGGTATGCCGGGTAGTCCTTCAGGTGTCAGGCCGCTTTCCGCCACGTCCATGATTTCCTTCCAGAGCGGGGCAGGGATCTTGCCGCCTGTTACTTCATTCATCGGCGTGAAATCATCATTGCCAACCCAAACGCCTGTCACATTATGGGCCGTGAAGCCAATGTACCAAGCATCGCGATAGCTTTGGTTGGTGCCGGTTTTGCCGCCTTGCGGGGCATAGCCAAGATCAGCCCGGCGTGCCGTTCCATTCTTCACCACGGCACTCAACATGCTGTTGAGATCAGCAATGGCTTCTTCAGGCACAACCTGTTGCTGGGGTGAACTGTTAATGCTGCGGTTATATATGACTTCACCTGTCGGCTTGCGGATTTCGAGAACGCCATAAGGTGACGCCAGCTTGCCGCCGCCTGCAAATGTGGCATAACCAGTGGTCAGGTCAAGCAGGTTAAGCGCACTGGTGCCCAGAACCATCGGCGCCCAGGTTTCGAGTTCGCCCTGAATGCCCACCTTGTGGGAAGTTTCAATGATGAATTTGCGACCGACATCAATCGACAGTTTGACCGGGATGGAATTGTAGGAATGGGCAAGCGCATTGCTCAATGTGGTGCGGCCGGCAAATTTGTTGCTGTAGTTTTTCGGACTCCAGTTTCCAACGCTGACAGGACTATCCACCACAATCTGGTTGGGCTTGTAGCCTTTCAAAATCGCCGCGAGATAGACAAATGGTTTGAAGGCAGAACCGGATTGCCGCTGGGCGTTGGTGGCGCGGTTGAACTGGCTGACATCATAATCCCGGCCACCGACAATCGCCTTCACAGCCCCATCCGGGGCCATCGTAACCGATGCGGCTTGCGAGAATTTTCCATCAGGCCCCAAAGTATCGACAGCCCGGTTGAGAATTTGCTGGGCAGCTGTTTGCAGCTTGCTGTCTATGGTGGTCTTTACTTCAACAACAAAGTTTTCGTTGAGACTGTATTTTTCGAGAACATCGAGCGTGTCCTGATACACCCAATCCAAAAACCAGTCGGGAGCACTTGCATTGGCATGGCTGATGACGACAAGCGGTTCCCTTTTGGCCAGCAGCAATTCGCCCTGCGTAATGAACCCCACATCCAGCATGCGGTAGAGAACCACATTGGCGCGGGCCTTGGCGGCTTCCAGGTTTTGGTGTGGTGCATAGGTTGTGGGTGCCTTGAACAGGCCAGCCAGGATGGCCGATTCAAACAGCGAAATATCCCGCACCGACTTGCCGAAATAATACTGCGAGGCCGCTTCAATGCCATAGTTGCCGCCACCCAGGTAAGAGCGGTCGAGATAGAGTTTCAGGATTTCCTGCTTGGAAAGCCGGGCTTCGATCCACAACGACAGAAAAGCTTCATGGGCTTTTCGCCGCATGGTTTTTTCAGGCGAAAGAAAAAGGTTCTTTGCCACCTGTTGGGTGATCGATGAACCGCCTTGCACCTTGCCGTCGGCTTGCGCATTGCGGGTCATGGCGCGCAAGGTGCCAATCACATCAACACCAAAGTGATCAAAAAACCGTGCATCCTCCGTCGCCAATACGGCTTGGATCATATGGGGCGGGATATCCTCAAGCGGAATGGCATCGTCCTGCCGGATGCCGCGCTGGCCAATGATCTGTCCGGCTGAATCAGTGAATGTCACTGCATACTCACGACCCCGGTTCCACACATCACCGGTGCCGGAAAACGGCGGCAAGGCAAAAGCCAGAATGGCAAATGCCGCAACAGTGCCGAAAGTCGCCATATCATCTACTGTGTCGATGATGATGCGGCGCGGGCCTGAAATGCGGAAATAGCGATAGAGGAAAGACCCATAGGCCGAACCCATGCGCTTCAGCCCATCCCATATTTCAAACAGCAGGGAGCTGACAAAGGAATCGGCTTTCCAGATGGCACGGAATATCGAATTGCGTGTCGGCAGTGATCCCACGGTCTAACCTGTTGTCCCCCAGTTGAATTCAGCTGTCCACTCGCCGCAAATCACTCTGCAACCCGTCTAAACAAGCCTGAACACGGTGTCGAGCATGCTGCAAAATAATGGTGAAGCTGCGGCAGGTTTTGCGGCCGGAACTGATTAAATTTCGTGCAGTCTAATCGGAAATTGACTATTTTTCAGGCGAACCGATGCGCTGACAACGAGTTGCAATAAAAAAACACAGATTAACAATAGGTTACCAATCTGCCTGTTTGGCATGCAAATTGCCTAGAAATGATGGTCAAAAAACAGGCGCGCAGCAAGCGGGCCATAAAATCAATTGGGAATTCGGGGCATTGGGGTCGGGGCAATGAAGAAAATAGTTTTGGCAACAGCAATAGTAGCATCGCTGATGGCAGGGGCATCGCCAGCCTTGGCCCAGAGCGCAACCATCAGCGGAGCCGATACGGCCTGGGTGCTGGTGGCAACTTGCCTTGTCATCATGATGACAATTCCCGGCCTCGCACTTTTCTATGGCGGTCTGGTGCGCAAGAAAAACGTACTTTCAACCCTGATGCAGAGTTTTGCATCATGCTGCCTGTTGTCACTGTTATGGATTTTCGCAGGCTATTCCCTGGCCTTCAGCGGTGACAATCCATGGATTGGCGACACCGCCAAATTTTTTCTGAATGGCGTAGGCAAAGATTCACTGACAGGCACAATTCCTGAAACCCTGTTCATGACCTTTCAAATGAGTTTCGCCATCATAACACCCGCCATCATTTGCGGTGCATTCGCTGACCGCATGAAATTTTCGTCCTTGCTGTGGTTCCTCAGCATCTGGTTGCTGGTGGTTTATGTGCCAGTCGCCCATTGGGTGTGGGGCGGTGGCTTTCTTTCCAAAATGGGCTTTCTGGATTTCGCCGGCGGCAGTGTGGTGGAAATCAATTCCGGCATTGCAGGTCTTGTCGCCGCAATCATGCTGGGTAAACGCCGGGGCTTTCCGCAAGAGCCGATGATCCCGCATAATCTCATTCTTTCCGTCACCGGCGCTTCCTTGCTCTGGGTCGGCTGGCTGGCCTTCAATGGTGGTTCGGCGTTGTCGGCCAATGCCGTTGCAGCCTTTGCCTTGATGAACACCCAAATCGCTGGTGCCGCCGGTGCTCTGGGCTGGATGGCTATCGAATGGTACAGGCACAAGAAACCCAGCGTGCTCGGTATCATATCAGGCGCTGTGGCAGGCCTCGTGGCCATCACGCCATCATGCGCCTATGTCTCGCCCTTGGGAGCCATGGCCATCGGGCTTCTCGCCGGGCTTGGTTGCTTCTATGCCTCATCCTCGCTGAAACGCAAATTCGGTTATGATGACTCGCTGGATGTTTTCGGCGTGCACGGCATAGGTGGCTTTATCGGCACAATTGGCATTGGGGTTTTTGCTTCGGCAGCCTGGGGTGGCACATCCGGTTTGCTGGAAGGAAATCCGGCACAACTTTGGATCCAGATTTTGGGAAGCCTGATTGTTGCTGCCTGGTGTGCCAGCGCCACCTTCGCCATGCTGTGGGTGATCGAGAAACTGCACGGCTTGCGCGTAACCCGCGAAATCGAAGTGGAAGGCCTCGATCTGGGCCTCCATGGCGAAGTGGTGGCATAAGGCTTGGGCTTGGCAAGGGTTTTTGGGCAGACTAGAAGGGCGCCATGACAACGCAACCCTTCTGGAAAACCAAATCACTTGGCGAGATGACCCGCGGCGAATGGGAAAGCCTGTGCGACGGCTGTGGGCGCTGCTGCCTCAACAAGCTGGAAGACGAAGACACCGGCCGCTATCTCTACACCCGTGCCGCCTGCAAGCTGCTTGATGTGAAAACCTGTCAGTGTACGGATTATCCAAACCGTTCGAAGCGGGTGTCTGATTGTGTGACCCTCACGCCCAAAAATGTCGGCGATCTCGGTTGGCTGCCCAAGACCTGTGCCTATCGCCTGCTGGATGAAGGCCACACGCTGCCCTGGTGGCACCCCCTCGTTTCGGGTCGAACGGAAACCGTTGATGAGGCAGGCATCACCGTCAAAGGCATGGCCTATTCAGAAGTGGGCATTGAGGTTGATGATCTGGTCAATCATCTGTGGAAACTGCCAAAGGCTTTGCGGAAGAAGTGATTTCTCAGGCTGCTACTTTCGGCGGCTTGATATTGGCGCCTGCGGCTTTCACAGCATCACTCAAACCTTCGCCACCGTTTTCAAGATGCACCAGCAACATGCGGCGCATGCGCGGATCCCAGAATGAGTTGATATGGGTGGCGATTTCCTTGGTGGCATAGTCGTCGCCATAGCTCTTGAAGAATGTGCCAATCTGGTTGGCCATCCGTACCATGTCAGGGGTTTCCATCGGGTTCTCCATCAAAAATCATCACGCCGGAATTCGAAACTGAAGCAAGTTGCAATCCTGCCTGCCGCGCCAGTTTTAAAGCCAGAACTGTGGGTGCTGAAATCGTTGCCAAGGCACCAATGCTCGCCATCGCACACTTCTGCACCAGTTCAAATGAGCAGCGCGACGACATCAGCACAAATCCGTCGGGCCGCATCTGCTCACGCGACATCGCACCAATCAGCTTGTCGAGGGCATTATGCCGCCCCACATCTTCGCGCGCCAGCATGATTGATCCGTCCACGGAACAAAAAGCCGCCGCGTGGACGGTGCGATTGACGGCGTTCATGGGTTGATGTTCCGGCAAGGCATCAAAGGCAAATGATACTGCGGCGTTTTCCAATCGCGCTGAAACCAGCCGTCCTTTCGGCATGCGGATGGCATCGGTCATTTCCTCAATGCCACAAAGTCCACATCCCACACGTCCTTCAATGTTGCGCGAAACCATCCGCTCACGGATGAGTTTGTTCTCGTCAACCGCAATATCCGCCGTGAAACCTTCACCTGATGGCATGATCAACACATTGTTGATGTCGCTGCCATGGCCTACCAAACCCTCGGACAGGGCAAAGCCGAATGCAAAATCCTCCAGATCAGCAGGCGTTGCCATCATCACGGCATAGGGCGAGGAGTTGAACTGCAAGGCGACCGGCACTTCTTCCGGAAGAGCCCAGATGGCGGGCGTGTTGTTAAGCACTCCGCCCGCATTTTGGGAAGCCGACTCGTGGAAACGCATTCGGTCTCACCTATTCCGCAGCAACGCGCTTGTTCTCCCGCTCGCGGGTTTCCCATTCATCCTGCCAGTCGGACTGCCGGTTGGAGAGGGTCACCTGCACCGCCGTCACTTTATATTCCGGACAATTTGTGGCCCAATCCGAATATTCCGTGGTGATGACATTGGCACCGGAAACCGGATGGTGGAATGTCG